>NZ_CP013650.1:312773-625547 GCF_001466725.1 Lacimicrobium alkaliphilum
TCGATAAAGGCGTCGCGGCCCAGATCATGGCGGGTTTTGCCCTGGGCGTTAAGCTGGCGTTCTACCACCATCTGGGTGGCGATACCGGCATGATCGGTACCACATTGCCACAGAGTATTGTCCCCTTTCATACGGTGGTAACGGATCAGAGCATCCATAATGGTATGCTGAAAGGCGTGGCCCATATGCAGGCTGCCGGTAACATTGGGAGGCGGCAGTAAAATACAATAGGGATCACCCTTGCCACTGGCCTTGAAATAGCCGTTCTTTTCCCATTGCTGGTAACGTTGCTGCTCGATGTTCTGCGGATTAAACGTCTTATCCATTTTGGCTCTCATCTAAACTGCTTGCGGGGCGGGTATCCAGTTGATGGCCCGCGGCGCGATAATGTTTGTATCGTTCTCTGGCCTGCTGCTTTTGTGCATCTTCCCCAGGCACGAAATCGTAAATCTGACGGACATTGCCGGGCAGGGCCGGGCATTGTTGCTGAAGGTTAATCACCACTTGCTGGCTTAATCGTTGTGGCAGTTGCCAGTTAATCTGCACCGGTGTGCCCCGCGGCGGCCCTTCACCACTTAAATTATGTGGTACAAAGGCTTCGGCGGGCAGTTGCCAGAGTAATTCATCCATCTGCTCTGCCTGTTGTTGCGTCTCACACAGGATCATGCAGCTCTGTTTAGCCCGATAAAGCCTGGCTGCCAACTGACAAGCCAGCGCATGGGGCGCTGGCTTATCGTCGACCTTTTCCTGCTCAAGCAGGTAAAAGATTACCTCTGCCATCTGAGCATCAGTCCTCGGTTTCGATACCGGCGCGATTCATCACAAACTGAGTCAGCATGGGTACCGGGCGTCCGGTTGAACCTTTGATTTTGCCACCACTGACCCAGGCTGTGCCAGCCACATCCATATGTGCCCAGTGATATTTCTTGGTGAAACGGGAAAGGAAGCAGGCGGCGGTAATGGTACCGGCCGGCCGGCCGCCCACATTAGCCATATCGGCGAAGGGGCTTTCGATTTGTTCCTGATACTCATCCCACAATGGCAAACGCCAGGCTTTATCGCTGCTCTGTTCAGAGGCACTGATCAGCTCGTGGGCCAGTGGATTATGGTTGCTGAGCACCGCCGAGGCATGTTTGCCCAGGGCGATAACACAGGCACCGGTCAGGGTGGCCACATCTACCACCAGTTCGGGATTAAAGCGCTCAACATAGGTCAGCGCATCGCACAGCACCAGACGGCCCTCAGCGTCGGTATTCAGTACTTCTACCGTCTGCCCTGACATGGTGGTCAGCACATCGCCAGGACGATAAGCGTTGGCATCGGGCATATTTTCGCAACCGGCCAGTACGCCTATCACGTTTATCGGTAAGTTGAGCTCGGCGATCGAGGCCATGGCGCCCAGTACACCTGCGGCACCACCCATGTCATATTTCATTTCATCCATGGCCTCAGAGGGCTTGATGGAGATACCGCCCGAATCAAACGTCAGGCCTTTGCCGACCAACACAACAGGTGCCTGAGCGGGGTTGGCGGCGCCCTGATAATGAATCAGTGTCATGATGGATTCATTTTCAGAACCGCGGCCCACTGCCAGATAGGACTGCATGCCCAGCTCTTCCATCTGCTTTTCATCCACCGAATCAACGGTAACAGACTCGTGTTGTTCAGCCAGTTGAGTGGCCTGCTCAAGCAGATAACGGGGATTACAGATATTCGGTGGCATATTGGCCACGTCTTTACAGATTTTTACCCCGGTTGCCACCGCCAGACCATGATTAATGGCCCGCTCGCCTGTCGCCAGTTCGCGGCGGGTGGGTACATTGAAGACCATTTTTCTGAGCGGCCTGCGCGGTTCGTCCTTTTTGGTTTTGAGCTGGGTAAAGGTGTACAGACAGTCCTGAGTGGCTTCCACCGCCTGACGCACCTTCCAGTAGGTATCACGGCCTTTAACATGCAGTTCGGTGAGAAAGCAGACCGCTTCCATGGAGCCGGTTTCATTCAGGTTGCTGATGGTACGGGCGATGATTTGTTTGTACTGGCGTTCGTCCAGTTCCCGCTCTTTGCCACAACCGACCAGTAACACCCGTTCGCTGAGAATATTGGGTACATGATGCAACAGCAGCATCTGCCCGGCCTTACCCTCAAGATCGCCCCGGCGCAGCAGGTTGCTGATATAGCCACCGCTGATCTCATCCAGTTGCTCGGCTACCGGTGTCAGTCGACGGGGTTCAAACACACCCACCACAATACAGGCGCTGCGCTGTTTTTCCGGACTACCACTTTTTACACTAAATTCCATTCATCACCCCATCTGTACTGGTGTTACGTCAGTCTGTGCGTTAGCCTTTTGCTATTGTTCCGGCCCGTCATCCACAGACTGACAGATCAAACAGGATGTTGTCAGCCGGTTTTTTGAATCATTCTGTGCCAGAAAGCGTTTAAAAAGGCCGGAATCGCAAATTAAACTTGTGAAAATGTTAAGTTTACTTAAAAATTCACAGCATTCCACTAAAAGCGTCAGTTTACTCAGCCTCTGCAGATCCGCAAGCACAGTATTCAGGCGACGAGAACTCGTATTCTGTATGGAACGGCTGTGCTGATTTTCCGATATTTACTCAGGGAAACCCTGAAGTCTCAAATTGCCGTCTTTCTGGTGCTGATGGCGATCTTCGTGATCCAGAAATTTGTCCGTGTTCTGGCGGCAGCCACTGACGGTGATATTCCGGCCGGACTGGTGCTGGGTTTTCTGG
This sequence comes from Lacimicrobium alkaliphilum, assembly GCF_001466725.1. Lineage (NCBI taxonomy): Bacteria > Pseudomonadati > Pseudomonadota > Gammaproteobacteria > Alteromonadales > Alteromonadaceae > Lacimicrobium > Lacimicrobium alkaliphilum. Next base: position 315,524 of record NZ_CP013650.1, read on the forward strand.
CCCTGAACATGCCGGTACTGGCCTCTTTGATCCTGCCATTAAGTTTATTTTTAGGCATTATGCTCGCCCATGGGCGCTTTTATGTAGATCATGAAATGGCGGTAATGCACGCCTGTGGTGTCAGCGAATGGTATGTGACACGGGTAATGCTGGTGCTGGCGATGATTATTGCGCTGTTTTCTGCATTGCTGACCCTGTGGCTGGCGCCCCTGTCGATGGAAGTGGAATATCAACTGGAAGAACGGGTCAGTGCCGAATCGGGACTGACCAGCCTGATTCCGGGGCGCTTCCAGCAAACCGCCAACGAGAAGGCGGTGATTTTTGTGCATGATATCGGCTCCGGCGACAATCAACTGGAGCGGGTGTTTCTGGCCCAGCAGGAGCAGGAAGAGGAGCGTCGGGACTTCAGGATCATTTATGCCAATTTCGGTAGCGTTCAGCAGGAGGCCGATGGCGCTGAAAAGCTGGTGCTGAGCCAGGGACTGCAGTTTGAAGGCACAAAGGGGCAGGCAAGTTTCCGCAAGGTGGCTTTTGATGAGTATCAGGTGCAAATTGCTGAGCGTCAGGCCGAACACCAGAGCCGCAAGCTGGCAGCATACCCGACGCCTCAGTTGCTAGAGGATCCCAGTATCGAAGCACTGGCAGAATGGCAATGGCGTCTGGCAATTCCACTGTCTCTGCCATTGCTGGTGTTGATTGCGGTACCGCTCAGTGCGGTCGATCCGAGACAGGGGCGCTTTGGGCGTATTTTTCCAGGCCTGTTGTTGTATCTTGGTTACTTTATGCTGCTGATGGCCGGCCGCAAGGCCCTGGAAACCGGTGGCGTACCCGCCGTGATCGGTCTGTGGTGGGTGCACGGAGTGATGTTAATTATCGGAACCTTTCTGATTGTACGCAGGCGCCCACTGGGAGTCAGAATGCGGGCCAGGTTCAGAGGAGCATCACGATGATTCGTACACTGGATCTGTATCTGGCCAGGACACTGATCGGTACCGTATTTATTACGCTGGTGGTGCTGATTGGTCTGAGCAGCCTGATCAAGTTTGTTGAACAACTTAAGTACATCGATCGTGGCGATTACGATGTAATGATTGCCGGTATCTACGTATTACTGAGCATTCCAAGGGAAATTGAGCAGTTTTTCCCTATGGCGACCCTGATCGGCGGCCTGATAGGCATGGGTATGCTGGCCAGCAACAGTGAACTGGTGGTGATGCAGGCCGCGGGTATGAGCAGGTTGAGTATCATCGGCGCAGCAATGAAATCGGCACTGCTGATGGTGGTGTTTGTGATGGCCATGGGCGAATGGGTGGCGCCGGTCAGTGAGGCCCAGGCCAAGGAAATCCGGACTCAGGCCATTTCCGGCGGCAGTTTGTTTTCTTCCCAGCGATTGGTATGGGCCAAAGATGGTGGTGATTTTGTCAGCATTGGCGAAGTACTCAGTCGTGACAAGCTGTTGGATATCAGTATCTACCAGTTTGATGATGAGCTGAATCTGACCCGCATTGTTAATGCCGGGCAGGCCAACTTCAGTGGCCAGAGCTGGCGCCTGAGGGATGTGACCCTTACCGTTTTTACCGAGGAACAGGTTAAGGTTACCCGCCAGCCGAGGGATAAATGGCAGTCCAGCCTGACCCCGGACAAACTGGGGGTGGTAACGGTTAAACCTGAAGCCCTGTCGATCAAGGGCCTGAAAGATTATCTCACTTACCTGCGCAGCAACAGCCAGGATGCCAGTCGTTACGAGCTGGCCCTGTGGCGCAAGGTACTGCAACCGGTCACGGTGGGTGTGATGTTGTTGCTGGCATTGTCGTTTATCTTTGGCCCGCTGCGCAGCGTAACCATGGGCGCCAGGGTCATAATGGGGGTGCTGACAGGCTTCGGCTTTTTTATCGCCAATGAGGTATTTGGTCCCTTATCACTGGTGTATCAACTCCCGGCAGCAGTGGGGGCGCTATTGCCCAGCCTGCTATTTGCCGGCCTGGCCGTATACCTGCTCAGACGTTGACAAGATGTATCGCGGAGTTGCAGAGTTCAGTTGGCGTAGTCTGGATGCAGCGAAGCGGAATCCGGGACCACAGAAAATTATCATCCTATTTCGGAGGTGGGGATTGATTGTAGGTAGGGATTTATCCCGACGGCGAAGGCTGGCATATACATCTCTGTCGGGATAAATCCCGACCTACATCCGTATTCTCTGCGTTTTAGCGCCTCTGCGAGATCAACAAAATAAAAGCCTGAAATCACGCAGAGACGCAGAGAAGTAAGGGCATTAAGCCATTAATACCCCAGCGTTTCTGTCTTACGGGAAATACTGCGGGTAATTAGTGCGGTTAAAGGGCTTCAGATTATATTTCGGCTGCAGAAAGGCCACCAGATTGGTCATTTCTGTAACCGTCATCACATCATTGTAATTGCGCATTTTCGACTGGCCCTGCTCATCGGTGTAGCCCTTCCGCTTGAATCCCGGGGCGATTTTATGGGACGGGTTAATCACTGAGGTGACCAGTTCAGCATAGGTTTTGATGGTTTTTACGTCGCCACCTAAAGGAACTCTTTTTGCCAGTTGTTGTTCTGTATCAGTATCTTCAAATCCCTGCATGGTATGGCAGGCCAGGCACTGATAAGCAATGAACACCGCTTCTCCTGCCTGAGGATCGCCTTCTGGCAGGCTGAAACCTCTTGGGGATTCCGGCCCCTGAGTACAGGCTGTAAGTAACAATGCAGTTGTCACTGCTATCAGATGTAAATTTCTCATTTTCAATCCTTTTACATGACGTAGAGCTTTTAGCCTAGTCACGTTCAGAACTTTATGCCTTGATGTTGATCAATTATTGTTCAGTACCCGGCTCTAAGTGGATCAATAAATCAGGTATGGATTTGACCTGTCAGGTATTAAAGGCGCTCAATGGTTCATCCTTTGCTCATGCTAGACTGGCTGATGATTAGTCTTAGCCCATTCAACCAACCCGGTATCAATACAATGGACGTTTTGCTTCCTTCCGGTATCGCCGCCGCCCTGATGGTAAACCTGATGGTCAGCGGTTATCTGGTAGCGATTTACTTCTATCATGAGCGTGAACAGGCATTCCTGAGCTGGTCACTGGCCTGCGGATGTTTCGTGGCCGGAAGCTTGCTGCTGCTTTGCCAGCACTGGTTTAATATCTCACTGAATATGCCCGGCTACACTCTGTTGGTTTTTTCCTCCTATCTGTTGTTAAGGGGGGTGACGCAATCGAGTGCCGAAAAAGATACACACCGCTGGATATTAGCGTATCTGCCCATCTTCGCATTGACAGCGCTGATACTGGCACTGGCTGTTTTCATCGGTATCTCAATAGGGGCCGTGGCGTCTTTGATGATGGCGCTGTTTTTTGTAATTACCGAGCGCATGCTGGCAAAACAACAAGACAGCTTCGTGGCTGTTGTGCTGCTACTGCGGATATTGATGGTAGCCCATGCGCTGGTAATGACACTGCAGGGACTGTCTTACCTGTTGGTGTCCTCGCCGACAATAGCTACCGCCGGGGTCGGCCAACTGGCGTTGTTCAGCCATCTGTTGTTAACGGTTGCGACCGCGTTAATCCTGCCGATGTTTCACGCTATCAGAGAAAAACGTAAATGGATCCGGCTGGCAAATACAGATGTGTTGACCGCCACGCTCACACGCCGTGGTTTTTTTGATCTGGCGGCGAAGCAACTGACGTTGCCGGCCTCACAGCCCTGTACACTGTTGATGATCGACATCGATCATTTCAAGCCGATCAACGACCAGCATGGTCATGCCACTGGCGACCTGGTATTACAGCAAGTGGCAAAAAGGATCCAAAGTGGGGTCAGAAAAAGTGACTTAGTGGGCCGGCTCGGGGGAGAGGAGTTTGGCGTGCTGATGCCGCAGACTGACAAACGGGAAGCCAATGCGATTGCGAACCGGCTGTTACAGCAGATAGCCTCGTCAAAATTCATGGGCGAAAAACAGCAAATCAGTGTCACTGTCAGTATCGGTGCCATCACCGGGGTTGCTTCCCGGAGCGGTCTGGAAGGCTTATTACGGGAAGCGGATAAAGCCTTGTATCAGGCCAAATCCAGAGGCCGTAACATGCTGCAATTTGCAGAAAGCTAAACCTTGCCCCAGGATCGGTGATGGTTGGCTTCTTTGCTGAGTACCAGCATTTCTGTTTTTGCCAGGTGGTCCTGTAAAGACTGTTTATGTCTGACATCCAGCAACACCAGCAAGGTCCCTAAGCCACACAAAGAACATAAGGTACGCCACAACGCACGGCTGTAAGTCAGAGGCTGGTCGGTAGTGCTGAACAAACGTAAACGCCAGGCCCGCATGCCAATAGTCTGGCCGCCATTGCGCCAGAACCAGACAAAAAAGCCGAGCACCCAGCCACCGACCCAGATTTGGATCAGGGTCTTATACAAAGATGAGGTCTGAATCACCGCGCTGCTGTGCTCCATGCCCTGCTTATCCAGCACATTATTCTCCAGCAATATCACCAGCACCACAATCGCCACCAGTGCCGCGCACATGCCCACAGCCACGGCAACCAGTGCATCGTAGATCATCGCGGCAAGCCGGCGCAGAAAACCTGCCCGGGGAAAAGAATCACCTTGCTGAGTCATAAGTTCGTGAAAAATATGTGCTTGTGGTCGCAGTGTACCAGCCCGGATAAAGGCTGGCGACCATCGGGTTACTGATGCAGTTTAAAAGCCCGGCCCGGATGCCTGGCCTCAAAGGTTTCGATGGCACCGCGTTTTTGCATGGTTACATAAACCTGTCTGCCATCTTTACCACCAAAGGCCAGATTAGTAGGGTGCTGACCTTTGAGGCGGTATTCATCAATTTTTTTGCCCTCAGGTGACAGCACCACGATGCTTCCTGCGCCGTAGCGGGCAATATAGAGGTTGCCGAGACTGTCGCTGCGCATACCATCCAGACCATGATCCTCAAACTGATAAAACAGGGTTTTATCCACGGGGCGCCCCGACTTACTCAGCGTATAGCGCCATACCCGCCGTTGCACCGATTCATTCACATACAGGTACTGTTCATCGGCGCTGACTTCAATACCATTGGTGGTACCCATGCCAGACTCAATCAGCTCGCTGTCACCCTCCGGGGTGATCATCCATAACTGACCTGTGCCTGAAGCCCAGTCTGGATCGCTGGCATAGACAATATCATCAGCACTGATGGCAATATCATTGGGCTGGTTCATGGCCGGCTCATGGGCATACACAGACAAACTGCGGTCTGACATATCCACCGCCCAGATATTGTGATTCACATAATCGGCGATCAGCATCTGCCCGCGGCTGTTGAAACGAATACCGTTGCCCACCGAATCGCCCGGTAAAATCACAAAACCGTCGGCCTGATTCTCGCCCATTATCCGGCCAATGGTGCCCTGTTCGGCGAAGTTGACCGCATAAAGAATACCATCCTTGTCTACCGCCGGGCCTTCAATGCCCTGAGTAAATACGCCGTCTGTGATCATATCCTGGCTATGTCGGGTTGGTGATTCCCCGGCGCAGACCGGCAGCCAGCCAACAAGCCCGGCAAAGGCCAGGGTGCGGACGATAACTCTAGCTGTTATTGCAATTCTCATCAGTGGTACACCGCTTGATTAGTTGTTGTCATTATTCTTACCAATGGCCGGGAAAACAAGTGTAGCGGAGCTCCAGGTGCAAACATCCCGAAGCTTGAATGGAGTGTATCTTTTTGAAATTAATAGGGATTATTTCAGATTTCGGGTAGTTAATAAATCACAAAAAACATATCATTATATGTTATCGGGTAACATTTTGTGTGAGAATAGCCTGGGTAGTCCCCGATGGCTGGAGTCAGCAGCAGAGGCTTGGTTTTTAGTGAGCGTGCGCTAACGTCACTGCAACGGTGCCGGATTCCGGCACCGTTTTTTCTATGGGTACGACAAAATACTTGCAAGGCCAAAGCCAGCCGCTATAATGCGGCCCTCTCGCTATCAAGGTGAGAGAAACACAAAACAGTGCCAGAGTGGCGACAAATTTGTCGGGAACAAATTTGAACAGCTTTAGCTGGCCTGCGTAGCAGGTGAGTCACAGGAGGTGACGAATAAATGGGTAGATGCAGCGGATTCGAAAAACAACGCGTCTAATCATGATAGCACTGGCAAGTCATTGAAAGGTAAGCACCTTTTGACTATAAAAAGCGAAAAAATGCTTGCAAAGATTTGCAAAGTTTTAGAGCTTTGCACATCCGAAAATAGGATGCCAGAGTGGCGAAATTGGTAGACGCAGCGGATTCAAAATCCGCCGGTGGCAACACTGTGCCGGTTCAAGTCCGGCCTCTGGTACCAACTCCTTGAGAGTTACTTAAAGCCGACGTGAGTCGGTTTTTTTGTACCTGAATTTAATTAGCCAGACTAGAACCGGTATCCGAAGTACTCAGGCCATCCATGGCCTTCGCCCTTCGGGCCAGCCTGCGGCTGTTGACGCTTGTTCCGGACAATCGTGCTCCGGCCTCTGGTACCATTCTTTGCAAGATAATAAGCTTCAATAAACCGACCTTTGAGTCAGTTTTTTGTTTTATGTTCCATTTGTGGTAAAACACCACATCAACTAATTATAAAAAAGCTCATATCCTCTGGGAAATAGCACAGCTTGGTATTTGCAATGGAATTGAACCAGTACTATACAGACGAATTTTACAGTGACGTACTTGTCAGAAATTTGTCATGTGGCGTTCCCAAAACTGCTTTAGATATCGGTTTTGGAAAAGGTAGCCTTCTCTATGCTGTAAAAAGGCGATGGCAAGGAACAAATCTCTTTGGTGTCGATATTGACGAAAGTAATGTTTGTAATGCAAGAAGAAATAAAGATATACAAGCTCTCTTGAGTGATGGCTTTGATCCTGATCTGCCAAGCAAGATAACAGAAGAGTTCGGTAATGTAGACCTCCTCGTGAGTAACCCTCCATTTTACTCTCGGACTATAGATACTAAAGTTAATAAGATTCTGAGGGATTCAAAGATCAGTGATGCAATATCATTCAATACAAAGAAGATCCCGGCTGAAATAGTATTTTTAGCGCAAAATTTAAGGCTATTAAACTTTGGCCAAGAAATAGGAATCATTCTTCCTGCTGGTATTATTTCTGGTGAGAGATGGAAAAGTCTTAGAGATTTACTTTGCAGTAACTATACAGTTTCTAAAGTGATACAGCTCCCGCATAGTATATTTCAAGGAACAGATGCTCAGACCTTTGCTTTGTTCTTATCGAATACGCCACAATCAAATCATGAAAAGATAAGAATCTGTTATGGCGAGAATAGTGAATCTTTCTGGATTGACAAAGAACAGTTCATAAACAGAGCTGATTTTCAATACTACAAAAGCAACAGTTTAAGCTCATCGTCTAATATAAATTGTGATGAATTTAAAGTATTTAGGGGGAGTAAATCTTTTAGATTTCTGAACCAAAGCGAAAAAGAGTTTATACATACCTCTCATTTACCAATGTCTCCAGAAATACTAAATCTTAATGAAACAAATCTCTCTGGAAATGATATAGCTATTCAAGGCGATATCTTGATTGCGAGAGTAGGTACTAGATGTTTGGCCAGAACCGCCATTATTGGTACTGGAAGTATTCGAGTAAGCGATTGCGTTATTGTGGTAAGGGCTTGCTCTACTCAAACAAGACAACATTTGTGGTCAATTCTTTCTGATCCCGATGCATTATTAAGGCTAAAGAATAATTCGATGGGAGTGGGCGCTAAATACTTGACTCATTCAACATTAAGAAGCTTCATCATTCAAGGATAGCTCATGTTTGATATTCAGTTACCAATGGACTGGCAGGATTTCAGAACCGTCGTTCTCGATAGGGTTAAGGCGTATTGTCGAGCTAATATTTGGCCATGGGAGTATGATCTATTTACGAGTTGGTTATCAAACTTTGACAATGGGACTGATGAGTATATAGCTCTCCATCTATTAGATTCATTAATTGTTCGCAGCGAAAAAATGGCGGAATCCGGTTTTTCTAGATTATTTAATAGTGAGTTACTTCAATATTTGATTAGTATCGATGTATTTCCACAGACCATCTCTTTATCTGAATGGGATGAACTGCTAAAAAATCCACGGAATTCACCAATACAGTTTTTACCTGTAAGAATGGAAGGTGATGAAGGAGAATCTGGAGGAGCTATATTCAGACAGCTTTCTTCATTAATAAATACTAATAGGCTGTCAATGCGAAGCAAAGATACTAAGGCAGTTGTACTTATAGACGATCTATTGGGTAGTGGAGACCAGATTTCAGATTATCTTATGGCAAACAACTTATGTTCAATTGAACCGAAAATCATATACTGTCCTCTTATTGCCATGGAATCGGGTATGGTTGCTATTTCGGATAAATATTCCGACTTAAAGATATTACCTGTTGAAAGAGTTGGCAGAAGGCACTCATTATTTGATTTGGATAAAAGTAAATTTAGGAACGACCCAATTAATCCCGTACAAAATGTACTGGCTCATTACCGAGGGATGAAGGCTAGATATGCATCACAGAATATGCCATTTTGGTTAGGAAGAGACGATTCTGCATTGCCAATAGCCTTTGAGTGGGGTTGTCCCAACCAATCTCCTTCAATATTCTGGATGCAAAACTCCCCAATTAAGCCAGAGTGGCGGCAACTTTTTAGTAGGAGAGCCTAGTGAAAGTAATTGATATATTAAACAAGCTTTCAGCCGCTAGGATGGAGCAGCAAAATGAAAGTAACAGTGTATATAACAGGTTTGTTGTTCCATTTTTTATCGATCAATGTGATCTCAGAAAGATTTCACATTCTATAGCTTTAGAGGGAAGCCGAGGCTCTGGAAAAAGTACTTATATACAATACTTTTCTCATGCTACTCGGTTTGATAAAGCTCGGATTAACGTTTCCAAAGAAGAACTTGATGCAATTGTACTGTATTGGAAGCCGGATACTGCTTTCTGTCAAGGTTTAAAAAAAGAGTGGCTCAATGAAAAAGCAGAATATTTTTTTAACGCACATATGGGATATTCTATTCTTCTAGAGTTAAACTCATTGATTGATAAATTGTTTTATCATTTTCCTGAGGTTAAAACACATTTAGATAACGGGAAGTGTTTTTTTAATCGAGTTTCTAAGGTTTTAAAAAAAGAAGTAAGAAGTACAAATGAAATAAAAAATGTAGTTGATGAGTATAATTATGAACTTTCCACAAAAATAAACCCTCCGGTTATAGACGGCGTGCTTAGCCTCATTCCACAGAAAATGTTTATTTATTTGATGGATGGTTTGAAGCAAGATACTCTTTTACTTGAACATACGAAAATAAAAATATTTGTTGATGAGTTCGAACTGCTTTCTAATGACCAACAAGCAATCATAAATACCTATAGGAAAGAATCCACGAATGTTTACTGTTGGAACGTCGCATATAAGGCGAATGCTAAGCCCTCAGTGCAGACATCTAGCAACCAATGGCTGCAAACTCCCGATGACTTCAGAGTCGAGAATTTGGATAGTTTAATATTAAGCGATTATAAGCTTTATGCCGCTGAGATATTTTTACTTACACTGCAAAATGCTGGCTTATCGACAGATCTAATTATTGAGCCGATATTTTTAGGTGATAGAAGAAATATTGAGCACCGAAAAAAAGCTGAGTATAGGGACGCGGTGCTGAGCCTTATTAGAAATATTTTACCAACACCTTCTATAGAAAATCTGTCAGCGATGGCGTTAAGTCTTAATTCAGTAAAAAACAAAATAACTGAAGCTTTGTCTAAATCTGCCTTTAATCAGTCGCAAATAAAGTGTGTGCTGTCTGATCCAAGTTTAGCTATTACCTTTTATGGAACGTATAAGCAAAAAAGCCATGATAGCAAAGCCTACATGGACGATATTGAAAGAAAATCTAGGAGAACTAAGAAAATAAAAGATAAGATTAGTACCTATGAATTCAATACGTTGCTATCTTTAAATTTACAATTATCATCCGTTAATCTTCCAGTATACGCAGGGTTTGAGAGGTTCATTACTATGACAACTCCAAATGTGCGTCACTTTAAGGAATTATGTTTTAATGCCCTCAAACAACATAATGAAGAAGATTCAACTAATGAATTTGGCCGCATTGAAGATATGCCAAAGGTTTCCCCGGAAAGATCTCATAAAGGTGCTGTTCTTACTAGCTCCGCTTTAGTGAAAGAGGTAATTAGTTTTCCACCACACGGCAATAAGTTATCACAAATGGTAAATAGAATTGGTGAGCTTTTCAGAATATCCCAGAAAAGCAGTTACCAGACAGAGCCCGAACGTGACATATTTACTATTGAGTATGATTTTTCCGGAAAGGATTCAGAGTTGGAAGATTTCATCGAATCAGCCAAATCATGGAGAGTTCTAATTGTTGACGATTCAAAGCGGATAAAGGATGAAACTCAAATGACATCGCAAGAGTTTCAACTTAATCCAATATATTCACCCAGGTTTGGAATTTCTCATCGAAAGAAACGTGGGATTTCTTTTTCAGTTCGGCAATTCAAGAGTATTTTGGTCGGCTCGTATGACGAATATGAAAAGATTAAAAAACATTATCAGACCGCATGGCGAGCAACAGAAGATGAGGAAAAACAGGGTATATTATTGTGATTTCATTTGAAAAGTGGCAAACGAGAGTTGCTGATGAAATTCAAGTGGAGAGTAATAATTTGAGATACTCTTGTGCATTTTATTGTCCCACAGAATCGATTGATAATCGTACGATATGGTCAGAGAGTTATATCAAAACTCGTAGTCATGTTTTGACTTCTGCAGTTTATGATAGAGACTCGGTCTCGATAAACATAGCGAACGAAGATTATTCCATCAATAATCTTTCTGACTTTAACCTCCCAGAGGGCAGAGTACTTGTGGATGCAACCTCTCTTCAAGTACCTGAGTTGTTACATATTCTGAGGATGTTGGATGCAAAGTCCCGTAACTTTGACGTAATGTATGTGCAGCCAACTGCTTACACAGAAAAGAAAACTAATGCAATAGGAGTCTATTCTTTTGACCTGTCTGATGATGGTCCAGGAGCTGAGTACCTTCCTCCATATGTGAATTACTCATTTGATTCGACGTTATTTGTTTGCTTAGGATATGAAGGGCATAGGTTTGGTGCCTTGATAAACTCTGAGTCATTTAGCACAAACTACACAAAAGGTTTAATAGGAGTTCCACCATTTGCCGTGGGAATGGAGTATAAATCTTTATCTGCTAACTACGAGCATATCCTCAGTACTGTATCTAGCCCAGACTCAAGTTTTAGTGTTTGTGGTGCGAATGACCCGTTAAAAGCTTATAGTTTCATTGAACAAGCACATCGTTCAGCAAGTTATGATCGCCGACCATTTTCTGTTGCTCCTCTCGGAACTAAACCTGTAGCGCTGGCTACCTTGGTATATGCTGTGAACAACAAAGGTGTATCACTTGTTTATGATTTTGTTCGTAAAAAGAAAGGCAGGTCGTCAGGAAAAGATATTGTTCACATGTGGAGCATGAAAGTTACTCCAACACCTGAATGAGTTTTTATTTTTTATATATAACGCCTTTTTATACTATTAAGCTTAGTTGCTGATCACGGGGTCGTAGTAGTTGATCGAAGATCACCTATTACCTCCTTTGCCATACCCCGGCGCAATCGCCAGATTATCCACATTATTCAGGGTAAAGCGATTCTGCAGCCACAACTGGTATTCCGCGCCTTTTAAGGTGCCGCGTTCGGTGCAGTCCACATTCCATCTTCTTAGCAGGTAGCCTGCCATGGCGGCTCTGACCTGGATAAGTAGCTGGCTGTTTTCCATGCCGTAGTCCATTTCTATTGCTGTTGGGTGCTCTACGTTCTTTGGATGCGGTACCAGTTGCAGCGGTATCAGCCGTTGCCATTCTGCATCGGCTTGGGCCTGTTCCTGTTGTTCTGGCGAGTCTTTAATGGTGACTTTGCTGATACGGGTCAGCACAAAATCCCGGAAGCTCTGAGTTTTGCGATCAAAGGCCCGTACATGCCAGCGCAGGCCGTTATCTACAATGGCATGGGGCACCAGCTCCCGGCTGCCGGAGCCGCTGGAAAGGGAGGTGTAGATCACATTTACAGCTTTATTGTTGAGTATGGCCTGTACCAGCCGCGCCACAATAAAAATATCCGGCACATTAAGGCTGGAAGGGGATTCCACCGGGAAGTGAATATCGCCGATGGCATCAAAGCCGTCAGATATATCATTGGCCAGTTTGGTCAGGGTACGCCGGGCATCGTGCTCAAATACGGGTTTGAATTGCGGGGTCTGAAAATAACGCCGTTCTCTGGCATCGTAATGCAGGTTATCCGGCGCCAGCTCTTTATAAATATTCAGGTCACGGGTGGCGGCAGACAAGCCCACTTCAAAGCGGTTGATTACATCCTGGCGGTAGATAACGCCTTTAAACAGCAGACTGAAATCAATATAAGCCAGGCGCTGCTTCTGGGAAAAACTGATGGTGTCGAGCATCATCCCTTAACCTTCCAGTAACCGCCTTTGGCTGGCCCGATACGATCGAGTTTGCCTTGTTGTTTGAGTTGAGCGATCTGCTTTTCAACGGCTCTTGAGGTAATACCCAGTTCTTCAGCCAGGGATCTGGCGCTGATTTTGGGATCCCGCTGGATCAACGCAAGCAGTGATGGTGTTTTCTCCGAACTTTTCTCCGAACTTTTCTCCGAACCTTCCGCATCATCGGTTGAAACCGTTCGGTGAAACTCGATATCCACAAAGTCCCCGGTTTCCTTAATTGTTGGTTCAGGGTTGCCCGCTTGCTGGCAAAGCTTGCGAAGGCGGGTAATACCGCTGCCCCATTGCTCGATATAGCCCAGTTCTTTAAATACCCTGGCGATGACTTTATTGCGGATTTCCGACCGGCCCTTGAGGGCCTCATCCAACGTTAATCCATTGGGTAAGCCCCCCGGCGACACAATATTTACCATGTCATCATAAATGCCTACTTTAATATCCCTACCCGTATTGCTGTAGTCCCTATGCACGAAAGCGTTAACCAGCGCTTCACGGATTGCGGTTATGGGAATTTCGTAGGTTTCGGTACGTTGCAGACCAAAAATTTCAGCCTTCAGATGTAGATGATTTTTTATAAAGGCTTCAGTTTGTGCCAACTGGCTGAACAGATTACCGGTGTATTCCTTTTTATCCAGAAATACTGCCATATCAGTGCCTTTGAAGCGGCTGCACTTGATTTCAGCCTGTTCGTACTGGCCCAATAGGATCAGCAGTCCATGAGTAGGATAATCCTGTCCTTGTTCTGTTTTAATGAGTTTAAGGCTCCGCATTCTGGCGTTGTCGAAGGGTTTCCCGATGCGCTCAAAGGCACTGCGCAGAGGTGCCAGCTCAAGGTTGGCTAAGGGTATATCCCAGGCGGCTTGCTCATCAAAACTCTGGTGTAAACGCTGGCGTTCCAGCTCATGAATCATTTCCAGGCTGGCTGGCCGGTTAGTGGCGCTGAGACGCACATAGGTGCCTTTTTCCCGGCCTTTGGATTTTAGATAATAAGGCAACTGGCTACCACGGTACACTTGCACGATGACCAGTGTTTTTCCCTGCACGGTTTCCAGATGGATGTTAGGCATCAGGGTGGGGTGGCAATGGTCATGGGCCATTGAAGCAATTTGGTCCATCAGATCAAATTCATCTTCCTTTACACCCACAACCTGGCGCAGATCATTCACACCGAGTATCAGCTTTCCGCCGCTGGTATTGGCGAAGGCAATCAGGGTTTTTGCTAATTGTTCCCCTTTCGGCAGCTGTTGCTTGAATTCCAGAGTCTTGCTTTCGCCCTGTTGGATCTCCTGCCAGAGCGAGTGCTCTGAGCTCATACTCCTACTCCCCAACAATTCCTTTTCATTTCCGATTCCGGTTTTAATCTATTAGCAAAAGGCTTAGCGTTGTTCAGCGGTTCCACTGTATTCATGATCATTAATTATTATTTTCGAATCATAGTGATTTATTTTGAAACGGTTGTAAAGTGGATGCAGGCGTATCGCTGCCTTATCCGGCTCTTTAGATTGTGGACATTGGGTATGGCATTTTGTTGAATAATGTTTCCGGGGATACTTACTGTTGTTCGGGTATCGGATATGCTGGCGTTTTATCTGATTAGGGACGATCACACCATGCCACGCAAAAATCCTGCTTTTTTTTATTTGCTGGTTCAGGCCCCCTGGTGGGTAGCGGTGTTGTTGGCCGGGTTGGTTTATCTGGTCATGGCAATTATTCTGCCTTCTGTTAACACCGCAAACCCGGTGCTGAAGACGGTGTTCAACTCACTTGCTATACCGGCACCTTACTTTGCACTGATTATATTACTCGCCGCGCCTTTTTCGTTTTTGAATGCTCGTCGCAAAGCCAGGCAGCTTGATGAACAACAGGATCTGAATTCCATCCGCCAGCTGCACTGGCGCAACTTTGAAGAACTGGTTGCAGAAGCCTACCGGCGACAAGGGTATCGGGTTGTAGAGGGGGATTACGGTGCTGATGGTGGCATTGACCTTCAGCTTTCAAAAAATGGCGATATCAACTTAGTTCAGTGTAAGCAGTGGCGAGCACAAAAAGTGGGTGTTAGCGTCGTCAGAGAGATGTTTGGCGTACTCACTGCCAGCCATGCCGCCAAGGTTGTTATTATCTGCTCCGGCTACTTTACTCAGGAGGCTAAGGCATTTGCTCATAATAAGCCCATTGAGCTGATTGATGGTCATAGTCTGCTTGCGCTGATTCGCGGTGTACAGCCTTCAACTCCGGTTGATGCCGATGAAAAACCACACTGCCCCAGATGCGGGCTGGAATTAACAGAGCGAACCGCCAAACGAGGTCATCATGCCGGGAATCGTTTTTTAGGTTGTTCGGGCTTTCCGCAATGCCGCTATACGCAAGAACTGAATAAGGATGTGTTATGAAAGATCTGGATGTACAAAAGAAAATAGCCGTGTTGATTGATGCGGATAACGCTCAGCTTGCCAAACTTGGCGCCATACTCGATGAGATTTCCGCTCATGGCCATGTACTGATAAAGCGGGCCTACGGTGACTGGTCGGTCGATCAGCTTAAAAACTGGAAGAAGCCCTTAAACGAGCTGGCCATTCAACCTATTCAGCAATTTGCCTATACCACGGGTAAGAATTCCACCGATGCCTCGATGATTATCGATGCCATGGACTTACTTTATTCAGAGCGTATTGATGCCTTTGCGCTGATCTCCAGTGACAGCGACTTTACCAAATTGGCATCCCGGCTCAGAGAATCAGAGAAGTTTGTGTTTGGCGTCGGAGAGAAGAAAACGCCGGTATCTTTTCGTAATGCCTGTGACGACTTTATTTTTACCGAGAACCTGGATACCGGGCAGGCCAAGCCAGCCAAATCAGAAAAGAAGCCTTCAACCACCACCAACGGCGCAGAAGAGTTGATCCCCGCTCTGTTAAAAGCCTGGGAGCTTTATCAGAATGATGACGGCTGGGTGAATGTCGGCCCGGCTGGCAGTTTTTTAAAACGGGCCAAGCCGGACTTTGACCCCAGAAGCTATGGCGCAACCAAAGTCACCGATGTAATAGCAGGTCTTTCTGGCGTATTTGAAATGACCAAACAAAAGGGTAAGGGCACAGCACAGATCATTCTTTACCGGCCCAGGATCGCAGCGGGTTAACGTCTTTGGACTGATCGTTTTTAGCTTCATTCGGATGCTGCTAAGAGGTCCATGCGTTGATGCAGTATTCTGCCAGCTCAGATAATTTATAGCTTGCCATCTATGTCCTTACTGATTTCAGCAAAAATACCCAATGTTGATTTGTCCGATGTCTGGCCCTGGGGTAATTGCTGCAAGCCTCCGCCAGCGACGAATTTCACGGCAGTTTCACAAGCCTGCCGCTAGGTTGATAGCCTGTTTTGTGTAACAAAGAGGCATATTATGAACGTCAGGTATGGGTCGTTGTATCTTTGTATGGGGTTTGCGGCACAGCCCCTGGCTTCTGGCCCGGAGCCTTTACCACAGGCTGAGTCTCATACGGTGCGTACCTCACAGCACTACTTGCAACAGACTGTTGCGCGGGCCATCACTGAATTTGAACAAAGCTCCCGTGAAGACTGGTCTTATCGCATCTCTCGCTATGAAAATGAAGAAGGGATATCAGCAGCAGTATTGAGCTTTTCGAGCCGACAAAAGAGCTTAACCGGCAATGGACTTTGCTTAGCATGAATGGGCAAACGCCAACCAGTAAGCAGGTACGAAAGTTTGTTAGGAGTAAGCAAAAACACGCTGAAAATGGCAATCCCCAGAGTTCCTCATTGAAACTGCGTGACATCATTCAAATTGAGACGTTGCAGCTTCTCTCTGAAGATCCACATCGTTTTCAGGCAAGTTTTGCTGTGTATCTGAACCAGTTGGGTGAAGAGGCTTCACAGAAACTTAAGGGATCGCTCATCTTCGACAAAGGTCAGCAATATATTGAAACCATTGAAATTATTAATACCGGAACCTTTTCTCCGGTATTCAGTGCCGATATCAGTGAGTTCAGGCTGACGTTGCGCTTTATTAAAATCGATACGGTGGTACTTCCTGAGCGGCAGGAACTTGCCATGAAAGGCACCTTTGCTTTTTTTACCGAGATTGACGAAGTATCGACGGACAGGTTCTCCGATTATCGCTATACAGGAAGCTGGCATACTGGAAAGTGACCATCACATACGGCAGCGACCGAATCTTGCTGTTGAACGATATTCGAATGCAGGGGTTATTCCGCCATAAGCTGCCGAATTGAGCCGGACAGACTATTCTTGCTGGCGGCAATACCCACTGATGCCACCACCAATAAGATCACGGATAAGGTGCCCAGCAGCCAGATGAAATCAGGATGATAAGGCATCGAAAACTGGGATTGATAAATCAGCAAGCCCGCTGCCCAGGTACCGGCAATGGCACCGGATGCGGCAATAGCGCCAGTCACCAGCCATTCAATGGCATTGAGTTTTAAGCAGGTGCTACGGGAAAATCCAAAACTCATAATGATGCTGTTCTTTTTCTTTTCTTTTGCTTCAAGGGCATGAACAGAAGACACAATGACAATCCCCGCAAGGATGATAATCAATGCCGCAAAGCCACTGATAACCTGGGTGACCATTGCCAACGTCGTATCAAAGCGTTGTGTCATCTCCTTCAGTGACACCATGCGCAACGAGGGATGAGCCTGCCATAACTGGCTGAGCAGAGAAAACTGATGACTCTGCAGTTCCAGGCTGGCCATATAGTATTGCGGGGCCAGGATATGGCTAAGCGCCGAGCGCGGCATTTGTAGCCAGAATGTGATCGATCCGGCTCCTGGTTGGTAGGCGTGACTGGCGACAATAACCAAATCGATATGTTGTCCGGCAATAACAAAGCTCAGACGATCTCCCGGATGCAAACCCAGATCGGTCATGACTTCCTGCTCTACAGAAACCTGCTGCCAGTTTTCGTCACCGGGCTGCCACCACTGCCCGTCGACAATACGGTTGTTGTCGGGTACGGCATCGCTCCAGTGTATACGAACCGGGCGCTGAAAGGTGGCCAGACTATCGCTTGGCTTCTGGCTGAAGTCAGGCAAATGCAGGCCATTGATGCGGGTCAGTGTTGCGTACATAAAGGGTTTTCGTTGGCGTATTTCAGCATTATGGGTTGTGGCCCATGCATCGATATCCGCCATTTGCACGCTGCTGGCCTGCGACACCAGTAGGTTGCCATCGTGCTGACGCTGATAAGCCTGCATACTGCCCCCCAGGTCTCTGAGTAGCATCAGCGTAAAGAGCAACAAAAAGGCGCACAAACCCACCCCCAGAATCTGGATGGTTTTACTCAGTAATCGTTGTTTCATCATATACAGCGCGAACGGCAGTAAGCCGGAGATGTTGCTGGTTAATTTTTCTCCCAGTGACAATGCCAGCCAGCTGATAAACAAAATAAGCACAATGCTGATGGCCATTGCGCCCAATACCATGGCGGTCAACAATCCGTTATCTGAGTAGGCAACAGCCACGGCCGCCAGAACAAGCAATGCGCAGCCGAAAGACAAGCCATTGCTGAGCCTGTGGCTGGTGTTATAAATAAGTTGGGCAACGGAGGAATGATTCAGTCCTGACCAGACCGGCAAGTGAAACACGAAAAAAATAACCGCCGTGGCAAGCAGGGTTTTCAGCGCCGACAGGAGGTTCCAGTGCCACTCAAGCCCGGCAAATGTTGTTGTTAACCATTGTATGACCGCCCAGTGACACAAGGCCGAAATCAGCAGTACCACGGGCAGCACAAACAACACACCCAGCAACCATCGGATCACGGAGATTTGTACACCGGTTTTTTTTGATGCACCCAGGCTCAGGCATACAGCGGTGAAAAACTGTTCTTTTTGCATTTGCACCTGAGTCAGCTGTTGGATGGCAATTGCTGCCATAAAAAACAGAATGATTGAAGCCAGACCCATAAAGTTTTCAGTCCGTTGCCAGAACAACGCCAGAGGGTGCGACCCTTGCTTGTGGTGCAGTTGTGCGGCGGGTAAATGGGCTTTTTGCCATTTAACGATGGTTTCTATTTGCTCAGGGCTGGCGGCAAACAGATAACGGTGCTGCACAATATCTTCCGCGAAATTGAAGTACTCCAGATCCTGACTATTGATTAAGGCGCGCATATTCACGTTATGCCCTTCCATCAGACGGTCTGGCTCATGCTGCAAAATCCGGGTCACGCGAAGCTTCTGACCGGCAATGGATAATGGCTCACCAATCTGCATTGATAAGCTCGCTAACAGTCGTGAATCGAGCCAGATCTCACCCCTTGCCGGGCCTCCCGGGGTGGTTGTTTCGCTTCCGGCCAGTGCAGTTGATGAGCGCAATTCACCCTGCAATGGGTAGTCTTCCCCAACGGCTTTAAGCGTTGCGCGCTGCCATTGGCCGTTGTGGGTCAGGGTGGTGGTCAGGCTCCTTGTCAGCACCATCTGCTGTGACATCTCCGCCAGCTCCGCCTTTTGTGTGTTACTCAGGGCGCGCTGCTGGCTGATCACCAGATCGGCGCCGAGCAAATTATTTAAGTTTTGGGTCAGATAAGCCTGAATTGTGTCACTTGTCTGACTTAAGGTGACAACAAACACCATCAGAATGGTTTGCACCCAACGCAGAAAGCGTTGATGCGTGTGGTGCTTTTGCTGGCGATAAAAATGCCAGGCCAGTTGGAGGTTGTTGCTAAACACATTGCACCTCCGACCGGGTCTTTTCAACCAGTGCACAGGTGCCATTGCTGAAGGCAAATACCTGCTGTGCACGAGCGGCGAGTTGCTCACTGTGGGTCACCATAATCAATCCCGCCCCGTTTTGCTGGCAACAGGAAAACAGAAGGTCAGCCACGTCTGCTGCACATTGGGTATCCAGATTTCCGGTGGGTTCATCGGCAAAAATAAATCGGGGTTCAAACACCAATGCCCTGGCAATCGCCGCCCGTTGTTGCTCTCCACCACTGAGTTGCTGTGGTTTATGACCGAGCCGATGGCCAAGTCCCACTTTTTCAAGCCATGCTCTGGCCTTTTGTTCCGCCTCTTTGTGTCCCCGCAGTTTCAGCGGCAGCGCAACATTGTTCAGTGCAGTGAGTTCCGGCAATAAGTGAAACTGCTGAAAAATAAACCCAATTTGTTCACGCAATTGATGCACAGGCATCATACGCCCGCCCTGAAGGTAGCTTACCTGCCCCTGTGTTGGCTCCTCGAGTCCCGACATCAGCATCAGCAGACTGGATTTACCCGAGCCCGAAGGGCCGGTAATGGCATAAGACTGGCCCTGCACTATCGACAGAGTCAACTTCCGGAACAGGTGAACCTGGTGGTTCGTGTTAGTGAATGACTGACTCACATTGTTTAATTCAATTCGACTGACAGGGGATACCGGCATCGTCACACCTCATGGTTGATAAACTCTTCGGAGCTTATGCGCCGCGCCGTGAAACAGATGTGAAATTACGTGTTGAGAAGTCTTCTGCAGGTTTCAGGTATAATTTAAACTACGCTTTTACCGGGCAGGGTCTGTTAATCAGCATCCCAAACAGGTTGAGGCAGCGTTGATATCCTCAGGGCAGGGCGAAATCGCCATACTCTGCTATGTTTTCAGTAATCGGCCATGCTAATCGGTAAAAGGTATAAAAACGAACACGTTAATTGCATCAGCGACCCTTTATCAGTGCTCGTTAACTACTATAGTGTGGGCTTTCTTTAACTCGACTTACCACTGTCGGAATCGAATTGCTATGTCCTATCCAGTGCCTTTGTCTTTATCTGTGATGATGAAGTCATTTGTTATCCTGCTATTGAGCTTACCCTCCTTTTCAGCATGGGCGTTTTATGGATCGTTACAAACCCTGAGCTCACCGGTATTTACTGGTCTGGTGACCCTGGTGCTTATTGTTATTCTGGGTTTAACGATCTCGGTTATCGTTTTAAAGTTTCGGATTAAGGCAAGGGAACGCGCTGTGCTGGAGTCCAATCAGCAGAGGCAGCGGGTTCAGGAACAGATTGATCGTTCAGCCAGTGGCATTATTCAACTCGATGATGCAGGGACTATCCTCTATGCCAACCCCATGGCCGCTTACTTTTTTGAAAAGAAAATCGAGCAATTGATTGGCACGCCCTTTGTTGGAGTCTGCCCTGAGGAGTTAGCAGATGACATCACCGATGCACTGGAACGGGTAAAAGAAGTACATATTCATTGTCAGTTGGGGCATTACCATCATCATGCAAGGATGCGTATAACACCGCAAAAAAAACCTATTGGTGATGTCACCACATCTGTCGCAATAGATGATATTCACGGCTATCAGCAGAAAATTGATCAGCAAAAAGCCCTTAACCTCCATCGGGAACAGGCCATTGAGCATGCAGATATAGGCGTCTGCGTATTAGACCTTGATGAGACTACGCTGAGCCTGAACGCTGCATTCAGCAGTCTGCTCGGGCTGGACTCACAGCGAGAGTTATCACTGGAAAGTTTCAGCCAGTTTGTCGCCAGCGATGACAGACCCAAATGGGACAGCTTTATACAGCAGGTAAGCGAAGGTCAGGCCCAGACCTTCAATGGCAAACTGGAAGTGAAAAACCAGTTTATACCGGTAAAGATAGATGGGCAGCCGTACAGTACAAAGGACGATAAGACGGTCAGTTCAGCCACGCTGATTGTTACCAACCTTGCCCGGGTTGAGCAACTCAGACAGCAGGCTGAACTTTATCAGAGACAAGTTAAAACCCTTATGGGTGTGACCCCGTTACCTGTTTATTTGCTTAATGCCAGCAAACAAATAATCGATTGTAATCAGGCCTTTGCCAGCATGTTCGGGGTTCAGGTAAACCTGCTCAAAAACAAATCTATTGATCAGATTGAAGCCTTTGATGATGACTTTAAAGCGTTGCATGGTGGTCATGGAAGTATTGGTACCAGGAAAAAGCCTGCGTCCATTAATGTCAGCGGCGCTAAGCGGCTGGATATCAATCTGCACTTACTCTCCTACAAGGTCGGTAACGAGCATGCAGGCACTGTGGCCATCATTGAAGATTTAACGCCGATTAAAACCATGCAGCAGGAAGTGGCTGCTAATCTGCAAGCCCTGAACAGTCTGATTGAGCGGTCGCCTCTGGGTATCGCTGTTTTTAACGATGAAGACAGGATTCTCAGTGTCAATCCAACACTTACAGATTTACTTGGAAAAGATAGGGAAACACTGGAAAAACAAACATTCTATCAACTATTTAATAATCCTGAGCAAGCCGCTAAAGCCGCCAGATTATTGCACCAGACGGGGCACATCAACGACTTTAACGCCAGTCTGATAGGCGCCGATGAACAGCTGTTCTCTACCCGGCTGGATGTGACGAAACTGGCAGGTAATGAGACAAAATATGTTTGCTGGATCACAGATTCACGCAATCAGCAGTACCTCAGTGATCAATTAGAACGACTAATCAGATACAGTAATATGCCCATTGCCGTGCTCACCAGTGACGGCTTCACTAAACTCAACCCGGCCGCCTGCGCATTTTTTGATGTTAAAAGTGAAGAGGAGCTGATTGGGCTTTCGCCGGCCAGCAAGAAACTCAACCAGACGGAACAAAGTGCCGAAGAGATGGCTGGCCATCTGGGCCGGCTGCAGAAAGACCAGCAGGTAATCGAATTTTCCTGGGTGCATCAACACAAAGGTGACCCCCTGCCTTGCGAGGTCACCCTGGTTCCTTTGTTTTATCAACAACAGCACACCGCCACATTATGCATGTGGACAGACTTGCGCGCACTCGAACGAGCCAATGAGGCCAGATTAGAAGCCGTGAACCTGCGCCAGGCGGCTGAGCGTGAAATCGCTGAGAAGCAGCAATTGTTAGAAAACAGCCAGGATCTGCTCGCCAGTCGGGCCAGGTCTTTACAAAATACGCAGGAAAAACTGCAAGCGGCAGAGAGCGATCTTGCTACAAAAATGGACACTATCAAGGGTTTACAGCAGGCCCATGAAGATATCAGTGATCATTTAAAATCAGTACAGGATGACTATGCGCGGAACCTGGAGTTACTGACCCAGAGTCAAAAGGCCAACGCGGAGCTGGAGGCCCAACTGGAAGAGTCCAGTGATAAAGTCAACCGGCTACAAAACCAGCGCAATCAGATTGCAGACGCACTGCAGCACAGTGAGCGTAGTCACAAGCAGGCGCAAGAGAAACTGGCGATCAGCGAACAAGCCACTCAGCGCTTAAAAGAAGAGCAATCAAAACAGCAGGCCTCGCTGGAGGCATCTCAGGCAAAAATCTCTTCACTGAAGGATTCGATTGAAAACAAAGACAAGCAAATTCGTGATGTCAGCGGGCAGATCAATAATCTTCAGTCTCAGCTTGTCAGTTCCGCCCAGGCCAGTGAGAAGCTGCGTGAAAGACTGGCCAATCAGCGTAAGGCCAGTGAAGTTGCAGAGAGAAAACGCCGAGAACTCGAACTTACCTGCCAGGCGGTACAGGCAGAGCTGGCGAATAAAACCAGTTACACAGAGCACTTGCAGCATGAGATGAAAATGCTCGAACAGATGTCACAGCAGCAAAAAGGTGACATGGAAAAACAGACTCAGCAACTCGAGCGGGAATTAGCCGCTAAACAGCAGCAACTGGATGACACCGCGCAACAACTGAATCAGGCTAAGCAACAGTCTGAGCATGAAAAGCAGCAGAGCGCCGCCCGTGAAGCTGAGTTGAATCAACTGAAATCAGAACTGCAGGAAGTTGAGAAGCGTCATGCAGAGCAACAACAGAAAATAGCTGAAACCGATGAAAAATGGCAGCAACAGCAGGCCGCGCTGCAGGATGAATTAAAAGCAAAACAGGAAAAGTTACAACAGGTTACCGAGCAGCTCAACAGCACTCAACAGCAAACAGACGAAGAAAGAGCGCAACAAGCTGCACTGGTAGAGAAACTGGAAGCAGAGCTGAGGGATGTTGAGCAACGGGCCGCCGCTCAGGTTGATAAAATTGCCCAGAGCGATCAGCAGCGGCAGGCCGAGCAGCAGGCGCTGGCAGAGGAACTGGCTGCTAAGCGGGCGCAACTGGATGCCACCCAACAACAGCTCGACGAGCACCAGCGGCAGGTGGAAGCGGAGAAACTGGCCCGTAAAGCACAACAGGACAAACTGGCACAACTCAAACAGGAAATGGCCGATGTAGAGTCCCGTGCCAGCAAACAGCGGGAAATGATGGAGGGCAGCGATGAACAATGGCGCCAGCACCATGCTGAAATTGAAAAACAGAAACAGCAATTACAACAGGCATTAGAGCAGGCCGAAGCACAAAATCAGCAGATGCAGTCGACCCTGGAGGCTAAGCTGGAAGCGCTCAAGGGTGCGGAATCGACCGTATCTAAAACACAGTCTGATGAACAGAAACTGCAAAAAGAACTGGCCACCGCCAAAGAGCAGGCTGAAGCGCTGCAGGCTAAACTTGCGCGACAGGAAGAGCAGGAAAAGCAGCTTAAACAGCAGGTCAGTGAACAGCAAAGCAGCCTGCAGCAACGGGAAGACAGCATACAGGCACTGCAACAGGAGCAGCAACGATTAACCGAAGCGTTACGCAAGGTCAAAGAGGAATATGAGCACAGCCAGAGTTCGCTGAACGATCAGAACAGCAGTCAACAACAGCTGAGTGAGCAACTGAAAGAACTTGAAACCGAGCTCAAGAACAGCAAACAGCAACTTAATGATAAAGAAAGTGCGTTAAAAGATGCTCAGGAACTGATTGCCAGCCATGCCAGCAAACTGGCTGAGCAGGAGCACGCCCTGATTGATGCACAAAAAGAAGAGCTAAAACAAGCCAGTGGACAGCAATCCGGTAAAGCCGCACAACCTGTGCCGGAGTTTGCCAAACTGCCTATGCCTGATGAACCCGAGGTATGGTTCGAACTGCTGCCCTATCTGCAGAACCAGCGTGGGATCACGTCGCTGGCCACAGCATTACAACAATTAATTGAGAATTTGCAGAGTAATATCAATTCCATGGATAAAGCCCTGCAGGAGGACTCTGAGCGGGATATTCAACTGTCTGCCCGCAAACTGAGCGCGTTACTCGAAACCATCCCTTCAGTGCCTCTGAATGATATGGCTAAAAAGCTGGCGTATTTTTGTGAGAACAGATTTATCGACAACATATCGATTGGCTGGCCAGCCTATAAGGCACAACTCATGTCCACCTTAAGGGTGATCTACTCCCACCTACATGCACAAGATGATTGAGCTGCGATTACTGCTTAATTATTTAATCCTGTTGGTGGTAAAGAGTTCTTTTTGAAATAAATCTGCTCGCCGGCGGGTCTGTCCCGAAGTCAGAACGCTTTTGTGTTCATAAAAACAATGTCTCACGGGCTTTGTCACGGGATATCGTTTTACACAGATAAAATAAAAAACATAGAGAGTTAGATTATGTTTAACCCATATAAAGTGTGGCTGTTGTTTCTGATGATGTCAGGCAGCGCCATGGCTGATAATCCACCGGTGAGTGCCATTTCTGAAGCCGAACAAATGGTCGTTGATTTTTATCAGCTTGTGTTTGTCAAAAGACAGAATGTAGAAGAAGCCGCACAGCGCTATTTGCATCCTGATTATATCCAGCACAATCCCTATGTCGCCACAGGACGGAAAGCTTTTACGACGGCTATAGGAGGTTGGCTTAGCCAACGCCCTGCCACTCATAAAATGGAAATCAAAAGAGTGATCAGCTCGGGGGACTATGTGGTACTGCACGTTCACGAATATGACACCAGCAGCGACAAACCCGGCAAAGCCGGTGTGGATATTTTTCGCGTCAGTGAGGGGAAAATCATAGAGCACTGGGATGTATGGCAGGATATCCCAAAGACTATGCCCCATAACAATGGCATGCTTTGATGAGAAGTCATAGCTGACAACAATACTACGCTTTTCTGATAGCGCAGTAATACTACGCTTTTCTGATAGCGCAGTAAGGTCACCAGAATATCAATCCAGACGTATATTGCAGGCAGTTTCAGTGAAGTCAGTTTGATTCCCTGTCAGGCTGTGACTATGGTCAATAGTCCCCTTTGTAGCAAAGAGGAGTTATTGCCATGCTGGTATTCGGCCATCAACCAGAAACCCTGCCCGTTTCCGTGCAGCAGGATGCCACCACCGGTTTGCCGCTGCTAAGCGAGCGTGACGCTATTATTCAGGTGGTACTGGCCTACCTGGCGCTGCCCTATTCCGTGGTCGCCTATGGTTGCGGGAAAAAGACCAGCCTGATCATTGATCAATTGATCGGCATGGGTATCCCCCCTTTTGCCATCTCCCGGGGGCTGGTGCTGGAATACGATATGTCACCCAAAGCCCTGGCTGAGTCCGACTATCGAAATCGCCGCCACTCCCTTGTGGCTGTAAACCCGCTTCACCAGTTGGGTAAAACCAGTGATCCGGTGCTCAGAGAACTGCTCAGGCAGAATTGCCAGCAGGTGGAGCTGCTGGAGGATGACAGCATCAAGGTTGGGCGCTTTGTGTTGCGTAACGAAGAGCAGGTCCAGTTGGGAATTACCCGTTCTCATGTGTTTGCCCGCCTGACCTTCTGGGATGAAGAAAACGCCCGGGTAGTGGAGCAGGTTATTGACCCGGGACTGAACGCCGCAGAGGGCTTTAAAGTGGAGAAAATTCGTGACTACCTGCATGCGCCTCAGGCACTGATTTTCGATGCGCCTTTGTTGGCTAATTTCCGTCTGGATGCGGAATATCTGACCGACACCCAGCAACAGGCTCTGGAATCCATACTTGGCGAGCAGTCCCTTGCGACACTGAATCACGAGCAGCATGCCGGGATGATCCGGGAGCTGACAGGTGCTGAGCCAGGCTCACTGGGCGATCCGTTAACCTGGACCTATGCCAATAACCTGCCCGTCAGGGAAGAGTACCCGAAGAGCGACAAGGAACACTTTCAGCAGCAGAAATACTATACCGGGCGCGGCGACAAGCTGTTTGATGCCAGACGGCGTCTTGGTCAGGCCAGGGAGCAGCGCACTGGTGATGCCCCCGCCATCCTTGCCGAGTTGCGGGATATCATCGATAACAGCGGCGCCAGACGTATTGCCAGGAAGGACGCCCGCTGGTCCATAAAGCAACTGGTGCCGCTGGCGGATGCAGCAACGGTGTTTGTTTATTACCATTCTTTGAAGAAACTGGCTGAGTGCCTGCAACAAAAGGGCAATCTGCTGGACTACCTGCGCAGTGCGCAAAGCCTTCAGGATATGCGTGGCATTGGCGCCCGGTTACGCCGGCGTATTGACTGGCTGGGTCGTGTATCCCGCGAAGAGGATGGCCGCATCGATGCCCGTGCACTGACCCCCGGATTTACCCGCGCCACGCTGGAAACCATCCGGCAGATGAATGTGGCGGGTCTGTGCGTCTTTATTGATAAAGTCGGCAATATACACGGCCTGCTGCTGAGCGACGGGCAACAGGCTGCGTTGCGCCGGGGTGATATAACCTTGGCAGAGCTGTGTGCCAGGTCTGTTTGCCACGGCTCTCATATCGACACCGTCAATGACGCCGGCAAGTTTGACGGGCGGCTGGGGGTACTGTCGGGACTGGAAACCCTGCATGTGCTGACCGATCTCAAACGTTACTTTGATATTGACTGGCAGGTCGAAGCAGGGGCTTGCTCCCATATGTCTGCTTTTATCGGCGAGGAGATGACCTTCACCGGAGAAGGCGTCTCCATGCCTGGCAGTGCCGCCGTGGCGGGTCAGGCAGCGCCAGAAGCCATTCATAAAATGCGCAATCAGCAAGGCGAGCAATGGGGAGAGCGCCTGCAAACTATGTTGGCCGAGCTGAAACAAGCCCAGGCCGAAGGCCGGATCCAGTTGTTCAACCAGCTCGACAAGGCGGCTGATGAGGGCCTGCTCGATGCCTGTTCTGACCCCCGTGACTTTTACAGCCCCCACAGCTACGAGCGGCATATTGAGCAGGGGCCAATCCTCGACCGGGCCAATGTGCCCATCGTGCAGGTGGGTACCATCATGGGTATCTATCAGGAAGATTTCACCTTTTCAGGGCAACTGGCCGAAGCCGCCGCGCTGGAGCTGAACCGGCAAGTACGTGCTCTGACACAGCAGCGCAGATTCAGCGATGTCAGGATCACAGTGGGCATCTTGGAGGGGCAGGGCCAGCCTGAAAGCCTCGAGAACGTTTATCCGGCCCTGCGCTGGACCCTGGATGGCGAAATGAATCACGCCGGCGCAACGCCGACACCGGATCGCCGAGACCCCGGGGTAGCGGCGGCCAGACTGGTGAGGGAATTTCTGGACTGGTATGACAAAGTCATCCGCCCCGATGAAAGCTTTGCCGGCATCAAGCCGGTGGTGGGCAATATCCGTCTGACACCAGGTTGCAATCGGAATGTTATTCCCGGCTCAGCCAGTATCACTACTGCGCTGACCTGCGATGACCGCCCGGTGCGTGGTCTGATTGATGAGTTGACCCGGGAAGATTTGGCCCAGACACTCGAAGGCTATGTCATCGGTACGCTGGCCAGGCAGGTGGCCGGTGGCGGTGAGGGAATACGCCTGTGCCGGGTCGATCCGGTCAGCTATGTAAGTACCTATCGGCAGGCCACCATGAGTATTGATCTGCGCTCGGACAAGCAACAGATCACCGACCAGTTCCGGGAGGAAATCGACGCTATTCTCACTGGCATTCGTGAGCGCTATGGAGTCAGTATCACAGGAGAACAGCAACAGAAATTACCCCTTCGATTTTGTCAGAATCCGGGCAGGCCCTGCTGATGGAGCGCAGCTACGGCGGCAGCCACAACCCGAGGGAAACCGAATTACTCAGCGACATTGTAAGGGGCAGCCTGCTGCAAATTCAGATCACCCGGCAGGTTCTGGCCCGCTCCGGACAGGACAACTTTAATCTGTTTCAATTGGTAGAGAACAGCATACCGGCTGAGTGGCGCAGCAAGATGGATAAATTCATCAGCGGCGCCCTGCACGACACCTGTAATATTGCCGCCCGCGCCAGACAGCAGCGATAAACGCGTGCTGTACGCTAATGGTAATGACGCCGTGCGCAGTTGCTAAGTCCCATTCAACTGACTAGTGTTTAATAGCGTTTGTTCAGCCAAGTCTTTATTGAAGGAGAATTATTATGCGCACAGTGCAAAGTCTGATTAGTTTAGGAATTTCTGTTTTGGTGTTGAGCGGATGTGGTGTGCAGTCCGTAACACAATGTACTACTGAACCTGAGGATACCTGGCTGGATCAGGAAACGTTTCAAAGCTCGTTAACTGACAAGGGTTATGAAATATCCGAGTTTAAGGTAACAGAAGGCAACTGTTATGAAATTTATGGTCACAATCAGGCCGGTCAGAAAGTCGAGATTTACTTCAATCCAGTTGACGGCAGTATCGTGAAGGAGGAAATTGAGTAGTGAATGGTGTCAGAGTCTATGTTTGGGACAAGGTGGTGCGTATTTTCCACTGGACCCTTGCAGGGCTCTTCGTCACTAACTACTTTGTTCTGGAACCTGGCAGCAATGTCCATGAATGGATTGGATACAGCGCCGTATCGTTAGTGTTGCTAAGAATCCTCTATGGCTTTTATGCGAAGGGTGCGGCTAACTTTTCTCAGATAAATTTCTCTCAAAGTGCGTTTCGGGCCCATTTTTCTCATCTGAAACAGAGGAGCCTGCCGCAAAATGCCGGCCATAACCCCTTCGGGTGGTTAATGGTGTTGGTCATGTTCGTGCTGTTTATCTGGATGGGGTCCAGCGGGTTCCTGCTGGAAGAAACGGACTACTTTTTTGGCAGTGATTTGATGGAACAACTGCACAAACTTGGCGCTGATCTGCTGTTTATTTGTGTCTGTTTGCATATTGTTGCCGTGCTATTGATTGGCATCATAGGGCGTGTATCTCTGATTGCTCCTATGCTCACCGGATACAGAAAATGCCGGGAAGCCAAAAAGTAAAGCATCCAGGTGCGGGCTGAACTGACAATCTGACCGGGCTGAAACAACAGACAACGAACAATGGCAGGAGATTAGCGGGCAGTCCATATAACTGCCTATATTTAAACTATTTAAAATAAAACGGATCGCAAAACATGAGTAATTTCTCCGATGTGCGTGAACTGCTGATGCACAATAAGCAGTTGCATTTGAGAGCGGCAGTACACTACAAACAGTTGGCTGAAGAGACCGGCAACGCCCGGGCCGCCATGCTGCTGCAAACCCTGTGCAAGCACGAAGCGCAGCTTGTTGAGGAGTTGAAGCGTTACATGGAAGAGGCACCAGAGAAAGTGCTTAACACCTATATTCAATATGACAGACGAGAAAACAGTAATGATCTGTTCAACTGCGATTTTGACCCGGTTAGTTGTTCAGAATCCGATGTAGAGAAGCTGGCGAATAAAGTGGATGAATATTTCTGCCAGCTTTACGAGGATATGGCCCGTTCTGCAGATGTGCAGCCGGTCAGTGAGATGTTCGACAATCTGTATGACCATTTAGTCGAAGAAAAGAAACGCTTGTCTACCGATATTTATTCGTTGGCTGATATCTGATTTTCATTCAATACCCTTTAGCTTCTTAGAGCAAAGCCGGGGATTGAGAAAAGCTGATTTACTAATATCGGGACAGTTTTTAAGGTGTTTCTTTGATGCTCCGCTATTAATGGTCGTAGCTTACCACCCGGGTGATCTGCCAGTTGCCGTCCTGTTGTTTCCAGATATGCAGAAATTTGAACACGCCGCAGTCGGGCTCGCCGTTTTGTGCGGTATGGCAGAATCTGTGCCGGCCGGTCTGAATTGCGCCATAACCCGGGATAGGGTGTACTTCGGTAAATTCCGGCAGCAGCTCCCGGTTCAGATCCGTGCCACTGTTAAACATATTCTCGGTAGCCTTCAGGTTTTGCTGGTAGTTAGTGACACCCGCCTTGTCATGATAGAACTCCAGATCCTGACTGAGCATCGCCTTCATCACCTCAATGTCGCGTTCGTTAAAGGCAGTAAACAATCGGGTATCCAGACTCAGAACGTCTTTGGTCAACTGATCCTGTGATGGTTCAGCCAGTGTCTGACCACTGAACATTAGGGCTACAGTGGCAACGGTTAAAAGACGAAACATAGTGCTTTTCCTGTTATCAGTTTTTATAGCAGGGAACAGCATGGCAAAGGCTCGAAGTTAAGCCAACTTTAAGATGTTACAGGTTGCGAAGTCTGAAACATTCAGAGACTGGTATAAAACAAGTAAATAGAGATAAAGGAGGTTGGGGAAACAGAAAGGGCGGACAGCCTGGCTGCCCGCCCTTGTGATCTACTGGGTGTTTAAGACTAGTCCACCTTTTCGCCGTTAATCAGCACGGCTTTAACATGGGTGGTGTACTCGAAGGGGTCACCGTCAAATAACACCAGATCGGCGTCTTTGCCTGTTTCAATCGAGCCAACCTGCTTATCGATACCCCATAATCTGGCGGGTACAATGGTGGCGGCCTCTATGGCTTTTTGCTTATCCAGCCCGTTGGCAATGGCGACAGCCGTTTCCCACAGCAGCACTCTGGCCTTGGGCACATAGCCTTCATAGCCACCGGCAAACACAAAGGGAATACCGGCCTTATCCAGGATCGCGGCAGCTTCTAAGGTGGTATTCCATTTTTCCATACCGGCGGGGCGCTGCATGGCAGGCGCCATAATTACTTTGGCGCCGGCCTGCTTCAGCTCATCCCGGATCAGATAGGCTTCGGTGCCATAATTGATCAGCGGCGCCAGGCCGAATTCTTTGACAATACGCAGGGCGGTGCCAATATCGTCCTCACGATGGGCAGTAAAGATGGCCTGAGTCTCACCACTGAGCACTTTGGCTAATGCCTGCATGGCCAGATCCGGCTTGCGTTTGTCTTCGTCCTGTTCCATCCATTCCCGGGCTTTATACAGTTCGCCACGGATTCGGGCTGCGGTGGCCATGCGGGTGCCCGGGCCGCCACTTTTACCAAAAGCCGATTTGGGTGCTTCGCCAAGATTAAACAGCATCGCCACATTGTTTTTCAGCAACATCTGGTCTGCCACTTTGCCACTGGTCTTAAACAGCGCAGTGGCGCCGCCGATAGGGGCAAAGGGCTGGGGCGTTACATGGATGGTGGTGGTACCGAACTTTCTGACATGTTCTATCAGCTTTTCTGCCGGGTTAAAGCTGTCCAGTACCCGGTATTCTGCACCCAGCGCGTCGGATTGTTCGAACGCGTCCTGATCTGCAGACACATTGTAGGCGCCGTTGATACCGACCAGGGTATGGCTGTCAATCAGCCCCGGCAGTACCACTTTGGCGGTTAGCACCTCGGTATTCTCAGGTACCCTGATATCATTGTTGCTGATGGTCTTAATTTTGCCCTGTTCAACCAGGATCTGAGCATTACTGAGCACGCCCTGCTCAGAACTGGTATAGATTTTTTCCGCTTTAATCAGGGTCGCGGCCTGAACAGGTATCAGCAGGCTGGCGGCAAGCAGACACAAAAGGCGCTTAGAGGATATTTTCATTATTCTTCTCCCAGGTGCGGATAACGGTCAGCCACGCGAAAACCGCCGGTGGCGTAAAGACGCTGTGATTTATCGCTGCGATCATAGACTTTCTGACCATCGATCCAGGTTTGCTGAACATGGGTGTACAGTGACAGCGGATCGCCATCAAACAACACCAGATCGGCATCTTTGCCCACCTCCAGTGAACCCAGTTGTTTATCCAGATCGAGCATCTTCGCCGGATTGATGGTCAGCGCCCGCAGTGCGCCTTCACGGCTCATGCCGCCGCGTACGGCCAGTGCTGCGGTTCTGAGTAAAAAGCGCGAGTCGATAACCCAGTCATCGGAATGCAGGGCGATTTCGAGCCCGGCCTTTTCCAGCTGTGCAGGCCCTTGCAGGCTGACCTCGGCGGCTTCATGCTTACCGCCTGGGCTGTCGAGCAAAATATAGGACACCATGGCATCCCGTTTCGCCAGCTCTTCGGCCAGCTTGTAGGACTCTATGCCATGTTGAAGCACCAGACGAAAACCGAACTCATCCTGCAGGCGCAGTACGGTCATAATATCGTCAGAGCGGTGGGTGTGATGATGGACGATGCGTTTACCATCCAGCACTTCGAGTAAGGTATTCAGGCCAAGATCCAGATCCGGTGCCTTGCTGTCGCTGTCCTGTGCGGCCTTATCACGTTTTTTGCCATAGGTGATGGCGTCATAATATTTTTGTCTCGCCAGTGCCGCCGCAGCCATCCGGGTATTGGGGGATTTATCATCTCCTTTGGGGTTCTCGCCATTGGCCATTTTCAGGCCCCCTACACTGCCCTTTACCAGCATCTCATCGGCCGTACCATCGCGCAGTTTGACATAGATAGTCTGGCCGCCAATTACATTGCCGCTGCCGGGCATCACGTTGGAGACGGTTATGCCTCCGGCCCGGGCCACTTTGATTCGCGGGTCGCTGGCCCAGAAGGAATCCAGAATGCGCAGTTCCGGATTGAGGGTGGCGGAACCTTCGCCGTGATCACCGGCTACGCCCAGATGGCTGTGGGTATCCACTATGCCGGGCATAATAATTTTGCCCTTAGCATCAACAATGGTTGCGCCTTTGGGCACTGTGACCTCTGAAGCCGGGCCGATAGCGGCAATTTTGCCATCGCGGATGACCAGGGTGCCGTTGTCGATGACCTTGTCGGTGATGGGATAGAGGGTGGCGTTGGTGAAGGCAACAGTTTGCGCTGTTGCGAGTGACGCACTGAGCAGGCCAAGGGCCAGTGCTCCCCAACGCAGACAGAATAAGAGGGTATGCATAGATTTACCTTATTTAGTTCTTGTTATTAAAAACCAGTAAACACTATAGCAGGTGGTTGATTCTGTGATCTTTTTTCGACAACTGGCGGTGCTAACGGGATAAGCCGCGCGGGAATGTACGAAAAAAATAAGGATATGAATTCTTAGCAGGCACATCAGGAGCGGAACAATGCGGTTTGGTCTCTCGGCACAATGGGTTTTCGCCTGAACAAGGCAGTGGATAATCAGGTTCCGGAGCAGCAGACCCTGTGGATGCTGTTTCTGGGAGTTATGGCCATAGCCAGTCTGAGAGGGCAAAACCGGGAAGTGCGCCGATAGCAGAAGCCGGCACAGAGAAACCCGCCTTGCAGGTGGTGGTGGCGAGTCCCACCACCACCCGGGGCCTATTCAGGCTGGTGCTTTAACTGATGGTGTAACATCAGTAAATGGGCTGCACTCCAGCTAAAATTGGTTGCGCCCTGCATGGCGCCGGTTTCAGGATTGTAGTTTTCTCTGATGGCTGCGTTACCCTTGAGCCCCTGAGCATGCTCCAGCAATGCTGATGCCAGGGCTCCTGCCTGCTGCGTATAGCCGTAGTGCTTTAGTGCCATCACGCCGAAATACCACTGATCCAGCCATACCCGGCCGCGCCAGTAAATATCCGGGTGATAGGCTGGATTCGTCTGTGATGCGGTACCAAGAGGGATAAGGGTATTAAATTCATCTACTGCCAACATATTCTGAACCACCTTGCGGGCCTGATTTTTCCCGGCAATGCCAGCCCACAGTGGCGCCCAGCCTTCCGGTCCTTTGCCTCTGGTGATCAGCAGTCTGCCGTCACAATCACCGCTATTATCATCAGCGCTGTCTATCTGACGGTCATAGTAAAAGCCGCTCTGTGCATCAAAGAAACACTGATTAACCCGTTGTGCCAGTCGCCCGGCCCCGGCTTCCCAGTCTGCGGCCTCTTCGTCGCGGCCAAGCAACCTGGCCATTTTTGCCAGAAGGGCTTTTTCCATCGCCAGATACGCATTGAGCTCCACCGATTCCTGATTAATGGAAAAACCCAGTAGCTGGCCATTACTTGCGTGATTCTCAAAAAAACGCACCTGCCAGTCCTGTCGTGCTGTTTTCAGGTTGCCGCTATAGTGCTTGTCGGCATATTTCTTAAGCTGTTCAGAAGTGATAAATCCGAAGCGGGCGGCGTTATCCATGCCTGATTCCCACCCTGCGCCATGTTGAGCGCCAATATCCAGCTGTTTATACTCACCGGAAACCAGCACCGATTCGTAGAATGTCATGCCACTGCACCGGTACCAGTCTTCCTTGATGATTTCGCATTGTTGCTCAGCGTGCCTGGCCAG
The DNA here is from genome assembly GCF_001466725.1 of Lacimicrobium alkaliphilum. NCBI lineage: Bacteria > Pseudomonadati > Pseudomonadota > Gammaproteobacteria > Alteromonadales > Alteromonadaceae > Lacimicrobium > Lacimicrobium alkaliphilum. Next base: position 350,295 of record NZ_CP013650.1, read on the forward strand.
TTGTGTATTGGCAGCAGGTTGCAGGTCGAAAATGATATTGCCCTGCCCATCGTTGTGCAGCGGGTGGGCCGTGGCACCATATTCTGCCAGCCCATTTTGATTGTGATCGCGGTTCTTATACCACCACTGGTGATAGGCAACGAGTTTCGGATAGAGGTCTGTGATCAGGTCTTTATCAGCACTGGCCTGATAAACCTCCCAGACTGCCCAGCTTGCCAGAGGGGGCTTAGTGTTTCTTTCATTCCAGTTGCCGCCATCGTCACCGCGCTGGCGATCTTTGTTATAAAAAATGGCATCGATGATCATACCGCTGTCTTGCGGGCGTATGCCATCATCGGCTTGCACCTGATAATCAAACATGGCGAGGATATTGTTTCTCGCCACGGCCGGGGCAAAGGAGGCCATCGCCACCGCATGTTTCCAGCTGTCCCAGGCCCAGGCACCATTAAACCAACGTGCGGTAACAGACGGGGTCACCACATCTCTGGTGATATGCCCTGCACTGCTGCGCCAGTTTCCAATCAGTGTCTCTATGGCTTTTAGCGCAACCTGGTCAGTTACAGTGGTTATCTGGTGCTGCGCAATGCCACTGCTCAGATAGTGATGCCAGCGCTTGCGGTTGGCCAGCCACAACGTTTCAGGGTGCCGGAAGCTTTGTTTAATAACGGGCTGCTCTTGTTGCCATTCCTGTTCATTGTGTATATAGGTTTGTGTGGTATAGATCCGGGCAGAACTCTTGCCCTTCAGGGTGATACTGGCAGTACTTTTATAGGTATCCTGGTGCATTTCTGAATGGCTCTTTACTGAGCGCTGGATCACATACCGGCTGGCACCGGATAACATCAGATTCCAGGTATCTCTTACTTCTGGCAAAGTAATACTGAGGCCGTTATTATCCTGCTCCCATTGTGGTGACCAGTCAGAGTAACGCTCTGTAAGGGTCTGCTGTGTGTTCCATTTTTTTAATAATGCCCCTTGCCAGGTCAGGGTCAGTTGTTTTTCTTTACCGGTCAGGTTCTCAATATGGGTTCTGATCAGCGCGCTTCGGCCGGAGATAAAAATCAGCTCTAGTTGCAGTGTCAGATCGGGCCAGTGATAATGTTGTTGCAGCCGTCCGGGGAAGGCCTGGTGCTCTGATACTGCATCGGCAAAAGCATATTTCTTATTCCCGGCAACAATTTCCAGTTGCTCTAACTGGCGCGCCAGATACACAGGATACTCTTCGGCTATGATCATCGGCCCGGTAAAGGCTCCGCCACTGTCGTTGTCACCGGGCAGTAAAAAGCCATGCCAGGCTCCTGCATCAAACATTGGATTGAAGTGTTGGTTACCAAAGCTGTCATGTTGGCGCATAAACTGCGGTGAGCCCTGGCGATCAAGGGCAGAGGACCTGCTATCGGCGAGATTTTCTGCGCGCAGGCTTTGGCAGCCGCTCAGGGATACCAACAGGCTGACAGCCATGCTTATGCAAAAATGTCTTCCTCTGCATCGGGTTAACAAGTTCATTCCAGTCATCTTTATGCCTCTGCTAAACGCCCGGATTATTTTGTCATAAAAGGTTCCGAAGCGGCGTTAATAGGTTGTGAAATTTAAATTAAAGTATTTATACTATAAATATTGCAACTAGAAAGATCCAGTAGTAGTATCGAAAAAGCCTTGAAGCTAAAAGGTTCAAAATGAAGTTAATTAATAAACTAAATCAATAAGTTGGCATGCTCAGCGGAGGCAATTTATGAAAGCTAGGAACTGGAAGTTAGGTTATCTTCCCATGCTCGTCATGGTTAACATGGGAATAACATCGACGTCTTTTGCACAAGATCAGCAGAATGCGGAAGGTGACAATGTAGAAGTTATCAGTGTCACCGGAATCAAAAGCAGTCTGGTCCGGGCGATGGATATTAAACAGGGCAGTGACAATATCGTGGATGCGATTTCTGCTGAGGATATTGGTAAGTTCCCGGATCAAAATGTTGCGGAATCCCTGCAGCGTATCACCGGCGTGTCCATTGATCGTGAAGGCGGTGAAGGGCAATTAGTGACAGTACGCGGAATGGGCCCTGAGTTTAATGCTGTGCTGTTAAATGGACGCACGCTGGCGACAGTGGGCGACCCCTCATCAATGAGCTGGAACGGCTCTCCGGGAGGTCGCGCATTCAGCTTTGATATTTTGCCCTCAGAGCTGATTAATGGCGCAGAAGTTTACAAAACCCAGTCAGCAGAGTTACAGGAAGGGTCTGTAGGCGCCACCATTAACATTACCACCATGCGGCCTTTTGATAATCCGGGAATGCATGTCCTGGCCAGCGCCAAAGCCTTGCATGACGATATGTCGGGCGCAACCAAGCCTCAGTTTTCAGGATTATTCAGCAACACTTTCAATGATGACACCTTCGGTGTGCTGGTTTCTGTTGCCAGTTATGAACGGGAAAGCCGCTATGAAGAAGCGAATACCGCCTATTACTTTAAAGTTGAGGATCCGCTTGATGGCACTGACTATGGTCAGGTCTATTTCCCGCGTAACTATGACCAAATCGTACAAACAGAAGACCGGGATCGCTTAAGTGGCAATGTCGTACTGCAGTATGCGCCCAACGACAGGTTACAGATCTCTGCCGACTACTTACATTCCAAATATGATGTCAGCGGCCGCCAGGATATCTACCCCTCATGGTTTACTCCAGGTAACGTCAGAAATCCCGAACTGGACGAAAATAATACGCTGGTGTATGCCGATTTTGTGGATGTCTTTGTTGAGTCCATGGCTCGGCAGTCAGATGCCTCCAGCAAGCTCAATGCCTATGGTCTGAATATTGACTGGCAGGCAACCGAAGACTGGAACATGGAACTGGATATCAGTGCTTCAAAGGCGGAGTCTGATCCGGGCAAAGGTTGGTCTGATGTAGTGGTTGGTCGTCCCGGAGAATTTTCCTATGATCGCCGTCAGGGGCAGCAGGTCCCTACTATGGCCTTTGACCCTATTCAGGCAGGCGATACCCTGACCGCCGGCTGGACATCTTTGCAAGGTACACGATTAGAAGATGAGGTGAAGGCCGCTAAGTTCGACAACAGCCTGTATGTGAAAGCAGGCCCGCTGGTCGAAGTGAACTTTGGCGCACATTATACGGATCGGACTCTGGGCACCGTGTACGGAGAAACGGAGGGGCCTCTGCCGTGGATTTTCGCAGACAACAGCACCCGCATTCCGCTGCCGGACTCGTTGTTTAACCTGTTCGATGCAGACGGCTTTTTGTCAGGCGCTTCCGGCGACCCCGTGAATCAGTGGCCGACATTCAACACTGATGAAATCATGGCGTATCTGAGCAGTGATGAAGTGATTAACATGCTGGATGATCCTCAGGTCGCGCGGGATATATTGAACCGTAATGGTTTTGGCATCGTGCCGGATCGCACCGCCTATGATGTTAATGAAGAGGTGATGGCACTGTATACAGATCTCAGTTTTGAAGGTGATATCGGTGATATGTTCTGGACGGTTGTAGCGGGTATGCGCTACGTGGATACCACCAGCACCTCCAGTGGTCAGCAAATTGCGCTGTTGGATCTTGTTCCCTCACAAAATGAGCCAAACAAGGTCTTCGCTGAATATTCTGACGATTATGTGCCGGTTTCTATCAGTAATGAATACCAGGACTGGCTCCCCAGCGTCAATGCCAATCTTCATATAACCGATGAGTTAATTGGTCGTGTCGCGGTATCCCGCTCTATTACCCGGCCTGAACTGAATCAGATGAGCCCGCTGACCAACTATGGTGATGGTGAAATTGATGGGTTAACTGGTTCGGGCAGCAATCCTAAGCTTGCCCCTTACACTTCTGAGAATGTCGACCTGTCCCTTGAATGGTACTACGACGAGGGAAGCTATGCGGCCCTGGCCTATTTCAGAAAAGACATCGACGGCTATCTGGGCTACAGCACCTTGTCAGAAACGGTGGTCGTGCCGAGCGGTAGTTATGATTATGAAATTTCCCGTCCCATCAATGAAAGCAGCACAGAGGTGGATGGTTTTGAGTTTGCGGTGCAGCACATGTTCAGCAGCTTACCGGAACCCTTTGATGGGCTTGGCGTGATATTTAACCTGACCAAGGTGGACAGCAGCTCTGAGCAGGATGATCTGCCGCTGATTGGTCTGGGAGATTCTGAGAATCTGATACTTTTCTATGAAAAAGCCGGATTCCAGGTGCGTCTGGCCTATAACAATCGTGGTCGCTTTATGCAGACCAAGCCGGTCGTAACCGGTACCAGACAACGAGATGGTCACTATGTTGACGATTATAAGCAGCTTGATTTGAGTGGTAGCTATGACATCAATGAAAACTTCACTGTGTTCTTTGAAGGTATTAATCTGACCAATGAACTGACAGTCAAAAATGCTGAATATAAGAACCAGACGTTGCAGGTAATAGAAACCGGCCCCCGTTATGCGCTGGGTGTCCGGGCGAAGTTCTGAGCGTAAAAATCAGTCTCCCTGTCTGATGTTTTATCTCACCTGAAAATCCCGGAGGCCTGTCGCCTCCGGGATTATTTTTTGCACTGCATAAAAATGTTCGCCCCCTTTCACGACCTGAGAAAAGTCTTACCCAGGAGGATTTCAGCTATGTCACAGCCTCGTCAGCCCAGTCTTACCCAGGCTCTTGTACCCATTCTGGTATTGTTATCACTGTTATTTTTAGCCGTATACTATTTCGGTGATGCGTCGTCGTCTGGTCCTAATCAGGTAGCGCTATTGCTCTGTGCCGGGGTGGCGACGTTGATTGGTCTGTATAATGGCAATCGCCGTGAACAAATAGAACAGGCTATCATTAAAGGGATTAGCCTGACGCTGGGCGCGGTGCTGATATTGCTGGCTGTAGGTTCGTTGATTGGTAGCTGGTTATTGTCAGGCACGGTACCAACGATGATCTATTATGGTCTGCAATTACTTAACCCCGATTATTTTTATCTGAGTTCTTGCATAATTTGTGCGTTAGTCGCCCTTTGTATTGGCAGCAGTTGGACTGTGGCAGCCACTATAGGCGTGGCTCTGATGGGTGTGGCCAGTGGAATGGGTTTGTCGGAGGTGATTTGTGCCGGAGCCATCGTCAGTGGTGCTTATTTCGGAGACAAACTCTCGCCATTGTCCGATACGACTAATCTGGCACCGGCAGTAGCCGGCACCGATATTTTCACCCATATTCGTTTTATGCTCTACAGTACCTTGCCCAGTTTTGGGCTGACCCTCTTACTGTTTCTTATTCTTGGTCTCAGATCAACAGCAGAGACTAAGTCTATTGAGCTTAGCTCTTTAATGCAGAGTTTGTCCTCACACTTTCATATTGCCTGGTATCTGTTGTTGCCGCTGGCCATTACCCTCTTTCTGGCGCTGCGTAAAATACCGGCTTTTCCTGCTATTGGCATTGGCGCGTTAGTGGGCGGAGTAATGGCGGCCTTTTTTCAGCAAGACTTTATCCAGGCCCAGGCCGCTCCCGCATTGAGTGAGCTGAATGGCACGGTTACTGTGATTTGGAAAGCCATGTATGAAGGTATCAGTGTTACCTCTGACGACCCAAGACTGCAGGATTTGCTCAGTGGCGGTGGAATGGGGTCGATGCTCAATACCATCTGGCTGATTATCTCGGCCATGACCTTCGGCTCTGTCATGGAGGCTACCGGACTGCTTCAGCGGGTGGTGCAGGAGTTGTTAAAAGGCGTGAGAACGGTTGCCGGACTGATTATTACCACTATAACAACGGCTTTTGGTACTAACGTTGTAGCGGGTGATCAGTACATAGGTATTGTGATGCCTGCGCGTATGTTTAAGCCCGAATATGACAAGCGAGGCCTGGCACCGGAAAATCTGTCCCGGGCCGTTGAAGATGGCGGCACTGTTACCTCGGCCCTTATCCCATGGAATACCTGCGGTGCCTATATGCATTCTGTGTTGCTGGTAAATCCCTTAGATTACGCGCTCTATGCATTCTTTAACTGGCTTACGCCACTGTTCGGTATACTGTTGGCGTTAATGGGATTGCAACGCCCTGCCTACAAAAGTAATGACACAGCGGTGATCAGGTCAACATTATAATCGGGGCACAAAAGGAAGTGGAGGCTGTCCGCTCCTTCTTGAGCGGACAGGGGGTTTAAACTATATAATGCTCTAGTGGGAATGACGAGGAAGTTTGTCCCGTAGACGACGATACTTAAGCATATCTTCAAATACCCCTCCGCCGTCCAGGTTCGAGACTTTAGCCCGATAGATCTCCTGCCACCAGGTCTGACTTTCAGGATAATGCAGTTCAGGGCTTAATGCTTCACGGCGTTGTTGCAGTTCGGCGTCACTGAGCTGCACATTGACCAGGCCGGTATTCAGATCCACATTCACCATATCACCGGTTTGCAGTAATGCCAGGCCGCCGCCATCGGCCGCCTCAGGAGATGCGTTGAGAATAGATGGTGAGCCTGACGTGCCGCTCTGACGCCCATCTCCTATGGTAGGCAGGGCATCGATGCCTTTGGCCAGCAGGTAGGTGGGAGGTTGCATATTGACCACTTCCGCCGATCCCGGATAGCCTTTGGGGCCGGTATAACGCATCACCAGCATGCAGTTTTCATCGATGTCGAGGGCAGGATTGTTGATCTCCCGGTGATAGTGTTCTGGCCCGTCAAAAACTATTGCGCGGGCTTTAAAGGCGTTGGGCGTAGCGGGGTCAGAGAGGTAGCGGCGGCTGAAATCCTCGTTGATGGCAGATACTTTCATCACAGCAGAATCAAACAGGTTGCCTCTTAATACCTTCAGTCCGGCGTGAGCTTTGACGGGACGATTGAACGGGCGAATCACCTCTTCGTTGTGACATTGTGCATTGTCGCAGTTTTGTGCCAGTGTTGCGCCGGTTACCGTCAGGCAATTGCCGTCCAGTAAGTTTTCTTGTAACAGCCGCTTAACGACCGACGGCACACCTCCGGCATTATGGAAATCTTCGCTGAGGTATTCGCCCACCGGCTGGCAGTTAACCAGCTGGGGAATATGCTGACCTATTTCCTGCCAGTCGGTGATATTCAGCTCGATACCAGCATGTCTGGCAATGGCGTTGATATGAATGGGGGCATTGGTTGAGCCACCCAATGCTGAGCACAGTCGAATGGCATTTTCAAAGGATTGGCGACTGAGAATTTTACTCGGGGTGAGATCCTCAAGTACCATTTCCACCGCTCGTTTGCCTGTGCGGTAAGCCATTTGTGCTCTTTCCCGATAAGGTGCCGGTATAGAAGCGCAGCCCGGTAACATCATCCCCAGTACCTCGGCCAGACTGTTCATGGTCAGTGCGGTGCCCATGGTATTGCAGTGCCCGGAGGAGGGAGCTGAGCTGGAAACCTGTTGAATAAAGCTGTCATAGTCAATTTCACCCTTAGCCAGGCGTTTTCTGGCCTCCCAGATGATGGTGCCGGAGCCCACACATTGACCTTTGTAGGTACCATTGAGCATCGGCCCCACAGAGAACGCGATAGCGGGCAGATCGACACTGGCCGCACCCATCAGCAGCGCCGGTGTGGTTTTGTCGCAGCCGGTGGTGAGGATCACGCCATCTAATGGGTAACCATGCAACACTTCAATCAATGACAGACATTGCAGGTTGCGATCCAGCGCAGCGGTCGGGCGCCTGCCGGTTTCCTGGATAGGATGAACGGGAAACTCAATGGCGATACCACCGGCATCGCGGATACCGTCTTTCAGCCGTTTCGCCAGCTCAACATGAGCCCGGTTGCAGGGCACCAGGTCTGATCCGGTCTGGGCGATGCCGATGACAGGGCGTGACGATTGCAGCTCTTCAATGGTGAGGCCATAATTGAGATACTTCTCAAGATAGAGCGCCGTCATGTCCGGATTGCTGGGGTCGTCAAACCAGGCGCGGCTGCGCAAGTTGATTTTTTTGCTTTTCATCAGCTTAGTTCCTTTTCCTGCGTCAGTTGCGCAAAGCATTTAATGAGTTCTGAAGCCTGCTTGCGAACATCTGACAAGCTCATATCAGGGGTAAACAGTGCGCCACCCAGGCCAAAGCCCTTACAACCGGCCTCTAAATAGGCGGCCATATTGCCGGTGTTGATGCCTCCTACTGCCAGCAACGGGATGTGTTTGGGGATCACCGTTTTCAGGGCTTTAACTGCAGCTGGTGGCAACTGCTCTGTGGGAAACAGCTTGAGCCCGTCAGCCCCGGCTTTAATTGCTGTAAATGCTTCGGTGGGAGTAATACAACCGGGCATGGATAACATGTCGTAATCTTTAGTCATGCGGATCACGTCCGCATCGGTATTGGGGGAAACAATCAGTTTTCCGCCCGCGTCACGAACCTGGGTGACCTGTTCCGTTGAAAGAACGGTACCCGCTCCAAATACTCCCCGTTCACCGAACTGCTCACTGATCATGGCAATGGAGTCCAGAGGCTGCGGTGAATTCATTGGCACTTCAATCATCTCAAAGCCAAGATCCAGCAGGCATTCGGTAACATCCACACATCGGGATGGTGTAATCCCCCGCAGTATTGCAACCAGAGGAAGCCGGTTCCGTTGTTGATAATGCATTATGTTGCTCCCGTTATACCCTGATAGTTTCAGAAAAAAGTGGGTCCATGCCGGCCAGCACAGCTTCGCTGGCACTGTAAAGTTGGCTTGGATAATCAAAATAGGCCAGGGCAGTCTGGTAGCGTTGGCACAGTGCAGGATCTCCCACCAGATTAATCAGGGCACCACAGGGGAGTGCTGCGCTGGCACTGAGAATTTCACTGGCAATGATAGTGGCTGACAGATAACTGCTGACCTGTCGTGTTTCCAGATAGCCGGTTACGGCCATTGCCCGGGACGTAAACAGCTGGTTCAGTAATGCCGGATTGGCCCGCGCATGCTCTAAGCCCAGTTCAAACAGGTCAGGATCGGGATCTTCGTCATTGCACAGGTTGGCCAGCGAACTGTGTTTACGCATGAGGGTGTACAATTCACCCGTCATATAGGTGGAAAACTGTATGATCTGATGCTGTCTAAGTTGAGCCCATTTGCTATGCGTTCCGGGCAGGCAAAACACACCTTCTGCGATACCGCCAAGGCTCGCCGCACCGAAAATCTGTAGCTCTTCACCACGCATCACATCTGGTACTCCTGATGTTGTGATCGTCTTTACTCCGGGGACAATTTCACAGGAAAAGGGCAAGCTATGTTCGGGAGATACCAACTGCTCAGCCAGATCGTTCAGTGTTGCAGGGCAGGAAACATAAGGGGCTTCGTGCCACCCGTTACGACTACCCGCCATACCGCATATCAGTAGTTTTGATGTGCCGTCGAACCAGTGCCCACAGTTTTTCTGCACAGTGGCTTCGAATTCTTCTCTGCTCAGGCGAAGCGCACCTTCATCGGTGTTACATGTTTCCAGTAACCTGCCGTTGTTGAGCAGATAGGCCCTGAACGAAGTGGACCCCCAGTCAATGGCAATGCACTGCATCAGGCCCGCCCACCATCTACAATCAGGCTCTGACCACTGATCATGCGAGAGGCATCAGAGGCTAAAAACAGAGCAGCGGCCGCGACGTCCTGCTCGCTGATGGTTGATTTGATGGCCTGTTGTTCCAGACAGTCATTAACGGCTTCCTCTGTTGCCCACAGGTTTTTCTGACGGTCGGTCATCACCCAGCCGGGGAGCAGGCAGTTGACCCGAATGGCGTCTGTACCCAGCTCGCGAGCGAGGGTTTTACTTAGCCCGATAATCGCCGACTTGGCGGCAACGTAGGCCGGGTAACCGGTCAGACCCAACAGTGCAGAATTGGAGCCCATATTGATAATGCTGCCACCTTTTTGCTTAAGCCAGGGTAACGCAGCCTGGGCGGTAAAAAAGTGTGGTCTGAGGTTCACGGATTGCAATAGATCCCATTGCTGTGGCGTCAGTTCCTGCAGGCGGTGACGGCTGTCTGAAGCGGCATTATTGATCAGTATATGCAGACCGTTGTGCTGCGCTGCCGCTTCAGTGATCAACTCTTGCAACTGCTCTACCTGAGTCACGTCACAAGGTTTGAAGTGACAGCGTTGTGCATGTTCAGGTGGTAAACGGTCAAGGAGGGATTGCGCGGTATCGGCCTGATTGTCTACAAAGGTCACCTGACATCCCTGCTCCAGAAAAGCTTCGACCATGGTTGCACCAATGCCTGAACCACCACCGGTAATAAAGGCATGTTTGTTTTTTAGGTCGGCGTATTGTCCGGGCATCATGGCACGTTTCTCCTTTGTGCTGGGCGACGAGAATGGTAGCTCGCCACATTGTTATTATTTATAGTATAAATAAACCTGGGCAAGATCAATCCTGCTGATGCAGTTTATGTGGATTAAAAAAGAGGGGTCAGCTTTCCAGGCGACTCTCGATTAATTGCAGCGCTTCCGCTTCCATAATGTAAGAGGTTTTATGAGCCAACTCTCTGTTACCGGCTGCGATGGCATCGAAAATCTTACGGTGTTCAACATAGCTGGCGGTCTCAACCCCTTTGAGTTTGTTGGTAAAGCGTATGCTTACGCGTAATGCTGTCTCGATAAAGCTGCGCAGTTGAACAAAAAACGGGTTTTTACTGGCTCTGAGGATGGCGGAGTGAAAGTCGATGTCAGCCTGTAATGAGTCTCCCCATCCGTCCTCAGCGGCTTTCATTCTGTTCAGGGCATCTTCTATGTCAGAAAGATCCTGCGGCTCGGCATTTTTGGCGGCCAGCGAGGCCGCTTCTGGCTCAATCGCTAAGCGCAATTGCAGGAAGTCTCTCAATCTCTCCAGGCTGGGCACCGTGTTCAGAATCCAGTCCAGTACGTCCGGATCAAACAGATTCCAGTGTTCGTGGCTTTGTACCGTTATACCCTTGCGGGGCCGGGACGTAATCAGCCCTTTGGCTGCAAGCATCTTCACGGCCTCCCGGGTAGCAGTGCGGCTGATATCATATTTTGTACAGATTTCGGCTTCAGTGGGTAAGCCCTGCCCGACAGAAAAGTCTCCGCAAATAATGGCCTTGCCAAGCTCACGGACAAGCTGGTGAGTCAGATTGTTATTGGCAGTTTGCTGTAACATTATGAAAGCCTTTCGCTGAATGATGATTATATTTGGAGGCGGATAGCCGATTTTATCAGAACATCATACAAATATGATTAAGAAAACAACAGGTTTTCGGCCTGATATCTTGGCTCCGGCAGGCCTGTTTGCCCGACTCTGAAAATAAAAAGATTTCCCGCCTGCGGTTGTGCCTGTTTTTGTTTATCCGTCAGGCCGTCCCGGGCGCTGGTGACAAATAGTAACGATGCGTTATGGCCACCAAGGGCCACACAAGTGGGCTGGCTGACTGGCAGCGTAATTCTGAAGTCCTCCAGCCCTTGTGGCGTATACCGTACCACACAGTGTCCGCCCCAATGGGCGCTCCACAGACCACCTTGTGCATCGACAGTGGCACCATCGGGAGAACTGCCCTGTGGTGTCTGTGCCCAGACCTGCCCTGTACTAATATGTCCGTTAGCGTGGTCAAAAACAAAACGTGTGATCTCACCCATGGGCGAATCTGCATGATATAGCCACTGGCTGCAGGGGCTCCAGCTCAGTCCATTGGATATCTGCAGCCCATTGAGTGTTTGTGTAACCTTGCCATTGGGATCGACCCGATAGAGGCTGGCGTTGCTTTGGGGTGGGTTGAGCGCGGCGTTCTCTGTCATTGAACCGACCCAGAAACGCCCCTGGCGATCGACCCGGCCATCATTAAAGCGATTGCCCGGCAGCTCGCGCTCCGGTTGCGCCAGTGTCCTGATTTCACCGCGCTCAGGATGGTACAGGGCGATGCTGTCGATAAAGGCAACGATCAGCCAGCCGGGCACTGTGGTCAGACCGAGGCTGGCAATCCCGGCAGGCGGTTGCCAGCGGAGCAGCTTATCCGTGCCCAGGCTGTAACAAAACAGCTCCCTGCCCTTAATATCTGTCCACCAAATGCAATCTGTGTTGTCATCATAGAGCACACTTTCCCCCAGAGTATTGGCCACAGGAAGTACCTTGAGCGGGGCTAATTCTTTTGTCGTCATGACTACCACCAGGTCAGATAGAGGGCGGCCAGTATCGCGATTACCCCTATTGCAGCCAGATTATAGGAGCCGGAGGTGGCAAAGTTGACGTCTTTTAACAAGGGCGCCGATGAGCGGGTATTCGCCGGTGTCACTCTGGATACCAGCACCGCCAGAATCAGACAGGCAAGAAACACCACCCCAACTCTGTCAATAAAGGGCAGCTCAGGGAAAACCAGTTTCAGCGCTAAAGAGAAGACCGCTGAACCAATCGCTGCCGCCATTGCGCCTTTGGGAGTGGTATGTTTCCAGAACATGCCGAGCAGAAACAGCACCACAATGCCCGGAGTGAAAAAGCCGGTGAATTCCTGAATATACTGAAATGCCTGATCGAGCTGGCCGAGCAGCGGTCTGGCACATAATACGGCCAGTATCATGGCTGATATACTGGCGATCCTGCCGGTGGCGAGGTAATGCTTTTCGCTCTTTTCGGGCTTGTAATAGCGATAAATATCCATGGTAAAGATGGTTGAAATACTGTTTGCCATGGAACCCAATGAGGACACAATGGCTGCTACCAAGGCCGCAAATACAAAGCCTTTGATTCCCTCAGGCATCATATTCAGTAACATCGGATAGGCCTTGTCAGCCGGTTCCAGATCTGAGTTGATGACAAAGGCAGCAATACCCGGTACGACCACGATCAGTGGCATCAGCAATTTCAGAAACGCCGCAAACACTATGCCTTTCTGAGCTTCTCCCAGGCTTTTTGCGGCAAGCGTGCGCTGAATAATATACTGGTTAAAGCCCCAGTAAGAGAGATTCATAATCCACATACCACCAATTAACACCGAGATGCCGGGCAAACTCATGTAATGTTCGTTATCGGGGCTTAGGATCATATCGAATTTTTCCGGCGCCTGATCCAGCAGGATTGAGAAGCCGGCCAACATGCCCCCGCCATTGCCGAGCATATCCAGAGAAAGGTAGGTCAGCATCATGCCGCCGCTGACCAGCACCACCACCTGGATAATATCTGTGTAGGCAACGGCCTTCAGTCCGCCATAAAGGGAGTATGTGAGTGACAGCAGGGCCAGAAATACCAGGCCTGTCTGCATATCGATGCCGGTGATGGTGTTAATTGCCAGAGCACCCAGCCACAGGATTGAAGTCAGATTGACAAATACATACACACCGAGCCAGAAAATGGCTAATACCAGGCGGACTTCATGGCCGTAGCGCTGCTCCAGAAACTGCGGCATCGTGTAGATACGATGCTTGAGAAAGATCGGCAGAAAGTACTTACCGACGATAATCAGGGTCAGTGCCGCCATCCATTCATACGAGGCGATCGCCAGACCAATGGCGTAGCCCGATCCTGACATGCCAATAATCTGTTCGGCGGAGATATTGGCGGCAATCAGTGACGCACCAATCGCCCACCAGGGCAGGCTATTCCCGGCCAGAAAATAATCCTGGGTATTTTTCTGATGTCCTGCCTTTTCTCTGGACACCCACAGGGCGATCGTTACCAGAGCAACGACATAGATGCTGAATAAGATGATATCGGTGTTGGATAAAGACGACATTGGCAAATAAAGACCTTATTAACAATGATGTTACGAACAATGTAATATTTATACTATATATTTACAATACTTTGCGCCAATGGATCGGCCAGTTGTCTATATTTATCAGATTAGAACCCTCAGATTGTTCACAAACAGGGCTTGCCATGGTTAATATCCTGTTATAGAGTTTATTTATATTATAAATAGGATTAATTAGAGTTGAGGTTAATGTGAGTATTCGGCTTGGTTTCTTCGTTCTCTGTTTTATCAGTTCTTCCAGCATAGCCGATGGCCGTGCCCCGTGGGAAGATCATCAGGTGTTCGCCATCAATAAAGAGGATCCCCGTTCCAGCTCGTTTTCCTATGCATCAGAGGCCGAAGCCCTGGTTGATGACTACAGCGGCAGTAACAGATACCTGTCTCTGAATGGATTGTGGAAGTTTGACTGGCAGCGGCGCTTTGCCGATGCGCCGCAGTATTTTCAGCAGCCAGGTTTCGATGCCAGCGCCTGGGGGCAAATCAGAGTACCGGGTAACTGGGAAGTGGAAGGCTATGGCTACCCTATTTATCTGGATGAACGCTACCCTTTTGACAGCACCTGGCCAGACGTACCACAAGAATACAATCCTATCGGTTCATACCGTAAAACCTTCGCACTGCCGGAGCACTGGCATAACAAGCAGGTGTTTTTACATGTGGGTGCGGCACGATCATCGCTGGAAGTCTGGGTCAATGGCCGCAGTGTGGGCTTCAGCCAGGGTGCCAAAACGCCGGCGGAGTTCGATCTGACTCCCTATCTTAAAGCTGGTGAGAATCTGATTGCCATGCAAATCAGGCGCTGGACCGATGCCAGTTATCTGGAAAGTCAGGACATGCTGCGGATGTCGGGGATCGAGCGCGACGTATATTTGTATGCCACACCTAAGCAGCGCATCTTTGATTTTCATGCCCGACCACAGCTCAACAAAGCCCTCAACAAGGGTACACTGAACCTGGATCTCGAATTGCGCAATTATACTACCAGTGCAGACCAGAAGGTGAGTGTACAGGCCCGCTTACTGGATCCGCGCAACGGCATGCAGCCGATATTCGAGCAACAGAAAAACCTCAGTCTTAAGGCTGCCGGCAAGCAAGTGGTCAGTTTTCAGCGCAGTCTGGAGAAACCTCGCTTGTGGAGCGCCGAAACGCCCGAACTGTATACCTTAGTACTGAACCTGTATGACGGTAACGGCGCTTTACTGGAGAGCCTGCGCGATGAAATCGGTTTTCGGCGCATTGAGATTGAAGGAGGCCAGCTTAAGGTTAATGGTCAGGCCATCCGTATTCGCGGGGTCAACCGCCATGAAACATCGCCTGACTGGGGCCATGTGGTGACCCGTGAGTCCATGTTGCAGGATATCCGGCTGATGAAGGCGCACAATATTAATGCGGTGCGCTCCAGTCACTATCCCAATGATCCCTATTGGTACGATCTGACCGACAAATATGGCCTGTATGTAGTGGATGAGGCCAATATTGAATCTCATCCTCTGGCGATCAACGAGCAGACGCAACTGGGTAATGAAAAGAGCTGGCTGCCTGCGCATATTGAGCGCACCCGGCGCATGTTTGAGCGGGACAAAAACCACCCCTCGATCATTATCTGGTCATTAGGCAATGAAGCGGGTAAAGGGAAAATCTTTGAAGCCACTTACCGCTGGCTCAAAGAAGCAGACGGCAGTCGTCCGGTGCAGTATGAACCCGCAGGCACGGCCGACTATACAGACATTTTCGCGCCCATGTACCCAAGCATCGAGCGTCTGGCCGAATATGCCAGTCAACATAATGATCGCCCGGGTATTATGATCGAATATGCCCATGCTATGGGCAACTCGGTGGGCAACCTGCAGGATTACTGGGATCTGATCGAGCAGGAGAAGGTGCTGCAGGGCGGCTTTATCTGGGACTGGGTTGATCAATCACTCAGATATACCAATGAGCATGGTCAGTCTTACTGGGCCTATGGAAAGGATTTTCATCCGGATTTGCCCAGCGACGGTAATTTTCTCAACAACGGTCTGGTGAATCCGGATCGGCAGCCCCATCCGCATTT
The DNA here is from genome assembly GCF_001466725.1 of Lacimicrobium alkaliphilum. NCBI lineage: Bacteria > Pseudomonadati > Pseudomonadota > Gammaproteobacteria > Alteromonadales > Alteromonadaceae > Lacimicrobium > Lacimicrobium alkaliphilum. The sequence goes on from NZ_CP013650.1 coordinate 366,009, forward strand.
ATATGAAGTGAAAAAGGTCTATCAACCGATCAAATTCAGCGCTGTAGACGCAGCCAGTGGCGAGTTTGAAATCCATAACACCTTCAGCTTCAGTGACCTGTCAGCCTATGATCTGAGCTGGCACATAGAAGCGGACGGCGAAGTGCTCTTTGAGGGGCAACAAGCGATGCCAGCGATAGCCCAAGAGAGTAAAAAACGGGTGCGTCTGAGATTACCGGAGCTACCTTCAACCAGTGCTAAAGAATATTTCATCACCCTTCGAGCGCTGTTACGCCACCCTCAGCCATTGCTCGAGGCCGGCCATGAGGTAGCGTTTGAGCAATTCCGGTTGCCCGTTGCTCAACAGCCTGTACTGATTAAAGAATCAGGCAGTCCGCTGGTGTTGACGCACCAACAGCAGGATCTGCACCTGGCCAATGATATGTTCAGTGTGGTCATTGACGGCAAAACAGGCTTGTTATCCAGCTATCGATATGAAGGCAAGGAGCTGCTGAAGTCGCCACTGACTCCTAATTTCTGGCGCGCACCTACTGATAATGACCTGGGCAATGGCATGCCTGAATGGGCCGCAATATGGCGAGATGCGGGCCGCAACCTTAGCCTGACTAAGCTTGATACGTTCCGCAAGGGGACGGGGTTTCAGGTCAGCGCCACTTTTGATAGTGAGGATTTCGATGGCCAGTACCGGCTCGATTATCTGATTTCTTCCTCTGGCCGTGTCCAGGTAAGCAGCGAACTGGTGTTGGCAGAGGGACAGCAACTGCCAAAAATGCCCAAGTTTGGCATGCAACTGGTGATCCCAGGTGATTATCCGTATATCAGCTGGTTTGGCAGAGGGCCCCATGAGAGTTATGCGGATCGCCAGCACTCTGCGCCAATAGGGCACTATAAGCGTCATGTCACCGAGCAGATACATGCTTATATTCGCCCTCAGGAAAACGGTAATAAAACCGACGTAAGATGGCTAGCAGCGCGGGATGCACAGGGAAATGGGCTGCTCGCTGTGGGTGAGACACCTTTATCCGCCAGCGCCTGGCCTTATCTGCAAGAGGATATTGATTTCTTCGCCGGTGACAGTGAAACCTCTGCCTCGGGTCTGGTGCCCGTAACCAGCAAACATGCTGTTGATGTGCCGGTGCGCGATCTGATTACGCTGAATCTGGATCACCGGCAAATGGGCGTGGGTGGCGACACGTCATGGGGGCGGCCGGTACATGATAAATATTCCGTACCAGCGCAAAGCTATCAATACCGTTTTACCCTGATCCCCTTATCTGGCGGGGAGGACCCTGCACAGCTGGCACGCACCCGAACCACACAGGAGGCAGGCCGTGACTGGGGTTGAGTTAGCCGATACGCTTGCGAGCCACTACGGCTTAACCGGAGTGCTGAAAAAACTGCCCGGCTATGAGGATCAGAACTATCTGCTGAGCACTGACACCCGTCGCTATGTCGTTAAAGTATCGACAGAAGCCGCGCTATATCTGGATTTACAGAATCAGGCGATGACTCATCTTTTTGAGCAGAACCTTGCGGTGCCACAGGTGATAAAAAACCAGGATGGCGGGATGCTCAGCGCTGTGCCCTCAGAAAACGGCCCCGATAGCTGGTTAAGGGTACTGACCTACCTGGAGGGGAGCTTTTATGCTGATATAACGGCATCGCAGCCCCGCCCGGCCCTTTGGCAGGATTTGGGGCGTTTTTTGGGTACCCTGGATATGGCCTTAGAGGACTTCCGGCACCCGGGAGCGTGCCGACGACTGGACTGGGATCTTGCACAGGGCCATGAAGTTTGCCAGCGCAAGATAGGGTATTTATCCGCTTCTCAGCAACGGCAGATCAGGCCTTTTCTGCAAGCTTATCAACAGTGGGTGATCCCCAGGCTGGGAGAACTGCCCAGGGGGGTGATCCACAATGATGCCAATGACTACAATCTGCTGGTTAACAACGCCGAAAATCCTCAGGCTATAAGCGGACTGATCGATTTTGGCGATATGCTTGAAAGTCATCTGGTCAACGAGCTGGCGATTGCCTGTGCCTATGCAATATTGGATCAGGACGATATCGGCGCTGTGATTCTCGCGGTGGTGCGCGGCTATCACAGCCAGCGTCCGTTAACGGCAGCCGAAGCCGACTGTTTGTTTTATCTGATTGGTCTGAGGCTGTGCGTGAGTGTGTGTAACTCGGCCAGGGCCATTCAGGAACAGCCAGACAATCAGTATTTGCTGATATCTGCACGCCCGGCCTGGAGCGCGCTTGAAAAACTTGGCCGGATTGGTGCGTTTGGCATGCAATGCAGAATCAGGCAAGTTTGCGGCTTTGATGCACAGACCGGGCATGATAAAGCCTCCATACAGTCTATGCGCAAGCAACACTTCAGCAGAACCCTCAGTCTGAGCTATCGCGAACCGCTGAAAATTGTCAGGGGCCAGGGAGCTTATCTGTTTGATGAGCACGGCCGGGATTATCTGGATATGGTCAATAATGTCTGTCATGTGGGGCACTGCCACCCCTATGTGGTCGCTGCGGCGCAGCGGCAAATGGCCAGCTTGAATACTAATACCCGCTATCTGCACGATAACCTGGTCGACTACGGTCAGCGCTTGCTGGCAACGTTTCCCGAGCCGTTGTCCGTCTGTTTCTTTGTTAACTCCGGCAGTGAGGCTAACGAACTGGCATTTCGTCTGGCCCGCTGTGCTACCGGACGGCGCGATTTACTGGTCGTTGACGGTGCCTATCATGGCAACACCAATGCCTGTATCGAGGCCAGTTCCTACAAGTTCGACGGGCCTGGCGGTGAAGGCGCAGCTTCTCATGTACACAAAGTGCCTTTGCCCTATCCCTATCGGGGGCGGTATCAGGGAGACCACACGGCCTCTGCCTATGCTCAGGATCTCAATCGCGTGGTAGAGGATCTGGAATGGCGAAACACCCTGCCCGGTGCCTTTATCTGTGAATCTCTGCAGGGCGTGGCCGGTCAGATTGTGATGCCTGAAGGATATCTGCAGCAGGTTTACACCACGGTGCGCGATGCCGGTGCTGTATGCATAGCCGACGAGGTACAGGTGGGTTTTGGCCGGGTAGGGCAGAGCATGTGGGGGTTTCAGACCCAACAGGTGGTACCCGATATTGTCACCCTGGGTAAACCCATAGGGAACGGTCATCCCATGGCCGCAGTGGTAACAACCCCGGCCATTGCCGATGCGTTTGTTACCGGGATGGAATATTTCAATACCTTTGGCGGCAATCCGGTGTCCTGTGCGATTGGCATGGCGGTGCTGGAGGTGTTGGAGCAGGAACAACTGGTCGCCAGTGCCCAGAAAACCGGCGACTATCTCAAGCAGCATCTTGCGGCGCTGGCGAAGGAATATGCCTGTATCGGTGATATTCGTGGTTTGGGTTTGTTTCTGGGGGTAGAACTGGTAACCGATCCACAGGCCAGAACTCCGGCCACCGAACAAACCGCCTGGCTAATCGAATTCTTTAAATCTCATCGTATTTTGCTCTCCAGTGAAGGCCCGGATGCCAATGTGCTTAAGATTAAGCCGCCCATGGTCTTTGGCCAGCGCGAAGCCGATCGCTTCCTGGATATTTTTAATCAGGGGCTGGCAACGATGCCGGCCTTAGCTAACTAAAGGGGGAACCATGGAGTTTCTGAAAAAATTAGGTATCAGTGCAGAAAATGCCGGTGTCAGCACCGGAACCGGCTGGCTGGATAAAAGTGACAGCGCACCCATTGCAATCCATTCACCAGTCGATGGCCGTCTTATCGCCAGGGTAACGCCTTGTTCGCAGCAGCAGTATCATCAGGTGGTGGAAAAAGCACACAGCGCATTTCTGCAATGGCGTCAGGTCACCGCGCCACAGCGAGGCGAGATTGTTCGCCAGATTGGTGAAGCGCTGCGTGAATATAAGCAGCCACTGGGCGAACTGGTCTCCTATGAAATGGGTAAGTCGTTGCAGGAAGGCTTAGGTGAAGTACAGGAAATGATCGACATCTGTGACTTTGCCGTGGGCCTTTCCCGCCAGCTTTGCGGCTCGACCATGCATTCCGAGCGCCCATTGCACCGTATGTATGAGCAATATCATCCCCTGGGTGTGGTCGGTGTGATTTCTGCTTTTAATTTCCCGGTGGCGGTATGGTCATGGAACACTATGATCGCTGCGGTATGTGGTGATGCGGTGATCTGGAAACCATCAGAGAAGACCCCGCTGACCGCTATCGCCTGTCAGAACATTGTGCAGCAGGTACTGGTCCGCAATCATCTGCCCGAAGGGTTGTTGTCTATGGTTGTGGGCGGGCCGGAAATTGGTGAGCTGATGCTGGATGATAAACGCCTGCCACTGATGTCCGTCACCGGCTCAACCCGGGTCGGCCGTCATGCGGGTCAGAAAGTGGCGGCCCGTTTTGGTAAGAGTATTCTCGAACTGGGTGGCAACAATGCCATCATTATTACTGCCAATGCGGATCTTAAAGTCGCTGTGCCCGGCGTGGTGTTTGGTGCGGTAGGCACGGCGGGTCAGCGCTGTACCACCACCCGCAGGGTTATCGTACATGAGTCCGTGTATGACAAGGTTAAGGAATCGCTGGTCAGTGCCTACGGCAAACTGCGCATCGGCGACCCGCTGGATGAAAACAATCACGTCGGGCCCCTTATCGATAAAGACTCAGTGAGCAACTTTGTCAATGCGATCAGCCGTGTTCGTGACGAAGGCGGCACGCTGCTGTGCGGCGGTGAAGTCTTGCAGGGGAAGGGTTATGAATCCGGCTGTTATGTGACCCCGGCGATTGTTGAGGCCGAAAATCACTATGACACAGTGCAGAGCGAGACCTTTGCGCCGCTTTTATACCTGATCAAATACAAAGGTGAACTCGAAGAGGCGATTGCACTGCAAAACGGTGTGGCTCAGGGCTTGTCATCGGCTATCTTTAGTCTGGATATGCGCGAAGTGGAGAACTATCTGGCCCATTGGGGTTCCGATTGCGGCATTTCTAATGTCAATATCGGTACTTCCGGTGCAGAAATTGGTGGTGCTTTCGGCGGTGAAAAGGAAACCGGCGGTGGCCGTGAATCCGGCTCTGACGCCTGGAAAGTCTATATGCGTCGACAAACCAATACCATCAATTACTCTACCGAGTTGCCGCTGGCACAGGGCATTAAGTTCGACCTGTAGAGCGCGATCGCATTTTTAAATGATAACAAGGGGGCGACGCCCCCCTTTTTTGCGTGCAAACAACTCTTTCCTTTCAGATCTCTTAACCCCTAAAATGATCGTCTATGTTGTCTGTTGCAGGAGTGGTTAATGGCAGGCCCGCTTAAAGGTATTAAAGTGCTGGATCTCAGCCGTATTCTGGCCGGACCCTGGGCGACTCAGGTGCTGGCCGATTACGGCGCCTGTGTGTGGAAAATTGAACGCCCGGGTTGTGGAGATGATACCCGCCACTGGGGCCCTCCTTATCTAAAAGATGAGCAGGGTCGGGACACCCAGGAGTCTGCCTATTATCTTGCTGCTAATCGTGGCAAGCAGTCCATTGAAGTTGATATAACCACAGTGCAGGGGCAGCAGGTGATCCGGGAGCTGGCATCCCGGGCCGATGTGCTGGTGGAAAACTACAAGGTGGATGGGCTGAAAAAATATGGGCTTGATTACGCCAGTCTGCGCCAGGTGAATCCAAAGCTGATTTACTGCTCCATTACGGGTTTTGGTCAGGATGGTCCGCTCGCGTTGCGGCCGGGATATGATGCCATGATTCAGGCCATGGGCGGTCTGATGAGTATTACCGGCGAGGCCGATACACTGCCCGGTGGCGGCCCGCAAAAGGCCGGCGTGGCGGTGGCCGATCTGATGACCGGCATGTACGGGGTGTCAGCCATCCTTGCAGCACTCTATGAGCGGGAACATAGTGGGCAGGGCCAGCATATTGATCTGGCGCTGCTGGATACCCAGGTGGCCTGGCTGGCCAATCAGGCCAGTAACTATCTGATAAGTGGTGAGGTGCCACAGCGTATGGGCACCGCGCATCCGAATATCGTGCCTTATCAGTCACTTAAGGTAAAAGATGGTTTTGTTCTGCTGGCGGTGGGGAATGATCAGCAGTTTCAGCGCTGTTGCGCTGTATTAGGCGATCCTGAACTGGCCTTTGATGACAGATTCAGCACCAATGCCAGACGAGTCAAACATCGTCTTGAGCTAATTCCAAAACTTGAAACACTATTATGTGCCAAGCCTCTGGATCACTGGCTGCAGGCGCTGGCGAAGGCCAATGTTCCCTGTGGCCCGATCAATACACTGGACAGAGTCTTCGCAGAGCCTCAGGTACGTCACCGGCAGATGCAGTTTGAGCTGCCCCACCCCAGCGCCGGTAAGGTGCCAATGGTGGCCAATCCGGTGAAGTTCTCCCGCACCAAAGTGGAGTATAATCAGGCGCCGCCCACCTTGGGTCAGCATACTGATGAGGTATTGCGTGGTGTTAAGGGCAATTCAGTTAAATCATAAACAAGTGCGTCAGAGTGCACTGGCAACGTTTTGTAATAACTGCCTTAGCCAGCTCAGCGCCGGGTGAACATCGGTATTTTTGTGCCAGTACAGGTGAATGGCGATATCGGGAATGGATACCGGTACATCACAGATGACTACGCCATCCTGATTCAGGGCTCCGGCAAGTTTGACGGGCATGGTCAACAGCAACTCAGACTGGCGTACCACGTTGATGGCGCTGCCATAACTCTGACAATGCAGGGCAATCTGGCGGTTCACTCCTTGCTGGCGCAGGGCGATATCCTCGATTGCCGGCCCGCTGGCGCGATGGGAAACGCTGATATGGCGGGCTTGTGCATAGGTCTTTCTATCGGGTCTGGCGTGCAAAGGGTGTTTCTGTGCCATCACCACACAGAAGCTGTCTGTAAGCAGAGGCCGGTGCATGATCGGTTCACTCATCGGCAAAGACACGTCAATGGCCATATCTACAGCACCACCGGCCAGTTGCCTTACCATCTGCGAGCGTTCCAGACCATAGCTGGCAAGGGATGTGCCCGGTGCCTGTGCCGCCAGGGCGGTAGCCAATGGCGGTAATATAAGTTTCTCCAGCGCCTCATGAATCCCAGGCGAAAGTAATTGACGGCCGTCTCTGGTGAGAACTGTTCGGAAAGCTGCAGGATTTGACGGAGTTGATCCAGATTATTAATCAGCGCCGGTGCCAGGCTTTCACACAATGCTGTGGGCTGCATCATATTGCCCTGGCGGCTGAACAATGGGTCAGCCAGTTGGTTGCGCAGTCGTTTGATGGCGTGGCTCACAGCCGATGGTGTCAGATGCAGCCGCTGAGCCGCTCTGGACATATTGCGTTCCTGATACAGGGCTTCAAAGATCTTGAGCAGATTCAGATCCAGTTGCTGAAAAGGCGAACTGCTGTGAGTGGGCCTGTTGTGAATATTGTTCATAGTATCTCTGGAATATATTTCATTTTATTCATTAGTGAAAGGGCGCTAGGCTTCTTAAAGTTTTAATAATGAATTCCGGAGCCACCTATGGATTTCCAGACATCGGAAAGAAGTCAGCAGTTTTTACAGCAACTGACAGAGTTTATGCAGCAACATGTTCTGCCGATTGAAGCTGAGGTCATGGCCTTTCATCATCAGCATAATAACCATGGACAGTGGCAAAGCTGGCGGCTCCATCCCGGTATTGAAGCCCTTAAACAACAGGCTAAAGCGCAAGGGCTGTGGAATTTGTTTTTGCCCGATGCTGAACTGGGACAGGGCCTGAGTACCCTTGAATATGCGCCACTGGCCGAGCAGATGGGGCGCTCGCCCATTGCCAGCGAGGTTTTCAACTGCAATGCACCGGATACCGGCAATATGGAAGTGCTGTATCACTTTGGCAGCGCACAGCAGCAGGAAAAGTGGCTGATGCCATTGCTGGAAGGCCAGATTCGCAGCGTGTTTTGTATGACCGAGCCAGAAGTGGCATCCAGCGACGCCACCAATATGCAGGCCAGCATACGTGAAGAGGGAAATGAGCTGGTGCTCAATGGCCGCAAATGGTGGAGTACCGGATTAGGCCACCCTGATGCTAAAGTGGCTGTTTTTATGGGGCTGTCGAATCCTGATGCCGACAAACATGCCCGCCATGCAATGGTACTGGTGGAGCTTGACCGCCCGGGCGTACAAATACAGCGCATGCTCAGTGCTTATGGTGAATATGATGCGCCTTATGGTCATGGTGAAGTGGTATTTGACGAGGTGCGGGTGCCTGAACAGAACCTCATCCTGGGCATGGGGAAGGGCTTTGCTATAGCCCAGGGCAGGCTTGGTCCCGGCCGTATCCATCATTGTATGCGCGCCATTGGTGCTGCTGAGCGGGCGCTGGAACTGGGCATAAAGCGTGCCTCTGTGCGCCAGGCTTTTGGTCAGCCACTGGTTAACTTAGGGGCCAATAAGGCCCGTATTGCCGAGGTACGTATGGCCATCGATCAGGCTCGCCTGCTGACCTTAATTGCGGCCTGGAAAATTGATACTGTGGGTGTGAAACAGGCGATGACAGAGATCTCAGCAATAAAAGTCATCGCGCCACGGGTGATGGAACAAAGCGTGGATCTGGCAATTCAGTTACACGGCGGCGCAGGTATGAGTGGCGATACGCCACTGGCAGCAATGATGGCCATGGCCAGAGCCCTGCGCCTTGCCGATGGCCCCGATGAAGTTCACCAGGCGATGGTGGCCAGATTAGAGCTGGCAAAATATAAAGAGGTGGCAAGATGACAGCACCAGGGGTCACCGATCAGCCCGGTCAGGTGCGTGAAGGCGAAGCGCTGAATCTGGACAATTTGTTGCCCTGGATCAGCGAGCAGTTACCCCATCTGACCGCTACACCGCAAGTGCGCCAGTACAGTGGTGGGGCGTCAAACTGGACCTATTGTTTATCCTTTGCTGAGCAGGATGTGATTCTGCGCCGGGCACCGGCCGGCACTAAGGCCAAAGGCGCTCATGATATGGGCCGGGAGTACCGTCTGCAAAAGGCACTCAGGCCGGTTTACCCTTATGTGCCGGATATGCTCGGATTCTGCTCTGACCCACAGCTAATCGGCAGTGAATTTTACCTGATGCAGCGCTGTGAAGGTATTATCCCCCGGCGCAATCTGCCAAGGGGCGTTAAGCTTAATTCTGCGCAAACCCGCGAACTTTGCCTGAATATGCTGGATGCCATGATAGCGCTGCACGAGGTGGATTATAACGCTGCCGGGCTGGATCAACTGGCCAAAGGTGAAGGCTATATTCAGCGCCAGATCAGCGGCTGGAATCAGCGCTATCTGAATGCCAAAACCTGGAATGTGCCCGGGGCGGGTTATGTGCGCCGCTGGCTGGAGGATAATATGCCGGACAGGGAGCATATCTGTCTGACCCACAATGATTTTCGTTTTGATAATGTAGTGCTTGCCCCCGATGAGCCTACCCGGGTTACGGCTATTCTCGACTGGGAGCTGGCCACTCTGGGCGACCCGTTGATGGATCTGGGTAACACCCTGGCTTACTGGGTGGAAGCCGGTGATGATTTTCTGGCCCAGCAGACCCGCCGTCAGCCCACCCATCTGCCTGGTATGTTAAATCGCCAGGAAGTGGTGGAGTACTATCTGGATAAACGCTCGCTCTCTGTTAATGATTTTACCTTCTATGAGGTCTACGGACTGTTCCGGCTGGCGGCCATTGCCCAACAAATTTACTATCGCTATCACCATAAGCAAACCCGTAACCCGGCCTTTAAACACTTCTGGGTATTTGTACATTATCTTGTCTGGCGTTGCCGGCGCACCATTGGTCAGGGCAGGCCGGTCTGATGCAGAAAATTTATCTGTTGCGTCATGGCCAGGCCGGCTTTGGCGAGGCAAACTATGACGCCCTCTCAGAAACCGGTTATCGGCAAGCCTGGCGGCTGGGACGTTTTCTTACCAATAACGGCATCGGCTTTACGCCGCAGCAGGTTATCACCGGTACCATGGCGCGCCACCACCAGACCCTGAATGCCCTGTTGCAGGGGCTTAATCAGCAACCACTTAACCATGCAGCGGGTACCATCAGTGAGGATATTGAACAAAGCGCTGACTGGAATGAATATGATCATCACAATATCCTGGCGGCATTGAACCCGGATTTCGAGACCCCTGAAGGGTTCAGGGCCTACCTGCTTAAACAATCTGACGCCAGAGTGGCCTTTGCAGAAACCTTCAGTCAGGCCGTCGAAAAGTGGATCGGCGCCGGGCAGAATAAGGCCTATAGTGAAAGCTGGGCAGATTTTTGCGCCAGAGTAAAACAGGGGTTAAAGGCCGTTACTCAGAAACAGCAGCACAAGCTGCTGGTGATCACCTCTGGCGGGCCAATATCCCTGTTGGCACAGCATCTTTTAGGCGTTGAAGAACGACAATTCCTGAATCTAAACTGGGTACTGGCTAATTGTGGCATCAGCCGTGTGCTGAACGGTCGTAATGGTTTGAGACTATCCAGTCTGAATGACTACACCGCCTTTGAAGCCACACCAGAACTTATTACCTACAAATAACGGGACGCATCGTAAAATGTTGAGAAAGAATATTCTTATAACAGGGGCCAGCTCAGGGCTGGGCTGGGGCATGGCGCTGGAGTTTGCCAGAAAGGGCCGTAACCTGGCGCTTTGTGCCCGGCGTACCGACAGGCTGGAAAGTCTCAAACAGGAAATCGCTGCTATCGATCCAAACGTCAGAGTCAGTCTTAAGGCGCTGGATGTCAATGATGATAAGCAGGTGTTTGAGGTGTTTAAGGCCTTTAAACAAGAATTTGGCACCCTCGACAGAATTATTATCAACGCGGGTATGGGTAAAGGTGCCTCTGTCGGCACCGGTTACTTTCATGCCAATAAACAAACGGCCATGACCAATTTTGTGGCGGCTATCGCCCAGGCCGAAGCCGCTATGGAGATTTTTCGTGAGCAGAATCATGGCCACCTGGTGGGCATGTCCTCCTTCAGTGCCATCCGGGGCTTCCGTCGTGCACTGACTGTCTATGCTGCTACCAAAGCCGGATTAACCACACTAATGGAAGGTATTCGGGTTGATATGATGAATAAGCCCATTGTAGTGTCGACTATTCACCCTGGCTTTATCCGCAGTGAAATTAACGAAAAGGTGGAAAAAGTGCCCTTTATCGTGGACCGGGATACGGGCTGCCGGGCACTGGTTAAAGCCATCGAAAAAGAAAAGGCCAGTTGCTTTGTACCCAACTGGCCCTGGTCATTTATGGCGCCGCTGATAAAAATCGCGCCCTTGAGCGTTATCCGTAAGTTCAGCTAGGGGATGAATTCGATGCAGGATAAAAAACGCCTGGTAATCACCGGCGGTGGCTCAGGTCTGGGTCGGGCTCTGGCACTGAGATGGGCCCGTCAGGGTGCGGCGGTCTGTATTACCGACAGAGATGGTGAAGCCGCTGACAAGGTGGCCGAAGAGGTTAATCTGGCTGGCGGCGAGAGTATTTCCGTGCAGGCTGATGTGACCTCCGAAGCCGACTGGCTGACGGTGCTTGAACAGGTGCAGCAGCACTGGGGCACATTGGATATACTGATTAATAATGCCGGCGTGGCCACTGCCGGTGATTTTGAAACCGAAAGCATTGAGCAGTGGCAATGGATCCTGGATATTAATCTGCTCGGTATTGTACGTGGTTGTCAGACCTTCGCGCCGCTGTTCAAACAGCAGGGCCATGGTCAGATGATTAATGTCTCCTCTCAGGCCGGTATTACCCATTTACCCTCAATGGGCAGTTATAATGCCGTAAAAGCCGCGGTTATCGCTTTTTCTGAAACCCTGCGTCTGGAACTGGCCCCGGACAATATTCAGGTGTCTGTGGTGTGCCCGTCATTTTTTAAGACCAATCTGGATAAATCCATGCGCACGGCGCAGCCCCACTTTAAAGCCAAAGTGGGTCGTTATTTTGACCGCGCAACCCTCAGTGCAGAACAGGTGTCAGATTATGTCTACCAGTCGGCGCAAACCGATGCCTTTATGGTGCTGCCCCACAAAGAAGGCCGTAAAGCCTGGTATATGAAGCGCTTTTTACCCAACCTGCGTTATATCAATATGATGCTGAAAATGACCCGACCGAAAAAATAGCCGGTACTATATAGCGGCAAAGCTTTGGTGCACTGGTGTATGAGCCAAGCCGGTGAGATTTGCCACATCGTTGCTGGATAGGGCTGGAATCTCTGCGTTGCACAAATCAGGCGTCCGCTTCTTATCCTGAGGGATGTCCGGCAGGGTCTGCATTATTTGGCTTGTCGATAACAGCGGCGTTTCAGGTAATAAGCGATGCCGGTTACCGGCAGTACAATCAGCGCCAGGCCGGCCAGGGTACTGATGGTCAGATAAAATGCCCCGCCCACTGCGGCAACATGCAACGGATAGATGGTATGGGAAAGCTGATTTCCCTTTGCCGTCTGCCGCACACTTTCCAGCTCAATAAGCTCACCGCTTTTTGGTGCAAACCCAAGGTAACTTCTGCCATTGGGGTGCCATTCATCGTCAAACTTAAGCCGCATCCTGTCTCTGGAGAGGTAAATAAGACGTGGTGAAGCACCCTCAAATAATGCCTCAGCTACCTCAAACCGGCTCTGCCAGTCTGCAGCTTGTGGTGCAGGTAAAGGAATAGCCGGTTGTGTGCCGCTTGCTGGCAGCAGACTGATCAGCGCTGTCCTGACCGGCTGAGAGTACATGATGGCGGTACCGGTAGCGAGAATGACTACAATGGGGATCGCCATTAGCGCAGCACTCACTTTATGCAGTTCGCTAAGGGTTTGCAGGCCTTTGCGGGTTTTCAGACTAAACCAGTGAATACTGAAGTGGCGACGGGAGAAACCGTGACGGGGCCACCAGCGAATAAGTCCGGTCACTATCAGCAATAGGCTGGCAAGACCAAATAGTCCCAACAGATCTTTGCCGGTATCCCCTAGCATCAAATCATGATGCAGTGAGACGAAGATATCGATCAGGTCACCATGCAGCTCCCGCTTTAACAACAGCCCTGACTCGCCAAAGTACCAGCGAGTTTTATCCTCATCGACCACTTCCAGCCAGGGGGCACTGTCTGTTGGCATATAGGCATAGCCCCCGGTCAGTGGTGATGTGAGATTATCCAGCTGACGGGCGGTCTGAGCACGGTTAAGGGGTGCTGCCAGATCGAGCACAGGGTAAGTGAGCTTCAGTAACGCCGGTTTGTAATACAGCACCGTACCGGTCACTGCCATCAACAACACCCACAGGCTCAGCAGGAGGCCGAGCCAGGTGTGGGCGAGCTGGTTTAAGCGCTTTAAAGTTTGGCGCAATGGATTACCATCCGTACTGCCAGCTTAGGGTAACAGTGCGGCCGCGCCCGGTGAAGTTGCGATTATCGCCGCCAACACTTTGTGCATAGTAGGTAAAGTAATACTCATCCAGCAGATTTTCCACGCCCAGAGTAAAGGTTCCTGATGACAGCGTATCCAGTGTCGCGGTGGCGTTAATGGTGTGGTAGCCGTCAAAGTCATTAATGCTGTTACCCTCACCGGCATCGCGGTCAAATAATTGGCTCCACTGCACCCGTGTCAGCAACATATCTGTCCAGCTTTGCTGCCAGGTGAGATTCAGACGACGGGGGGCGATATTGCGGCCGGATAAGTCCTGATCGACCCGTTGGTCGCCATCGCTGTCAAATTCGCCGTTGGTATCGGCGTAGCTGGCAGATAAGCGGGTATCGGCTGACAGCATGTAACTGGCGTTAAGTTCAATGCCGTCAATCTCGGTACGTTCACGCTTTACGCTGTAGATACCATCGGCATCTGCCTGAAGACGGGCACCTAAATCTGAATCAGAGGTGAAATAGCTGGCGCTGAAAGACAACGCATCGCCGCTGTATTCCAGCCCGGCTTCCTGGTTGTCGGCAATTACCGGCTGCAGATCCAGGAAGCTGGAAACACTCAGATCCGGCTCGCTGATACCACGTAAAACCCTACCCACATCAGGCATGCTGAAGCCTTCTGAATAGCTTGCATATACCCGCCAGTTCTCGGTCAGTTGATAGACCGCACCGAGGTTATGCAGTAACTCATTAAAAGAGGGCTCGCCGCCGTTTACGAAGGTACTGTTGTACGATGCCAGAGTGGTGAAATCGTCTACCCTGAGCTTGCCATATTCATAGCGTACACCGGCGCTCAGGTTGATGTTACCTAACTGATAGCGGGCCTGAACATAGGGCGCCCAGTTAACAAACTCGGTATCAGGGACCCACTTACGGCCGGTTTGTGCCAGTTCCTGGAAGGTGGTGTCATTTAAATAGTCGAGACCGGCGGTGATGCCCAGCGGACTTTCTGCCACATCCTGCCAGTTCATAGTGATCCGTGAACCATACTTGCGAGAGTCGTTGCGTGACTGGTCAAACAGGTTGTCACCGAAGTCCGGATCCTGAAAGGTGCCGTAGCGACCACCACCGTAGAGCGCGGAAAAATCCTGAAAAAACAGCTGCCAGTCCAGCCTGCCGGAAAACAGCGCAGTGTGATGATAGGTCAGACTGGAAGTGGTGACGGTATTTTCAGGACTGTCGCCTTCAACGATCCCTTCAACTGAAATCGCCGGAATACCGGCTGCGCGATCGCCATCAAGGGTGCCATAGTTACCGTTACCGGCCATATCGAAGCGGTTGATCATAAACTCTAATGACTGCTCATCATCAATGGTATAACCAAACTTGGCGAACAGGTCATAGCTGGTGGAATCCATGGTGTCGCCCTGTACTCCATCCAGACCAATGAGCTGGCCTTCGCCATCAACATACATGCCGGTTTCTTTAACCTGAACACCGAGCACGGTTTGCCATTTTCCGTCACTTTGTCTGAACAGATAACCGGCCTGATAGGTCATGCTGTCTGACAGTTCATCAGGTGATGCCGTGATACCCGCATTCACTTCGTGGGTCGGCCCGTCTTCTGCTGACTTGGTGACAATATTGATAATACCACCACTGGCACCCATTCCCTGTATGGCACTGGCACCATGAATCACTTCTACGCGCTCAATCATAGAGGGGTCAATAGTATAAGCGGCACGAGAACCATTACGCAGCGGATTTGACTGCGGGATACCGTCAATCAGGTACAGAGGGTCGCGGCCCCGCAAGGTTTCACCGGAGCTGGTGAGTTTCTGACGCGAAGGAGAAAACGCCGGGATCATATTTCCCAGAATATCAGAAAGCGACTGGGCGACGTTGAGTTGCGCACGGATTTCTTCGCCGGTGATCACAGATACAGTCGCAGGAATAGCACTTTGTGGTACAGAAGTGCGGGTCGCAGTGACCTCAATCACATCATCAACCCCTGAACTGGCCATGGCTGGCAAAGAAAGAGCTGAAAGTGCAGATAGTAAGGCAATAGAGACAGGTGTTTTTTCCATGATGACTTCGTGTTGCTGTAAAAATTTAGTTGGGAATGATAATTGTTATCAATATTAAATTCAACAAGGGAAGTACAAGACAAACCGGCAAGTTTTCACTGGCTATTCGTGGGCAGATAACAGCAACAAAGCGGCGTACATCATCAGGCTGGGCGCCAGGAGAGGGTGTCGGATGCGGTCTGAGAGAGATAAAAAAGGGCCCCGAGGGGCCCTTTGAGGTGTTAAGCGTTACTGATCAGCTATCGGTCTGTGGCTCGCTGCCAATGGCCGGCTGGCTCTTGTTGCCGGTGATTTTGCGCCTGGCCCAGCTAAAGGGTCTGCGCAGATCACCGAGGATCAGGTACAGACAAGGTACCAGAATCAGTGTCACCACTGTGGCGTAAAGTACTGCAAAGCCCAGTGCCACCGCCATAGGAATAACAAATCTGGCCTGCAGGCTGGTCTCAAACATAATTGGCAGTACGCCCACAAAGGTTGTGATGGAGGTCAGGGTAATAGCACGGAATCGGGCACAGCCGGCTTCCACCACCGCATCTTTGATGCGAATTCCCTCTTCCCGGCGCTGATTGATAAAGTCTGTCATCACCAGACTGTCATTGATGACCACCCCGGCCGCTGCGATCAGACCGAAGGTCGACATCATGCTCATATCCAGGCCAAAGAAGAAATGTCCCCAGATGGCGCCGGTCATGGCAAAAGGGATCACCGACATTATGATAATCGGCTGCCCATAGCTTTTCAGCGGCACCGCCAGCAGGATATACACGATGATCATACCGGCAATAAAGAACATCATCTGCTCGTTCTGCTGTGCCTGCTGCTCGGCAATATCGCCGCCCAGCTCGGTCATCACTGAGGGGAACTCAGATTTGAGATCCGGCAACAGTTTCTCTTTGATGTTCTTGACAGCGGCACCGGGTTCGACACTGTCCTGATCGATGGCACCCCATACATACACGCTGCGATAACCTCCTTCACGGCGGATATAACTGATGCCGGGCTGTTCGCTTAAGGTCACCACATCACCAAGCATCACTTCCTGGCCATCAGGGGTCGTAATGACGGTATGCTTAAGTTCGGCGAATCGTTCGCGGGTCAGTCGCGGATAACGCACCATTACCCGCACTTCTTCTGTGCCACGGATAACCCGCTGAGCTTCGGTACCGAAGAAGCTGGCACCTACCTGGTTGGCAATGGTGCTAAGATTCAGACCGAGATCATAGGCCACCGGCAGCAATTGAATTTGCACTTCCTTACTGGCCGGATCGATGGTTGAACTGACATCAAACAGACCTTCCTGCTCCTGTAGCATGGCGATAAAACGCCGGCCTGCTTCATTCAGGGTTTTGAGGTCGGAGCCAAACAACAGGTAACCAAAATCGCCGTCATTGCCGCCGCCATTCACATCGTCCTGTATGGAGAATGATTTCATACCGGGGATTTCAGGAATTTTCTCCCTCCAGCGCCGTGACAACTCAAAGGTATTGTAGGGACGATCTTCCTCCTCAATCAGGGGCACCACGATTCTGGCTTCGGTGCGGCCCTGATTAAAGGCCAGCATATCCCGTACCATGCCAATACCATATTCGGCCTCGGTCTCTTTATCCACATCCAGAATCGCCTGCTCGATGGTCATCAGGGCATCGATGGTAGCCTGATCCGATACCGTTTCATTCATCTCGATGCGAATGCTGGGGAAATCATGAGGCACTTTTGGGGTTGGTACGGTACGCACATGACCTGCGCTGATCAGCCCTACGCTGATGAGCAGAATGGCGACAAAGGTACACAACACCAGCCAGCGCAATTCGGTACAGCGGCTGACAAAGTTCTTATAGGGGCCGTTAACAAAACCGAAAAAGCGCCTGTTGAAGCGTGAGCGCCAACTGGTTTCTTTTACCGGTTTGAAATTGGTATGGGCAATATGCGCCGGCAGGATCAGCTTGGATTCAATCAGACTGAAGACCAGACAAAAGATAACCACCATGGCGATAATATAGAAGAAGGTGCCCTCAGGCCCCGAGCTGAAGGTAAAGGGGGCAAATACAGCAATAGTGGTCAGTACCCCGAAGGTGGCCGGGGTGGCCACCCTTTTGGCGCCGCGCACCGCGCTTTCTACCCCGCCGCCATATTTTTCTATCTCAGTGTAGGAACTCTCGCCAATAACAATGGCGTCATCCACCACTATCCCCAGCACCATAATAAATGCGAACAGTGAGAGGATATTAATGCTGATGCCAAACACAGGCATCATCATGACCGCGCCCAGGAAACACACTGGCAGGCCGACCATCACCCAGAACGCGAGGCGGAAGCGCAGGAAAAGAGTCAGCATCAGCGCTACCAGAATCGAACCCTGGAACAGATTTTTAAGCATCATATCCAGGCGGGCATTGAGGTAGTAGGTCATATCCACCAGCACTTTCATTTCTACACCCGGAGGCAGCGTTTTGTTGCGGTGCTCAATAAAACTTTTCACCGAATCGGCCACCGGAATCATATTCTGGTCTTTGGTTGCCTGTACGGCCATAAAAATCGCGTTAATACCTGAGTATTTGAAGTAGCGTTCGCCCTCGGTAAAACCGTCCTCTATTGTGGCCACATCCTGCAACAATACACGGGCACCGCTTGGGCCGATCTTAATCGGGATCTGGCGGAATTCTTCACCGTTGTAATACTGGTTCTCTACCCTTACGGAGATAATGCCGGAGTCTGTGCGCAACTGCCCGGCCGACATATTCGCTGAATAGCGGCGTATGGCCTGCGACACATCACTTAGGGTCAGATTATATTTGCGCAGCATCTCCGGTTTGATTTCAATGGCAATTTCGTCATCCGGCGCATCCAGATTTACCAGTGAGATATTGCCAAGCTGCAATAGCTCCCGTTCCATCTGCCGGGCCAGAACCTTGAGATCGGTCAGCGGCAGATCGCCCACCACTGCCATTTCAATCACGCTTTGCCTGAACTCGGCCTGGGCGATCGTCACCGGCTCCATATCCGCCGGAAAGGTGGCGATACTGTCGACCCGGGATTTCACCTTGTCCATCACCTCCGCCAGTTCGGCATCGGTTTTGATCTCCAGCGATACCCTGCCCGAATTCCTGAACGCTCTGGAGACGGTTTTCTTGATTTCGGTGACATCTTTGAGGGCTTCTTCGATCTTTATCAGAATGCCTTCTTCGATTTCCTGAGGTGATGCGCCGCGGTAGGTGGCATTGATATTGATATAGTTAATCTCAATATTCGGGAACATCTGCCGCTGGATCGTGAAATAGCTGACAATCCCCATCACAATGATGAAAATCATCAGCAGGTTGGCGGCAACCGGGTTATTGGCGAAAAACGCGATCAGGCCGGTTTGTTTTGGTTCCTGAGCAGTCATGAATACTCCTTATTCGGCTTCAGCGCGCTGGGCGACCAGCTTTGGGTCATCTTCACCTTTGGCCAGCTTGACCTTCATGCCTTTCTGCGGATATTCCGGTACGGTGGTCAGTACTCTGTCACCTTCGCTAAGACCATCGTTGATAAGGAAGTATTTACCTTCTTCGCGCAGCACATCCACTTTCACAGGTTGCAGTTGCATGTCCTTATCTACCAGCCACACGGTGCGGTTGGTAACCAGATCCTGCGGCAGGCGATAAACCTGCTCCAGGGTTTGTCCGGCCAGACTCACTTCCACGTAGCTGCCGAATTTAAATACCGGGCCCTGGCTGTGCAGGCTGTAAGGATCCTGAATACGGGCAACCAGCTGGCTCATCCTGGTACTTTTCTCCACTATGCCAAGATCCCGGTCAATTGTGCCCTGACGGGAATAACTGTTGATGCCGCGGCTGGTTACTGTCACTTCGGTGCCAGCAAGGGGGGTGGGAAGAAAAGCACTGTCAAAACCAGCGATGGGCAGGGTGACTTCGGCGGTTTCAATATTATACAACTCCGCTACCTGGGTTCCCTGACTGACATACTGACCGAGGCCAATATTCCGGTTGATAACCAGTGCGTCATAAGGCGCTTTTACCTGACAGTAGGCCAGATCCCGTTTGGCTAGCTTCAGTTTGGCTTCTGCTGATTTCACTGCCGCCTGGGCGCTCATCAACTGAGGTTTGCGTAAGTACAGATCCGTAACCTGGCTGTCGGCCATAGATTTGGCTTCCTGTGCCGCTACTCTGGCCCGGGCCTGCTCTTCAATAAGTTGGGACTGGGCCTGATTCAGTTCGGCTTCTGCCTGCAACATGTTGGCTTCATAGCGCTGTTTGTCGATGCTGAACAAGGTGGTACCACGGGGCACGACGCCACCGGCAACAAAATCCTCATGCCAGTCCACCACTTCGCCGGACACCTGGGCCGAAAGCTGTGTCATCTCCAGAGGGCGCACTTCACCGAAGCTGGTGATCATCACCTGATAATCTTCTGCGCTGATCTCATCGATACTCACCGTAGGGCGGGTATCCACTTCTTCTTTATCTTCTTTTTGCTGGGCGGTGGCATTGATCAACGACATCCCTGCCACGCCAAGGGCGAGCACCACAATTGGCAGTGCTATCTTTATCCATAATTTGTTCATAATCGCATGCATCTAAGTTTTAAAATTGCAGAGCCTTATCATACCGAAGCTGAGCGGATAAAGCGTTACAGATTTGTAAATATATGTGAGCGGGTAAATATGTAGTTTAGTCGCAAATGGTTAATAATCCGCAGGCCGGAATTTATTCCGACCAACGCATTCTTGTCATCCCGACGAATGTCAGGATCTTTTACCGCCAACGGTACTGATTAAGATAATCTCTTCAGCAGTGTAGCCCGGATGCAGCGAAGCGGAATCCGGGTAAGGCATACTTCTCCCGCAATCCAGCAACCTTTGAATTTATCACTGTCGCATTTCCTCATCGAGAGGAGCCAAAGGTGCTGGACATGTCCGCTTCTCTCCTCGCAGGCTACTCCTGCGGTTTACTTAACAGAATGCCTCTAGATAGATGACAACTGCAATAGGCCATGACGGTCGCAGTTGTCATTCTGAACCATACCCTTGTCTGACAGAGAGCCTGACCTGGATCAGGGTGAAGGGATATGCTCTGCCGAGCTGGATTCAGTCCTGGCCTGTTTCAGAATATTTCAGCTCAGGCGTTTTTGCAGCCATTGTGAGACTTCCTGAATTTCTTCCATACAGACATTGTGTTGCATCGGGTAGTCCCGCCACTGAACCGGGTACTCCAGTGCCTGCAGACGTTCAAAGGCCGCTTTACCCAAGGCACAGGGGATCACTTCATCATACAGGCCGTGGGCAATCAGAATATCGGTATGCTGATTAGCCGGATGACGCTCCTGTTCCAGTAGCTCGGGCTGACTGAGATAGGTGGACAAGGCCAGAATCCCGCCAAGCTTTTGTTCAAAGCGTAAACCCAGTTGGTACGCGATCACACCGCCCTGGGAAAAGCCGGCCAGGATGATACGTTCAGGAGACATGCCCTTTTCGATTTCTTCCTCGATCAACGCCTTAACCATTGCCGCCGAGTCCTTTACCCCTTCGCTGTCGGCACGATTCTCAAAATCCAGCGACTTGATGTCATACCAGGCACGCATCTGCATGCCGTTATTGATGGTTACCGGCCGCACCGGTGCATGGGGAAACACAAAACGTACCGACAGGCTGGAGGGTAGCTTCAACTCAGGCACGATGGGGGCAAAGCCGTTGCCCGAGTCACCGAGCCCATGCAGCCAGACTACCAGTGCGTCGGGCTTATTACCGTGAAGTACTTCCACAAAGGGTAATGCTGAATTCATTAATGATCCTTGTTATTTCAAAATCGCCGATCCCAGGTATCGGATATCGCTATAGGTCTACTGTAAAGACTTCTGAGTGACTGTCCAAGTGCCGGGCGCAAAGTTCTTGTGCTAAGATTGCGTTTTTGCAGTCTGACGAGTTTTTTGCGCTATGGCCACCGGCAATCTGTTTATTCTCGCTGCCCCATCTGGTGCAGGTAAATCCAGTCTTATCAAAGCCTTGCTGGAGCGTAACCAGGACGGCTCCATGCAGGTCTCTGTGTCTCATACTACCCGTAGTCCCAGGCCAGGTGAACAGCAAGCTGTACATTATCATTTTGTGGATGAGTCTGCGTTTAAGCAGATGATTGCCGATGATGCCTTTTTTGAATGGGCTGAAGTATTTGGTAAGTACTACGGTACCTCAAAGCAGGCCATTGCCGATACGCTGGAGCAGGGTAAAGACGTATTCCTGGATATTGACTGGCAGGGGGCGCGGCAGGTCAAGGCACAGATGCCGGATACCGCCACCATTTTTATTGCGCCGCCGTCACGGGACGAACTGTTACGCCGCTTAAAGCACCGCAATACAGATTCGGACGAGGTGATTAGCGAGCGTATGGCCAAAGCCAGGGATGAAATCTCCCATTATCAGGAATTTGATTATGTGGTGGTGAATGACGACTTCGAGCAGGCCCTGAAAGAAATCGAAGCGATAGTATTGTGCCAGCGTCTGGCTCAAACCAAACAGGCCCGCCGCCATCAGAAGCTCTTCGCCGAGCTGTTGAAGTAGCACCTTAGTTTTTCAGTTTTAAAAAGCTATTCACCGCAGAGACGCAAAGATCGCTGAAATCTAAAGGGGCAACGCCCAAACATCGCCGCGTTCTTTGCGGCTCTACGTGATGAGAATATCTACCTCTTTACCCGGATTCCGCTTCGCTGCATCCGGGCTACACTCACAACTGACAGTGGCGTAGCCTGCAAGGAGCGCAGCGGATTGCGGGGAAATAATAAATGCTGCGTGTTAAACCCGGATTTCGCTTTGCTGCATCGCGGGCTACTCTGAAAACTGATGGCTGACAACTGAAAGCTTGCCCCTGCAAAAGCATATTTCTTTTACCGTGGAAAAACTGTACACTATGCGGCCTTTTTCCATATTGCTCACGGAGTTTAAGATGGCCCGCGTAACAGTTGAAGATGCAGTAGATAAGATTGGTAACCGTTTTGATCTGGTACTGGTTGCCGCACGCCGTGCCCGCCAGCTCGCAATCGAAGGGCGTGATGCCAAGGTTGAATGGGAAAATGACAAAGCCACAGTGGTTGCCCTGCGTGAAATTGAACGCGGTCTGGTAACGGCTCAGACCATGGATGCCGATGAAATGCGCACCCAGCAGGAGCAGGAACAGGAAGAGTTTTCTTCTGTAGCCAGTATTCTCTCCGGTCAGGAATAAGTTGTCTGACCCCGGGCCGGTGCCCAACCGGCCTGAAAACCTTTGTCTGGCTATTTCTATTCAGGCCAATTCTTCGTATTCTAAGCCCCTGATGTATTAATTCTGCTGAAGCCCACGTGTATCTGTTTGAAGGCCTGAAACAAAAAGTCAGTGAATATCTGCCCGCAAAGCAGGTTGAAGATATTCAGCGTGCCTTTGTGCTGGCCCGTGACGCCCACGACGGGCAGATGCGCTCAAGCGGTGATCCTTATATTACCCATCCGGTGGCAGTGGCTGGCATCCTCGCCGATATGCATCTGGATTATGAAACCCTGATGTCGGCGCTGCTACATGACACCATCGAAGACACGCCGGTTTCCAAAGAACAGCTTATCGAAGAATTCGGCCAGTCGGTGGCGGACCTGGTGGAAGGGGTCAGCAAGTTGGATAAGATCCAGTTTCGCAGCAAAAGAGAGGCCCAGGCCGAAAATTTCCGCAAGATGATGATGGCCATGACCCAGGATATCCGCGTGATCCTGGTGAAGCTGGCTGACCGCACCCACAATATGCGTACCCTCGGGGCGCTGCGGCCTGACAAGCGCCGCCGCATCGCCCGTGAAACCCTGGAAATCTATGCCCCTATTGCCCACCGGCTGGGTATTCATGACATCAAAAATGAACTGGAAGATCTCGGCTTTCAGGCCATGTACCCGATGCGTTACCGGGCCCTTGGCAGCGCCGTGCGTCAGGCGCGGGGTAACCGCAAAGAAATCATCGAAAATACCCGTCAGGAAATCGAAATTCGTCTTAAAGAGAGCACCATTGACGCCCAGGTGCTGGGTCGCGAGAAACACCTTTACTCCATCTATCGCAAGATGAAGAACAAGGAATTGTTATTTAACGAGGTGATGGATATTTACGCCTTTCGCCTGATCGTGGAGGGGGTAGACAGCTGCTATCGAGCGCTCGGGGCTATGCATGGGTTGTATAAACCCATTGAAGGGCGGTTTAAGGATTATATTGCCATCCCCCGTACTAACGGTTATCAGTCGCTGCACACTTCTCTGGTCGGCCCCCATGGTATTCCGGTGGAGATCCAGATCCGCACCATGGAAATGGAACAAATGGCCGACAAAGGCGTGGCGGCTCACTGGATGTATAAAGAACCGGGCGAAACCCGCGGCACCACAGCGCAGGTCAGGGCCCGTAAATGGATGCAGTCACTGCTCGAACTGCAGCACAGCGCCAGTTCTTCGGTGGAATTTATTGAAAACGTGAAAACCGATCTGTTCCCGGAAGAGATCTATGTGTTTACTCCGGATGGGCGCATTATCGAGCTGCCCATGGGCGCCACGGCCGTGGATTTTGCCTATGCGGTGCATTCAGATATCGGTAATTCCTGTGTCGGGGTCAGGGTCGACCGGCGCAATTATTCACTTAACCGGCCGCTGCAAAATGGCCAGTCGGTGGAGATCATCACCTCGCCCAGAGCCAAACCCAATGCCAGCTGGCTGAACTTTGTGGTCAGCGCCAAGGCCCGTTCTTATATCCGTCAGTATCTGAAGAAACAGCGCTCCGAAGAAGCCATCAATATGGGCAACAGGTTGCTGCGCCATGCCCTGGGTACCACTAAACTGGAAGAGATTGCCGAGGCCGATATCGACAGGGTGGTGCAGGAAACCAAGCACGAGAACTTCTATGCCCTGCTGGCGGATATCGGCCTGGGTAATGAACTCAGCGCCATAGTCGCACGGCGGTTACTGGGTAATCAGGAACCGAAAATCATTGATGATGGCCAGGCCCGGGTCGCCATAAAGGGCACGGAAGGGTTACTGGTCAGCTATGGCCGCTGTTGCCATCCTATCCCCGGAGATACTATTATCGCCATTCTCAGTCCGGGCAAGGGCATGGTGATCCACCAGAACGGTTGCCGTAATATCCGCAAGCTGGCTAAAGAAGAGCCGCACCGGGTGCTGCCGATGAACTGGGAAAGCAAAGTGCAGGGTGAGTTTAAGGCATCGGTGAGGGTTGAACTGATTAACCATCAGGGCACGCTGGCCAAGCTCACCAGTGCCATTGCCACGGCAGATTCTGATATCATCAGTCTGCAGACTGAGGAAAAAGAGAGCAATATTTACTATATAGATTTGGAACTTACGACTACCAATCGCGTACATCTGGCAAACGTTATGCGCAAGATCCGTGCAATGCCGGAGGTACAGAAAGTTTCTCGTCACAGTCAATCGAAACAAAATTCCTGAGGAAAGTGTTATGTCTAAGTCCGTTATTCATACTGACAGGGCTCCTGCCGCTATTGGCCCTTACAGCCAGGCCGTAAAATCCGGCACCACAGTGTATTTGTCCGGCCAGATCCCGCTGGTCCCCGAGAGCATGGAAATGGTCTCAGAGGATTTTACCGAGCAGGCCAGGCAGGTATTTGAAAATGTTAAAGCCGTGTGTGAAGCCGCCGGTGGCAGCCCTAATGATCTGACCAAGGTTAATATCTTCTTAACCGATCTGAGCAACTTTGCTGCGGTCAATGAGATGATGAAGCAGTACTTTAAGCAGCCTTACCCGGCCCGTGCCGCTATCGGTGTCAGAGAACTGCCCAAAGGCGCGCAGATAGAGATCGACGGCATTATGGAGCTGCCTGAATAAGTCCCGGCCATGACGCCCGAGCGTTACCGTCGTATCCGCCAGATGCTGGCTCTGCGCCAGCCGGATCTGGCAGTATGCCTGGAAAAAGTGCATAAACCGCACAATCTTGCAGCGATTATGCGTAACTGTGACGCCGTAGGTGCACACAATCTGCATGTGATCTGGAATACCAAGCATCAGATCCGCAGCGGCACCTCGGTAGGCAGTCAGAACTGGCTGAAGCTGCATACCCATGCCGATACCTCCGGGGCTATCGACAGCTTCAACAGCCAGAAGATGCAGATTCTGGTGACTCACCTGTCGGATAAATCGGTGGATTTTCGCGATATCGATTACTGCCGCCCCACCGTCATTCTGTTCGGCCAGGAAAAATACGGTGCCACCGAGCAGGCGCTGGCTGCGGCTCATCAGCATATCGTGATCCCGATGCAGGGCATGGTGCAATCGCTGAATGTATCGGTGGCCGGTGCCCTGGTCTTGTATGAAGCCCAGCGTCAACGCCAGCAGGCCGGTTTATATGATCGGCCGAGACTGGATGAAAAAGAGTGCCAGCGCATTCTGTTTGAAGGGGGCTACCCCAGGCTGAAGACCTTATGTCGCATCAAAGGGCTGGAATACCCGCAGATCGACGAAGAGGGTCAAATCAGTGCCCCACAGAGCTGGTGGCAGCGAATGCGCGAATATCAGGGCGATAAAAGCGAAAAGGTGAAAGTTATCTGAGTCTGTGCGGGTCAATAGAGGGCGAACCTACTTTCCCATCATGGAGCTATTATGTTTATACGTTCTGCTTTATTTGCCTTTATTCTTGCCAGTACTCTGATCAGTCAGCCCTTGTTGGCCCTCGATCGTACCGAAGTGGCCAGCAGCGCCGAACAGGTCACGCCGCTGATGAACGGCCAGATCATCCCCGATGTCAGCGTGAAGCGGCCTGACGGCAGCGACGTCAATCTGCGCGAGCTGGTCAAAGATAAGCCCGCTGTGATCCTGTTCTACCGGGGCGGCTGGTGCCCCTACTGTAATGCGCAGTTAGCAGATTTTCGTGCAGTGGAGCAGAAAATCAGCGAACTTGGCTACCAGATCCTGACTATTTCAACGGACTCTGTCGCGCGCTTACAGTCGCAGAAATTCGATACTGACTATAAGGCTCAGGTGCTCTCAGACCATGATCTCAACGCCACCCGTGGTTTTGGGATCGGTTTTTTCCTGGATGTAGACACCGCCAAAAAATATCGCGGCGCCATGGGGGATGTATTTGCCAGCCTGCCCGGCGACGATCGCATCGTATTACCGGCACCGGCAGTGTATATCGCCGATCAGAGCGGCCTGATCCATTTCCAGTATGTGAACCCGGATTACAAGGTACGTGTTGATCCCGAGTTGGTGTATCATGCTGCCAGGCTGGCAGTGAAATAGAGCAGGGGCAGAACTGAAACGACTCAGGGACGGGATTAATCAGCCATGCACTCGGCCAGTAGCCGGATGCCCGGCTCGATATCCTGTTTTTCGATGCATCCGTAGCCCAGTACAATAGCGTTAAAACCACTGCTCTGGGGGCTAAGTTCATTCAGGGTAAAAAAGTTCAGGCCACGGGCCAGCGCTCTTTGTTTTAGCTTCTGTACATCAACGTGCTGGTCGAACAATACGGTCAGATGCAGGCCAGCATAAGTTTCAGGTACAGTAATTCGAGCAGGAAAAAAATGACTCAGTGCCTGGCGCAATATTCTGTCACGCTCTGCATACCGCTTACGCATACGGGTAACGTGTCGGAATAAACACCCCTGTTCGATAAAGTCCGCCAGTGCCTCCTGCACCATCACCGGGCTGTGCCAGTCCGAAGCATTTCTGGCTGCTACCAGCGACGTTCTGGCCCACTCAGGGCAGAGTACATAACCGATACGCACGTCGGGAAACATGTTTTTAGAAAACGTGCCCAGATAAAAAACTCTTTGTGATAGATCTTGTGTCTTCAGAGCATCAATGGGCCGCTCACCCAGTCTGAAATCGCAATCGTAATCGTCTTCCAGAATCAGCATATCTTCGGCTTCGGCACGACGAAGTAGTGCTTTTCTGCGCGCCCGGCTCAACGCCACACCCAATGGAAACTGATGGGATGGAGTGACGCAGACTAAGTCTACATCTGCCGGAATAGCGTCCACCTGCATGCCATTTTCATCTACTTCCACTTCCACCACAATCGCCCCGGCGGCTTCGAACGCCTGACGGGTTTTAAAGTAGCCAGGATGTTCAATGGCCACGCGGGTTTGTCCCGGACGAACGAACAGCCGTATCAGCAGTTCAACGGCCTGAGCAACACCATTGGTCACGACAAGATCCTCTGCCTCACAAGCCAGTGCACGGCTAAACGAGAGGTGACGGCTAATACTCTGGCGCAAAGACGCCTGACCCTGCGGATCCGGAATCGACTCTGTCAGTACCCGCTGCATTTTATGCACCGCACGGTGCAGGTGACGGCGCCATTCGGCGAAAGGGAAGTCACTGATATCGGCTTTTCCCACGGAAAAATCAAACTCTGTGCGAGCTTGTTGAGCATGGCCGGGAAAGGGCTGACGCTCCCGCCAGTATGGATGAAGGTGTTTCTTCAGAGACAGTCTGTTGGTTGCCTCAGTCTTCAGCTCTACGGGCCTGGCAGCAACAAATGTGCCGCTACCACGTCTGGAATCGAGGTAGCCAAGACTGCGCAGCGCTTCATAGGCGGCCAGTACAGTATTGCGTGATACACCGATTCGCGTTGCCAGAGTGCGGGTCGGTGGCAATCTGAACTCGGGTTGCAAACGTCCCTGGTCAATGGCCTGTTTAAGTTGTTCGGATAGGGTTTCAACCAGGGAGCCCGCATCGCTTCCCCGAAGGTTAAGGTCAACTTCAAAAATTGGATCCGTCAATTTAGTCATGGTTGGTACTACTTCTGTCCCGGTAAAGTGCACATACTCCCGGTCAGGTTAATCTTAAGGAAAACAACATGAAAGCTAAACTCTGGTTATTACTGCTGTGTGGTCTGGTATTCGTTGGTATTGCACTGTATCCCAGGTGTGCCGAAGCAAACTCAGACCATTTGCAACAAGTGGTTCATGATCTCAACGGTAAGGCATTGGTGCTGTCAGCGCTGACGGACAACAAGCCTGTGTATCTTAAGCTTTGGGCGACCTGGTGCAAACCCTGTATGCAACAAATGCCTCATTTTCAGAATGTTCAGCAGAAGTTCGGCGACGATATAGACGTAATCGCCGTCAATATCGACCTGAACGACAGTGATGAAAAGATTCAGCAGGTGCGAGAGCAATTTGACCTGACTATGCCGGTTGTAAAGGACTCACTGGGCGAGGTGGCCAGAGATTTTCAGATGCGTGGTACACCGTATCATCTGATTTTCGACCGTGCCGGTAAGCTGGTACATCAGGGCCATGAAGCGAATGAATCACTGGATAATAAACTGTCTTTACTGGCAGATGGTGAGCTGGATCTGAATGCCCTCTCACTGCCAACGCAGCCGCTTAGCGAACCAAAGCAACCACCAAGGCCACTGGAATTACTGTATTTTACTGCCACCTGGTGTGACTGGTATCTCGAAGAACGACGCCCCGATATGTCGCAGAATTGTATCGAACAGCAAAAACAAGCCAATGCACTCAGTCAGTTATATCCGGATCTGGCCATCACTGGTGTTTTATCTCATCTCTGGACCAATGAAGAGGCACTGGATAAATATAAGCGTCGTCATCAGGTTACCTTTAAACTGACTATAGATGAGGCCGGAAGCCATTTTTTCCGACATAAAATAAAGCGTTTTCCCACGTATCTGATGTTAGTTGATGGTAAGCCTGCGCTGCGCAGCCAGAACGCCGAAGATATAAGACGCTTTATGCAGCAACAACAAAGCAGTGCCGGACACTAACACGCCGGCTAAGGTTTGATTGGCTAGACGCTGCGGACAGTACCTGGTCCGCTTTTTTTGCTGTCACATACCATGCTGTTGTATGCCGGCAAGATGCTCCCATGATTACAAGGTACGTGTTGATCCCGAGTTGGTGTATCATGCTGCCAAACTGGCTTTAAAATAATCATGGATGCAGTCACTCTCTTATCTGAAGCTGACGGAACTTAAAGGTGTAGGCAGCAAAGTTGCCGAAAAGCTGCAAAAACTGGGGCTGGTGACGGTGCAGGATCTGCTCTTTCATCTGCCCCTGCGCTATGAAGATCGCACCCGTATCTATCCTATTGCCGATCTGGTGCCGCACATTCACGCCAGTATTCAGGGCGAAGTGATGTCATCGGACATTCAGTTTGGTCGTAAACGCATGTTGATCGTGCGGGTGTCTGATGGCACCGGCAGCATCAGCCTGCGTTTTTTTCATTTCAGTGCCGCCCAGAAAAATGCCCTGCAGGCGGGGCTGAGTATCCGCTGTTTCGGTGAAGTGCGCCGTGGCAAATATGGTCTGGAAATGATGCATCCGGAATACCGCCTGCAACAGGCAGATGCCCCCGCGCCCACCGAAGAAGCCTATACGCCGGTTTACCCCACCACTGAAGGCTTAAAGCAGATCAGTCTGCGCAATCTCACTGAACAGGCCCTGAAGCTGCTGGATAAAGGTGGGCTGGCAGAATTACTACCCGAAGGACTGTACGACAGCCAAATCAGCCTTAAACAGGCGCTGAAGACGGTACATCGTCCGCAGGCCACAGAGAGCCTGGCGATACTCGAAAACGGCGAACATCCGGCACAGCAGCGTTTAATCCTCGAAGAATTGCTGGCCCATCATTTAAGCGTACTTAAGGTGCGTAAAAACAGTGACAGTCAGCACAGCATGGCGCTGACGCCGGATCCGGCGCTGATAAAACGTTTTCTGGACTCTTTACCCTTTGCACCCACCGGCGCGCAGCAGCGGGTCAGTGATGACATTGCCCGGGATCTGGCTAAAGCGAGGCCGATGATGCGCCTGGTACAGGGAGATGTGGGTTCTGGTAAAACACTGGTTGCGGCCCTGGCCGCCCTGACAGCCATCGGTGCCGGTTATCAGGTGGCCATGATGGCACCCACTGAACTTTTAGCCGAGCAACACGCGAATAATTTCAGGCAGTGGCTGGAGCCGCTGAATATCGAACTGGGCTGGCTGGCCGGTAAACTTAAAGGTAAAGCCAGAGAGGCCTTGTTGGAACGTCTGGCCGCCGGCGACATTCAGATGCTGGTGGGTACTCATGCAATTTTCCAGCAAAGTGTGAATTTTCAGCATCTGGCGCTGGTGATCATCGACGAGCAACATCGCTTTGGTGTGCATCAGCGCCTTGCCCTGCGGGAAAAAGGCCAGCAGCAGGGGCTGTTTCCCCATCAGCTGATTATGACCGCTACGCCTATTCCCCGCACCCTGGCGATGACCGCCTACGCGGATCTGGACACCTCAGTGATTGACGAACTGCCACCGGGGCGCACACCGGTAAAAACCGTTGCCATCCCCGATAATCGCCGCGATGAGGTGGTGGCCCGGGTGCATGAGGCCTGCAAACAGCAGGGGCGGCAGGTGTACTGGGTATGTACCTTAATAGAGGAGTCCGAGGTGCTGGAATGTCAGGCCGCCGAGGATACCGCCCAGGCGCTGGCCATGGCGCTGCCTGATCTGCGGGTGGGGCTGGTACACGGGCGCTTAAAAGCAGCCGAAAAACAGCAGGTGATGCAGGCCTTCAGTGAAGGCAATCTGGATCTGCTGGTGGCCACCACGGTGATTGAAGTGGGCGTGGATGTGCCCAATGCGAGCCTGATGATCATTGAAAACCCGGAACGCCTGGGTCTGGCACAACTGCATCAGTTACGGGGCAGGGTCGGGCGAGGCTCGGTGGAAAGCCACTGTGTACTGATGTATCAGTCGCCATTATCGAAAACCGCCACCCAGCGCTTGTCGGTGTTAAGACAGAGTAATGACGGCTTTTTAATCGCCCAGCGGGATCTGGAGATCC
This sequence comes from Lacimicrobium alkaliphilum, assembly GCF_001466725.1. Lineage (NCBI taxonomy): Bacteria > Pseudomonadati > Pseudomonadota > Gammaproteobacteria > Alteromonadales > Alteromonadaceae > Lacimicrobium > Lacimicrobium alkaliphilum. Next base: position 397,263 of record NZ_CP013650.1, read on the forward strand.
GCGGCCCCGGCGAATTACTCGGTACCCGGCAAACCGGACTGGCCGAACTCAAAATTGCCGATCTGGTGCGTGATGCCCACCTTATCCCTCAGGTACAACAGCTTGCTGAACGGCTCTGGCGTGAACATCCTGATAAAGCCCAGGCGCTGATCAATCGCTGGCTGGCCCACCGCGAAAATTATGGTCACGCCTGATGACAGTGATCCCGGTCATGGCCGCCAGCGGCGAATTTCAGACTCAGGCGCAGGATGTCGCGCAAAAGTGGCGTTTACCGCTGGCCCGGGCTGATCTTAATAGCGGTCTGGTGCTGTGGCTGGATGACAAGGGACTGGCGCTGAAAACGCTGGATGATGCCAAAATGGGGGCCGTACAGGTGGATTTTGCTGCAAGCTCCATAAGCTGGCGTCGTCAGCACGGCGGCGGTAAAAATGAAGCCATCGCCAAAGCGGTGGGCATCAAGGGCAGTTACCGGCCCGCGGTGCTGGATGCCACTGCCGGCCTTGGCCGGGACGCCTTTATTCTTGCCAGTCTCGGTTGCCATCTGACCCTGCTCGAGCGCTCCAATGTGGTCTCTGCACTGCTTGAAGACGGTTTGCAACGGGCAACAAAAGATCAGGAACTTGGCCGCTGGCTGCCACAGAATATGCAACTGTTAAGCGAGGGTGCGGTATCTGTGATGACACACTGGCAGGGAGAAAAGCCCGATGTGGTCTATCTGGATCCGATGTTTCCCCACAGAAAAAAATCGGCACTGGTAAAAAAAGAAATGCGCCTTTTTCAGCAGTTGCTTGGCCCCGATGAAGACGCCGACAGCCTGCTGCCGCCCGCTTTACAGCTGGCGCAAAAGCGCGTGGTGGTAAAACGGCCTGCCGGGGCCCCTTGGCTTGATGAGAAAAAGCCCCATATAGAAATGACGGGCCGGGCCAACCGTTTTGATGTTTATCTTATTCATGGCTCAAAAACCTAAAAAGGAGTCTTCAATGATTCAGCCAGGACAATCTCTCCCCGATATGAAGTTTTCCCTGCGTGAAAATGGCGAGGGCAAAGAAGTAAGCACCGCAGATCTGTTCGCCGGTAAGAAAGTGGTACTTTTTGCGGTTCCGGGCCCTTTTACGCCGACCTGTTCCGAGGCCCATGTGCCGGGTTATGTGGCACTGGCCGACAAGCTCAAAGAGAAAGGTGCCGACAGCATTATCTGTACCGCTGTCAGTGATGCTTTTGTGATGGAAGCCTGGAGTAAAGACCAGAATGCCAGTGAGCTTTTAATGCTGGCCGATGGCGATGCCAGTTTTGCCAAAGCACTGGGCATGGATATGGATACCGGTACCTTCGGTGGCATCCGTTCCAAGCGTTATTCGATGTTGGTAGTGGATGGCAAAGTGGAAAAGGTTAACCTCGAAGAACCCGGCAAGTTTGAGGTGAGTGACGCCCAGACCATGCTGGAACAGCTTTCTTAAATATTAAAGCAAGCGTTCTATCCTGCCTTTCTCAAAGGTCGCTGGATGCCCTATAACAGCACTCGGGCATGACCGAACGTCGTTCCCGCGTGTTGTTGGCGGGAACCCAGTGCCCTTTTGTTTACCACGAAAAACACTAAATGCTCGAAAAGAGAATTTATCGCTGAGTCGCGAAAGGCAGAGGGCACGGAAGGAGAAGTAAAGGGCATTAACCCCTTAATATCTCTGTGTCCTCTGTCTATGGGCCGGCAAATTCCCTGCGTCTTGGCGCCTCTGCGTGATCATTAGCTTTTTTTTTGATCTCGCAGAGACGCGGAGGACGCAGAGAAGAGCAATCTTATGTAGGGCCCAATTTATTGGGCTGGCAGAAGGTATTTGTCGAATAAATTCGACCCTACTCTCAGTGGTGTAGCCTGCAAGGAGCGCAGCGGATTGCGGGATTGCCATAATGCCCGGCTTACCCGGATTCCGCTTCGCTGCATCCAGGCTACGACTTGTTTGACTTTGTGTTCTATCTGGTGAAATACCTCTCCTGGAACTCGCAACCCGGTTAAAACTTTAGCCCTGGAATCTGACGATCCGGTATAATCGCCGTTTTTGTTTGCGGAGATGCGGTATTGGCAAGCTATGATGTGATCGTTATCGGCGCGGGAGCTGCGGGCCTTTTTTGTGCGGCGCAGGCGGCAAAGCGCGGGCGTTCTGTGTTGCTGCTGGATCACGCCAAACGTATTGGCGGCAAGATCCTGATGTCAGGTGGTGGTCGCTGCAACTTTACCAATATGTATGCCGCCCCCGAAAACTATCTGAGCAATAATTCCCATTTCTGCAAGTCAGCCCTGAGTCGCTATACCCAGTGGGATTTTATCGCCCTGGTGGCCGAATATGGCATTGATTACCATGAGAAAACCTTAGGTCAGCTGTTTTGCGATGACTCGGCTAAAGCCATCTTAAAAATGCTGCTCAGCGAATGCGACAAGGCCGGGGTGCAGCTACGCCATCCCGTCGAGGTGCAGCAGATTGAAAAAAACGATGCAGGATTCACCCTTGCCAGCAGCCATGGCGAATTTTGCTGTCAGTCACTGGTTATCGCTACCGGGGGCCTGTCGATTCCCAAACTCGGTGCCAGCCCCTTTGGTTATAAGGTGGCGGAGCAGTTCGGTCTGAAGGTGCTGCCCACCCGCGCCGGTCTGGTGCCCTTTACCCTGCATGAGCAGGATAAAAGCGTGCTGGCAGAGCTCAGTGGCGTGTCCTTAGATGCCACCGCAGAGTGTCATCACACCCGCTTTCATGAAAATATTTTATTTACTCACAGAGGCTTAAGCGGCCCGGCCGTATTGCAGATCTCATCCTACTGGCAGCCGGGTGATGCCGTACTGTTTAACTTAAGCCCCACCCAAGATTTACTGCCCTTGCTGGAACAGCAACAACAGCAACACCCGGACGCACTGCTTTCCACCGCGCTGGCAAAACACTACCCCAAACGTTTTGTGCAGGTGGCCATCGACTATTTCGGGCTTAACAACAAACCGCTCAAACAATTTCAGGGCAAACAGTTGCAACAGGTAGCCCAGGCATTTGAACAATGGGCCTTAAAGCCCAATGGCACCGAAGGCTACCGCACTGCCGAAGTGACCCTGGGCGGTGTCGACACCGACGAACTGTCATCCAAGACCATGGAATCGAAACAGGTACCAGGGCTGTATTTTATCGGCGAAGTGATGGACGTCACCGGCTGGCTTGGTGGCTACAACTTCCAGTGGGCCTGGAGCAGCGGCTGGGTCGCCGGTCAGGTGGTTTAAAAAGGCATACCGGCTTACCATCACTGCCACTTTGTTGTTACTGGCCGCTGAGCCTTTTGCCGAAGGAGATGGCATAAGCAGCGGAGCGCATTTTTAACACCGGATCGTCACTTGGAGAGAATCCGGCAGAGAGTACATTGGGGTCAAAGTTGACTGGTGTGCAATGCTCGCCACCTGAGGAGCTCAGGCGAACCGTGCCGAGTTTCACCTGCTCTCTGTTATCGGGCCACTGTACCGACGGGTCAATATTGGTATCTTCGGGTTTGCCAATGGTGGCCATCAGACTGTAACTGACCTCACCGGCATCCAGTTGTTGTTTCATGGTATCGGCCAGAAAATCAGCCTCCATGGCCTGAGCTTCGTCCTCTGACAAGGTCTTTACACCCAAATCGGGCAGCAGATGCCAGCGGAATTTTGTCTGTTCAGCATCGTCTTTATTGTAGAAAAAGGTATGTAAGCCGAAGAACTCGGTATTGGCATAAGAGGCGGCAGTGCCGGCGCTCTGTTGCCAGGCCAGATTGGCTTTGACACTGGGATTTTGCTCGGCGTATTGGATGGTTTTTTGCGGGTCGCGCTGGCCCTGCTCATCCGGAACAAAGGTCTGCAGCAGGCCGAAGAAGGTCTGAGGGTCTTTTCCGGCAAATACCGGAAAGTTGTTCCCGGTAAATATATGTCTGCTGCCTTCAGGTAAAGTGATTTGCATCCCCATACCCCTTGCACCAGGTGCCCGTTCGTCGGCCTCAGGGTTGCCGCCGCCCACAGAAAAACGCATTACCACCGGCAACTCACCGCCGGATAATAAGGCGGCCCCGGGAAAATGCGCATTTTGCTCAGGAGTAAAGGTGCCGGTGGCACACAGCCCGCGGGCATGGGCCTTGCGAATGCCGGGTTGCTTGCCGGAGAGTTTTTCAAACAGGTTAATAAAATCAACGGCCTGAACCGGGTTAGTGGCAGCCAGCACCGGCGCCGTCAAAGTGGACAACAGGGCGGCTGTAACGCCAGCACTTACAGAATACATCAGTTTCATCATCGCTTTCCTTTAAGCTTAATTGGTACCTTATCCGGTTGAAGCAGACCGCTTATCCAAAGGTTTTCTTGCACAGCGTTTCAGGCCTGCTGAATATCACTGACAAATCATAGCGATATCTGCCGCTGGTATCCTTAGTAGCACGTATCAGTGCAACAGGATCACCAGCCGCTTTCGGGACAATCAACAATAAAGTCAGGTGCATGGCGGCCAGCCCTGAGTTTTCGTAAGGAATGCATGGTGAAAGTCCGGCCTGCCGTTGTTGTAATTTTGCTTACTGTTAATGAATATTTGCTCAGTGACGGTGGTCTAATTGACGCTCGCTACGTATTTATTCAGGCGTTTTACCGTGATAGACACTTGTAGTCAGTCAGGGGGCATAATAATGGAGAAGACTGTGGCAGAACAAAAATCAGGACAAAGCTCAGCCAGGATAACCAGCACAGAGCCAAAGAATGAATTGCATCAGGAATTGCCGGTTGATTTTCCTGATCCGTTTTTTCGTGGCTTACATCATGTGATCCGTTTTGCCATACGGGTGCTGGCGGTATTGATGGTTGCCGTGATCCTCTGGGGCGTCGGGGATGTGGTGTACATTATTTATGAGCGGCTGATTACGCCACCGATTTTGCTGCTCGATATCAACGACATTTTCTATACCTTCGGCGGCTTTATGGCGGTGCTGATTGCGGTGGAGATCTTTATCAATATCAGGCTGTATCTGGGCACCAATATCTTCCCGGTACAGCTGGTTGTCGCCACGGCACTGATGGCCATTGCCCGAAAAGTCATAGTGCTGGACTTTGATCAGATTACTCCCATGTACCTCATCGGTATTGCCGCCACCACCCTGGCTTTGGGGATCACTTACTGGCTGTTGAGAAAAAGCAGTGATCAGGAATACCCCGAGCACTGATAACAACACAGGGCAGAGCGGTGGTGGGAATGACATTGGTGACCTTTCCATCTTCCAGACCAGTAGTAACGCCGATATCAGTGGCTTATGCATGTCAAGCCTACGACTAATGTCTAGGTTCTCTTCGGCCTTTTAGGCTGGGCACCAATCCTGTTTGAGCCAATAATGGGGTATCGTACTGGATAGCTGAAGCGGGGCTTTATCATGGCTCAAAGTCTGTTCCGAACCGGACTGGTAGCGCTGGGCACACTTATCTGCACTGGCCTGGTTCTGTGGCTGATTACAGGCCAGATTCTGCAGTTTGTGGCACTGGCGGTAATTATACTTGCGGCTCAGGCCCTGATCTACGCCAGGCAACAGGCAGTGCCGGAAACGGAACAAGCCCAGTCAGCACAAAGCAAATCCGATCAGACCCTCCATCAACTGGCCCGTAACTCAGGGGCTAACGCTATTTCCACTGCAGAGCTCAGCTTTGCCATCACCAATCTGCATCAGGTATTAGCCAGCACCGTAGAGCGCCTGCAACAGGTGGCGAAAAGTTCCGATGTGATCAACCGGCGGGCGCAGGACATTCATCATATTACCGGCGAAGTGGCTGAGGCAGGAGAACAGACCCGATTGATCAGCATTCAGGGGCAGCAGCAGGTGGAGTCGCTCTCCCGCGATATCACTGAAATCGTCAGTGCCAGTCGTCAGGCGGAGCAGACCATCGCCGGGTTGCGTGATAAAGCGGAGAAAATCCGCAGCGTGACCAATGTGATTCAGAGTATTGCCGACCAGACCAACCTGCTGGCATTGAATGCAGCCATTGAATCGGCGCGGGCCGGTGAACATGGTCGTGGCTTTGCAGTGGTGGCCGATGAAGTTCGCACCCTGGCCCTGCGTACCTCAAAGGCGACGGTGGAAGTTGGCGAGCTGGTGGAAGGGATTCACCACGAAACCCAACAGGCAGCAGATATCATTAACAGACTGGCCGAGCAGGTGGATCGTCAATCCGCGACGACTCATCAGGTGGCCGATCAACTTGGCCAGATAGCCCGGCATGCCGAAGAGGTGGATCAACAACTCAAAAGCATTGCCGGCAGCCTGGGAGAGAACCAGCAGGATCTGTCCGAAAACACCCTGTTACTGGATTCTCTGACCGGAGATCTGAGTTCACAGCAACAGCAGATGAAACAACTCACGGAGCAGGCCGAGCGGCTGGAAAGTCAGGCCGAACAGCTGCTGGCGTTATTGGTTACCTCTGACGACAGCTCTGCCCATCGCAGAATATTCAGCATCGCTGAGCAAACCGCCCGACGTATCGGCCAGCGACTGGAACAGGCCCTGGCAAAAGGAGAACTGTCTGAAGCGCAGCTTTTCAGCCGCGATTACACTCAGGTTAAGGGGATCGCACTGACCAAGTTTGATACGCCTTATTCCGCGTTTTTTGATCGGATACTGCCCGAATATCAGGAACAGGCGCTTAACAGTGAAGACCATATTGTCTATGCTATTGTCACCGACCCCAACGGATATGTCGCCAGGCACAACAATGGCTTTAACCAGCCGCTGACCGGTGACAGCAAAAAAGATTTGCTCGGCAACCGCTCGCGACGCATGTTTGACGACAAGACTGGCAGCCGCTGCGGGGCGCATACTCAGCAGCTGTTATTGCAAACCTACAAACGCGATACCGGCGAAGTCATGCATGATCTGTCGGTGCCCTTATATGTTAATAACAAGCATTGGGGCGGATTCCGCATCGGCTACAGGCCGCTGGAATAACCCCACCGTCTACCAGGAATACAGAGAACAATAAAAAGTGCGACTTGTGTCGCAGAAAAGCTGATGTTATTGTGTGACACATGTCGCACAAGCGTGATTGTTATTGGCAGGAATAACCATGGCGAAACATCAGCCTACCGCCCCTGAACTCGAAGTACTGAAGTTACTCTGGAATACCCAGCCCCGTACCGGCAAAGAAATCCACCAGGTGCTTACCGCGCTTTATGGCTGGACCTACTCATCAACCCGTAAAACCCTGGAGCGCATGAGCGACAAAAACTTTGTTCGTACCAGCACCCGGGGCAATAAAAATCTCTACTACGCAGAGCTTCAGAAGGTACCGACTTTAGCCGCATTTGCCAGCGACTTTGCCCGGCGGGTGCTGGAAATTGATACCCCGCTACCAGTGAACTTTTTCTCTGACAGCCATCTGATTAATGAAGATGAGCTGGCTGAGCTGGAAGGGTTGCTGCAACAAGTGCCAACAACGAAATCAAAACAGGGTGGTGCAGCATGAGTAGCAATATTCTACTTTCTCTGGCGCTGTGGGTGTTGTTAACTGGCCTGTTCACGCTGACGGCGGGTTATATTGCCCGCAAGCGGCGACTTACCCCCGGCTTCTGGTTATGGACCCTCATCGCGCCTTCGGTGGTAATGCTGCCCGTACCCGATGTCCTGTTGCGGCACACCAAATACACCGGTGCTGCTGATTTCAGTGTATTTGAGCCCGTGGTCTGGATGGCAGACAACATTACAACACCCTTGCAACAGCCCTGGGTGGTGTCCTGGAGTCTGCTGGTATTGACCCTGATCGTGCTGGTGAGTCTGGCAAAACTGGCCCGGCTGGCATGGCATTATCACGCGGTTTTGCAGTTAGCACAGCAGAGCACTCATTGCCCTGAAGCGCTGAACGGCCATATCATCAACAGCAATATTGATTGTGTATTGCTGCCGGCACAAGCGCCACCAACCAGTGCTTTTGTGATTGGATTACGCCGGCCCCGTATTGTGTTGCCGCAGCACTTTTTACAGTTGTCGCCACAACAGCGGCAGATGATCTTAGCTCATGAGGTTAACCACATCCGTTTTTATGACCACTGGTGGCTGGTGGCCTGGCATATTATCTCAGCCGTTGCCTGGTTTAATCCGTTCCTGGTAAGGCTCAGCGCGCATTTTACTCAGGCAGTTGAGATGCGCTGTGATGCCGCGACTGTTGCGCAGGGCCGGTTCTGTCCCGATGCCTATGCCCGGGCTCTGATCGCCAGTATCAAACAGTCGGTTAATACCACGGCTCAGCCACACTCTGCGGCTATGCAACTGAGTTTTACCGGCCATGGCATGGGCCTGGCAGCCTATAAACAACGTATACGCGCGATAATCGGAAGCGGGCCTGCACCCTTAAACTGGCAACGCCAGATGCCGGTTTTTCTGGTGGCGATGCTATTAGTCTTGTTCACCCGATCTGCCTACACCCGGGCGTTAGCCAGCGGGCCGGATCAGTGGATAATGCCGGTCGATAAACCGGCCATCAGTTCGTCATTTGGCCATGTGGCGGCCATCCGTCAGAATCAGGTGCATCAGGGTGTTGATTTCAAAGGGCCCGTTGGCACAGCAATCTATGCCAGCGCTGCGGGCCGGATTATGATTGCCGATGCCACCACGCTTAGCGACAACTACGGCAAGGTAGTGGTGGTGCAACACGGTGATGGCTGGCAGACACTCTATGCTCACCTCGACAGTATTGACACGCAAAAGGGGGATCGGGTTAAACAGGGCGAGATCATTGGTACCATGGGCGCCACCGGCAAGGTTACAGGTTCGCACCTTCATTTTGAGTTGGTTCAGAACGGTCAGAGGCAGGATCCAATGGTCTATTTAGGCCATACACGCAAAAGTGGGAGTGAGTAATATGACAGCACTTTCCCAACGGCATGTTTTTGCGCTGGTTTTTGTTATTGCTGCGTTACTGACCTTTATTATCAGCTCCGGCAAAGATAATAACCCCGTTACAGCTACAACGGCGGCGTCCCCCGTGCCTTTTGACAGCAGTTTATCGGGCGATTCGCTACAGTCTTATGCTCAGCAACGGCGTATTGGAGCGGGAGTAACAGAGGTACAAGCCCAACCACCAGGCCAGTTGGTTACCCTTGAACCCGGGCAAAACCTTACCAGATTGTTAGGTAAACAGGGTATTTCGGCGCACCGGGTCGCATTGCTGGCCATAGCCGCGAAGCCCTTGCTCAACCTGGGCAGATTACAAACCGGTATCAATATTGAAGTTGCACACCCGACATCCACCAGCCACCGCGTGCGCCTGGCTCGTGAGTATGGCGAGATTATCGAAGCCACCTATGCCGATAACGCCTGGTCAGTGGAATTAAAGCAGGTGCCCACAGTGTATGAAACGCACGAGCAGGGTCTGGATATCCGTAACAGCCTGTATCAGGACGCAGCGCAAAACAGCATTCCTGTTGATGTGATCAACAGTGCCATCATGGCGTTGTCACATTTTGTGGATTTTCAGCGGCAGGTACAGCAGGGGGACGTACTTGAGGTGCGCTATCAACGCACGCAGGTGAGCCAGGATCCTGCCTTGTTTGCACATTTACAAAATCCGCTGCTACTGACGTACTTACGTTTTACTAATGCCGGAGAGGATCATCGTCTGATCCGTTTCAATGACGCCTTCTACTTTCCCGATGGCCGTCTGGCGCAAAGTTTTCTGATGAAAACCCCGCTCAATGGTGCACGTTTGTCTTCCCATTTCGGCAGCCGACATCACCCTGTGCTTGGTTACAATCGCCAGCACAAAGGCATTGATTTCAGCGCCCCTGTTGGCACCCCGATTATGGCAGCAGGTGGCGGTGTGGTGAAACGTGCCAGCCGTTTCGGCAGTTTCGGTAATACGGTGATTATCCAACATAGTAATGGCTATGAGACCCTGTATGCGCATTTAAAAGGTTTTGCCGGCAAACTGCGGGTGGGTGAGCGGGTTAAACAAGGCGATATTATCGGCTACCTGGGTAATACCGGGCTTTCCGCCGGGCGTCATTTACATTATGAAGTGCATCGGCATGGCCGGGCGATTAACCCGTTGAAGCTCAAAGCTTCCGCCGATATCCGCTTGCACGGAGAAGAATTAAGCCGCTTCAGGCAGCAATTAGCAAGGCTGGACCGGGCCAATAGCCAACTGTCCAGCCTGGCACCCTGATAAGGATCTGTTTATAAGAAGGCCGTAGCCCGGATGCAGCGAAACGGAATCCGGGTATACCTGCGGCATGCGCGAATGACCGGGAGTTGTCTTGCTGAATGGTGCAACCGGCCATCTCCTTTTCCTGTTGTCATCTGGATGAAAGCGGAGATCCAGTGCCTTTATGCCTGTATCGTCGGGTTGTCACGCTGATACAAATGCAAAAGCTCATCGTCCGGTGTCTGGCGGTACTCACTTTTAAAAACAAAACCGATACGTTTCAGAAGCTTAATTGAACCCTGGTTATCCGGCAGGCAGAACGCCAGTAGGGTGGGCCGGCCGTCTTTATCAGCCTGTTCGACTACAGCTGCGGCGGCTTCAGTTGCGAGGCCCGCGCCTCTTCCTGCAGGTAAAAAGGCAAAACCCAGATCCGGATGCGGCAGGTTATCGCGCTGCAATAAACCGCACAGGCCGATGGCCTGATCCTTGTCTTTCAATCCTACCCGCAGCATGCAAAATCCATGTTTTTGCTTCATCGCCAATGGCCCCTGTTGAATAAAGTTGCGGGCATCATCGAGGTTATTAACCCCTCGATTACCGATATATTTCAGCCAGTCCGGGTCATTCAGCAATTCCAGAATAAAGGCAGCATCGTTGTCATCTAACAGACGCAGATTAAGGCGAGGGGTGGTTATTGGCGACATATCACTTTCCGTTTACTAAAAAAGACCGGCCTTAGCGGGCCGGTCAAAAGGTCTCAGAGAGTTATATTAAGTGAATCTTACTGCTTGCATAGCCCTATGGGCTGTTATTCATCTGTGTAGCGACGAACCACTTTGCTGCTCAGGGCGCTGTTTTCCAGTTTCAAATCTACAGGGCGTTCAAGAATAATCTCGCCGTCGATCTGTACGTTGGCACCAATGGTCAGGCTGGGTTCACTGTCTGAGTTCCACTTAAACCAGCTCTTATCACGGTTACGTCTGATTGCCACATCACCCTCGATATGGGTATTGCCAAGCAGCTCAACATCGCCGTTAAAGGTTTCTACATCACCGCCAATACGGGCATCAATCAGGCGCAAATCGCCGTTGATATTGGATACGTCTTTGCCGACTTCAGCCCCTTCCTCGAGCAGAATTTCACCATTAACAGTTTCCAGGCTTTTTTCAACACGCAGGTTTCTGCCCGCTTCAATGCTGCCGTTGACAGTTTCTGCATTGCGGATAGACACATTATCTGCCAGTTCGATGCTGCCGTTCACAGTGCTCAGATCCCTTGCACTGCTGTCGTTTTCCATTTCAATACTGCCGTTGACCATAGACAGGTCTTTAGCGCTGCGACCGGATTGAATATCAATGCCACCAAATACGCCATCGACATTACCACCGCTTTCACCGGCACCGACATGCACAATACAACCGGTAAGCAATACGGATATCAGAGCCGTGGCAGAGATAATAGAAAATACGCTGTGTTTCATGAGTGTTCCTTTCAAATGTTGTTTTTACGATTTCTCACACTACTGAGCAATTCCTTTGCCAATAGTTTAAGATGTTGATTTATATGAATATTGTTGTTTTGTGGTGGAAGGAGGGGTTGCCAATACCACCAACAGTTGGCGAAAAACACCAATGTGGATAACGTTTTGGCAGGTTTACCCGGATTTCGCTTCGCTGCATCCGGGCTACGGGGTTGGTGTAGCCTGCAAGGAGCGTAGCGGATTGCGGGTTGAGTGGTCTATATTTAATGTTTTTCAAATGGAGTTGAAAACCATGGTTAGATACAGACGGGTCTGGGTGGATGGCGGTACCTACTTTTTTACATTAACGCTGATTGATCGTCATGCGAGTTACTTAACTCAATATGTAGATGAACTCAGACAAGCATTCAGAGAATCTCGCAAAAACCATCCTTTTAAAATTGAAGCAATTGTTGTGTTACCAGAACACTTGCATATGATTCTGACCTTGCCGGAAGGAGTCAGCGATTACGCCAGGCGCATACAAAGCATTAAGGCTATTTTCTCACGTAAGGTCGCAAATCTGATCCCGGGCTGTTGTCCGAACAATCGTGGTGAGTACAACCTTTGGCAAAGGCGGTATTGGGAACATTTAATCAGAGATGAAGAGGATTTCAATTCGCACGTGGATTACATTCACTACAATCCGGTCAAGCACAAGCTCGTTGATGAAGTGAAGGCCTGGCCCTATTCCAGTTTTCATCATTATGTAAGAGAAAGAATTTTACCCCAGGATTGGGCGGGTTATGCCTTTACATCAAATAGTAACTTTGGCGAACGGTGATTTTCCCGGATTCCGCTTCGCTGCATCCGGGCTACGCGGTGGTGTAGCCTGCAAGGAGCGCAGCGGGTTGCGGGTTGCAGGAGCGTCGCAGGTTTACCCGGATTTCGCTTCGCTGCATCCAGGCTACGGGGTTGGTGTAGCCTGCAAGGAGTGCAGCGGATTGCGGGATTGTGAGCACGCCGCAGGTTGACCCGGATTCTGCTTCGCTGCATCTGGGCTACGGGGTTGGTGTAGCCTGCAAGGAGCGCAGCGGATTGCGGGTTGTAGGAGCGTCGCAGGTTTAGCCGGATTCCGCTTCGCTGCATCCGGGCTGCGGGGTTGGTGTAGCCTGCAAGGAGCGCAGCGGATTGCGGGTTGTAAGAGCGTTGCAGGCTTACAGTGGAATCAGAACAATAAATCCATCACATCAGCCAGGTCGGTCTTGCCTGCACGGATTTCCTCTTCGCTGAGATCGGCTATCTCATGGGGGAATACCAGCCACTCGTCACTGGTTTGTACATAATAATCCGGTTCGATATCCACTTTGGAGTTCTGTGGTTTGTACCAGGGGCAGGCTATGCGGATATCATGGGGTGTGTTCAGCCGCGAGAGCTTCTGAATTTGCTTGATCAGCGCATCCACGCTTCGGCCTGAATCGAATACATCATCTACGATCAGCAGTTTATCGTCGGCGTTGGCATTCTCGATCAGGTAGTGCAGGCCATGTACTTTGATTTCTTTGGATTGCTGATTGATGCCGTAATAGGACGAGGTGCGTACGGAAATATGATCTGTAGTCACCTTTTTAAAATCAAAAAATTCCTGCACAGAAATACCCACAGGGGCACCACCGCGCCAGATCCCTACGATGTAATCAGGGCGAAAACCGTCGTTATACACATCGGCGGCCAGGCGGAAAGAATCCCTGAGCAGTTCTGCAGAACTGATAAAACGCTTCTCGGACATGGATTTGATATCTCAGTAGTGGCATAAAGATGTAGTATATCAACAGCAATCTGTGTTTGGAAAACGAGTCCCGGAGAAAACCATGTTATTAGCGCAATCAAGCTGGATGGAAGTGGAAGAATACCTTAAACGCTCAAAAAGTATTCTGGTTCCTGTTGGCTCAATCGAACAGCACGGCCCTAACGGCTTGCTCGGCACCGACGCCATCTGCCCTGAGGTGATCGCCAAAAGGGCCGAACAACTCACCGATATGCTGGTGGCACCGACCTTTTCGGTAGGCTGTGCGCAACATCACCTGGCCTTTGCCGGCACCATTACGCTGCGCCCCTCTACCATGATAGCCAGCATACTCGACTGGACAGCCTCATTGCAGCGCCACGGGTTTGAACGTATTTACTGGCTCAATGGCCACGGTGGCAATGTGGCGACCGTGAATGCCGCTTTTGCCGAGATCTACGCACAGCGCAGCTTTTCATCTGCAGTGCAGGAACAGGATATATTGCTAAAACTACAAAACTGGTGGCAGTTTGAATCGGTAGCGGCGCTGTGCAAACAACTCTATCCGGTTGGTGATGGCCAGCATGCCACGGCCTCTGAGGTGGCGGTGACTTATGCTGCCTACCCGGATGCGCAAAAGCAGGTACAGATGCAGCCAAAAATTGCCCCCACCGGCACTATCACCCATGCGCAGGATTATCGCCGCCAGTTTCCTGATGGGCGCATTGGCTCCGATCCTTCACAGGCGTCAGTTGAGGACGGCAAACAGATTATTCAGGCCGCCGCTGAAGCCGTGGCCGCAGAATTTGAGCGCTTCGCCAAAAGCTGAACTATAGTGCTCTAATCCTTTGTTAATTCAGGAAAACCTTGATGCATAACAACGCCGATAAATGCTTCTATTTTGCCTATGGTTCGAATATGTCATTCCAGCGGATTGGCGCCCGTATCTCACCCATTCAACGGGTGGGCGTGGCGCAGTTGCTTGGTTTTGCGCTGAAGTTCCATAAAGTAGGCCGGGATGGTTCGGCAAAGGGTAATGCCTGGTGTACCGGGGAAGAAGCCGATTCCCTGTGGGGCGTATTGTATCAGCTTGAGCACAGCCAGCTTGAAGAGCTGGATAAGATTGAAGGCAAAGGCCAGGGCTATGACAGGCGCACCGTGGCGGTATATCAGGGGCCAGAGCGGGTGGAAACGCAGATTTATGTGGCCACTCATATCGATGACAGCCTGCGGCCTTTCGACTGGTATCTGCACCATGTTTTATCCGGTGCAAGGCAGAATAATCTGCCGGTGGAACATCAGAATCTGATTGTGCAGACAACCAGTATCGAAGACCCGGACCGGGACCGTTATCACCGCGAGGTGTCGATTTACGACAACCTGTGAAATACCGCTAACGGACTGGCGTTACAGCCAGCCGTTACGTTTAAATAGCCACACCAGCGCCGTGGCCATTACGCCCATTACCCCTAACAGCACATAGTAGGCATACTCAAACGCCAGTTCCGGCATATGCTCAAAGTTCATGCCGTAAATACCCGCCAGAAAGGTCAGCGGCACAAAAATCGCCGTGATCACCGTCAGGATCCGCATGGTGTTATTCAGCTGGTGGGATGAGAGCGAGATATAACCCTCAACCAGGTCACCGCTGATGTCATAATACATCTGCGCCAGGCTGTGCAGGCGCTCGAAGCGCTCGTAGAGATCATTAATGGCGTGCAGTATTTCCGGATTTTCCCTGGGCAGCAGGCGATAATCATAGCCGCTCAGCTCATGGGTGATCGACAGGTGATAATTAAACACCCGGCGCAGTTTCACCAGTTGCGATTTATATACCGTCAGGGTCTTCATCTGGGTGTCGGTGGGGCGGGTCAGCAGCTCATCTTCCAGATCGCTGAGCTGATTCTCAAACGCCAGCAGGCTCTCCAGATAGAAACCCGATGACGTATGCATGGTTTTCAGCGCCCATTCGCCGATGGTTTTCTGATGCAGATAGGTGGTTTGCTGGCTCCACATCTGGTCAATACTCTTGGCACTGCCGGCATGCAGGCTTACCAGCATGCGCTCAAACAGAAAAAACACAATCTGCCGGGGCTCATAATTCAGATGCTCATCCAGGCTGGCCATGCCGCGATAGATAATCAGCGTGTGTTGCTCGAACTCCTCCACCTTGGGCGGGTGGCGTTCACGCAGGGCATCATTAATAGCCAGCGGGTGGCATTGCAACTGCTCCAGAAAGGCCCGCTGCTGTTCAACCGATTCGCCCTGTAAGTCAATCCAGATACGGCTGTGGCGATCCTTTTTCCAGCCATCCATTAATTCGGCACCGCCCTCTTCCAGCTTGCCGCCCTGTTTAAACAAGCGTGCTCTGATCATATCCCGCTCCGTTTTTGGTATTTACCGACAGCTTATCGGTAAAGCAAAAACGCCGCCAGTGGATTAGCAGAGAGTAAAAGACAGGTCTTGTCCAAAGTTGTTATCGGGCATCCAGAACCTTTTCTTTTTGTAGGTTGGACTTCAGTCCAACAAAACAACCAGAAACCACCAGCCATGTCGGACTGAAGTCCGACCTACAGAATCCCCGCTCTCCTGCAGGGTTCACACAGGTGCGTAATCGGTAAAAATTAATGACGCACAACCTACACTTTCCCGGATTCTGCCGGGTTATCAACGGGCGCGGCGTTGCCTTCTTCTTTATTGGTAAAGTACTGCACAGTGGTGCATGACACCACATCACCCAGCACATTTACCGAAGTACGGCACATGTCCAGGATCCGGTCTACGCCCAGAATCAGCGCGATACCGGCCGCCGGGATCCCAACGCCCTCCAGCACCATACTTAAAATAATAATACCAGCGCCCGGTGTGGCAGGTGAGCCTATGGAGGCGGCCACCGCCATGGTCACGATAAACAGGTAACTGCTCAGGCTCAGATCGACGCCAAAGACCTGGGCCAGAAACACCGTGGCTACCCCCTGATATAAGGCCGTGCCGGTCATATTGATGGTGGCACCCAACGGGATCAGAAAGCGGGCGATGTCGGCGTTAATGCCCAATTTATTCTCGGTTACGTCAAGAGTAATTGGCATTACTGCCGCCGAGCTGCTGGTGGAGAACGCCAACAACAAAAGCTCCCTGATATGTGAGATAAATTGTTTAATGGGCCCATGCCAGGTGAATTTCGCTACCAGCAGGTACAACATCGCTAACAGCAGTATTCCCAGCACCACGGTAAGTACGTAAACCAGCATCCCGCCCAGCACTTCAATACCCAGATTGGCCACCAGTTTGGTAATCAGACCGAATACTGCAAACGGCGCCAGCACCATGGCCCATGACACAATGCGCAGGCTCACTTCCTGTAATGCGCCAAGCAGCTCAAACAGAGGTTTAGACTGCTGTGCAGGAATAGATAACAGTGCCGCCCCTAACACTGCAGCAAAGAGGATCACCTGTAGCATTTCACCCGAGGCCATCGACGCCAGCGGGTTTTTCGGGATCAGTGCGGAAACCTTGTCGGGTAAGTCCGCCAGTTCCGGAAAGCCTTTTCCCACAGCGCTGGTCAGCGGTGCGGCCTGACTATCAATTAAAATTCCGGCATCGATATAGGCACCGGGCTGAATATTCAGCGCCAGGGTGATGCCCAGTGCCGCCGCGATCGCCGTAGAGCCTATGATAAACAACAGCGCAATCACGCCATTTTGCTTCAGCGCCGCAGGGTTATTATTGGCAGCCAGCCCGCGAACCACCGAGGCCAGCACCAGCGGCACCACAATCATCTGAATTATGGCCAGAAATAACTGGCCAGGCAGGGCCAGCCAGGCAGTAATAGTGACAACGGCGTCTGCCGATACCAGGTGAAGATCAGGGCCGAGCAGAATACCGCACAACACACCCAGGAACAGGGCAATCAGCACCTTAAGCCAGAGTCGCCCCTGAATAAATTTGTCGAACTGGGCAGTTAAATTCACCACGGGTTGCAGAAAAAGCGGCAGACTTCGCATTGCCATCCTCCGAAAGTTGATGGTTTGCCAATGAGTCTACAACATGCGCAGGCGGCTTACCCCCGTACACTGGTCATCTTTTGATCCAGCGCAGGGTTAGTCATGTCCGAATGCGGTTATCGGGCATCTGCGCCTCTAAACACGTAGCCTGGATGTAGCGAAGCGGAATCCGGGAAATTCAGTTTGCCATTTCTGCTTAACCTGAAGGACGCTGGATTCCCGCCAACAACCCGCGGGAATGACCCGCAGAGGCAATTAGTTTCGACCAGCAATAGCAGGCCCACAAGCCCAATAAACTGGACCCGACACAGGCCAAGGATAAAAAACCACGTCATCCTGATGAAAATCAGGATCTTTTTCCGTCCGGCTGTATTGGTCAGATTTCATTCCTCTGCCACCTGATAAAGATTCCGGCTAACAGCGTGCCGGAATGACGGGAAGTGCTGCCAGGTGTAGCCTGCAAGTAGCGCAGCGGATTGCTGGAGTGTGAGAACGCCGCAGGTTTATGGTAATCATGCATCAGACGATGGTACCGTTAGGGTAATAAAGACCCTGAACAACGGCTGACCTCGCCCTGGAGAATATGTCGCACAACACTATCGCCCTGAACAAACAACGCCAGCCGCTGGATCACCTCGAGTCCGTATGGCTGTTCGGTTATGGTTCGCTCATCTACAAAGCAGATTTTGAGTATCTGCAGCGCCGGCCAGCCTTTATCTGGGGCTGGCAACGGCGTTTCTGGCAGGGGTCACACGATCATCGCGGTACGCCGGAGGCACCGGGGCGGGTAGCAACCTTAATAGAAAAGCCGGGAGCGCGCTGTGCCGGCATGGCCTATAAAGTGACGCCGGATACCTTTGAACACCTCGATCACCGTGAAAAAAACGGCTATTTACGCGTATTTACCGCGCTGCACTGGTTAGATGAGCCCGGCGAAGCTGAAGGTTTGGTGTATCTGGCCAGTGCCGATAATGAAGCCTGGCTGGGCCCGGCGACGGAAGCCGAAATTGCCGCCCATATCGCCCGCAGTGAAGGGCCGAGCGGTCCGAATAGTGAATACTTACTTAAACTGGCCGAAGCGCTGCGCGAGCTGGACGAGCACGATGAGCATGTGTTTGCGATCGAGCAGGAGCTGATAAAGATTCCGGCTGACAACCTGCCGGAATGACAGACGACAATGGTCATGCCCGAATGTCGTTGTCGGGCATCCAGCGCCTTTAAACGCTTAAGCTGAAGGTTACTGGGTTTCCGCCAACAACCCGCGGTAACGACGATTAATCGCGCTTCTTGCGCCTGAAATACAGGGTGCGGCTGACATGAGCCACCACGTCACCGGCCTCATCGGTGATATCCACCGTTAGTGGTTTTATAAACTTCTCACCCCCGACGGTCTGCTGTCTGATTTCATCCAGCAGTTCCTGGCTGATTTCAAATACGGCTTTGACCCGGCCACGGCCCGGCTTGCGATATTCGATGCTGCCAGCCTGATCCCAGACAATATAGTCCGGGCCCAGGTTATTAATCAGCATCAGCATATAAAAGGGATCGGCCATGCTGGACAGGCTGCCGCCAAAATGTGTTCCCACATAATTGCGGTTATACCAGCGCAGCGGCATTTCCACCTGTAAAAAACGGTAATCAGGGGTGACTTTGCTAACACGAATGCCGGTGCCCAGATAGGGCGGATAGCAATTGATCATCAGTTTGAACCATCTGACTTTCATACCAACAGCCCTTGCTGTAAATAAGCTAAGTTTGCCATCTGTGGTCTGACCTGTCTAACACCGATCAAAAATACTGCTGTTCAGATATTGACCAAAGTCGCAAAGCGAACAAATATTAATCAGTTCAAGCTGTCGGTACCTCTTATGCCTCTGCTCACCCGCACTCTTAGCGCATCGCTGGCTTATGTTCCCGCGCTGCTGCTGTTGGCCGCCGTTGGTTTGAGCCAGTACAGCGCGAATCTGTACCTTGGTGCCCTGTTGCCCCTGGTGTTTCTATATGCTCTGTTGCCGCTGCTCGACTATCTGATTGGCCTGGATACCCGCAACCCTGACCGGGCCGAAGAGCAGCAGCTCAGACACAGCCGCCTGTTAAGGCTGTTGCCTGTGCTGGCACTGCCGGTTCAGCTTGTGCTGCTGTTTGGCACACTGATTTGGCTGCAGGGCAGGGACGATCTGAGCATTCAGGCACTGCTGCTGTGGGCTATCAGCCTGGGCGTAGTGAGTGGCATTAATGCCATTAATACCGCCCATGAACTGATCCACCGGCCAGGCAGAACTGAGCGCATTACTGGCGGTATATTACTGAGCCTGGTGTGTTATGGCGGCTTTAAGATAGAGCATATCCGCGGTCATCATGTGAATGTGGCCACACCGCTGGATAACTCCAGTGCCCGGCTGAATCAAAGCGTATACAACTTTGTGTTCAGGGCACTGCGGCACAACCTTTATCAGGCCTGGTTACTGGAAAAACAGCGCCTGGCACACCAGCATTTGCCCGCCTGGCACTGGCGCAATGAAGTGCTGGACTGGTACGCCCTGAGCCTGCTGGTTGCCTGTAGCTGTTATGTGCTGGCCGGATGGACAGGGGTGCTGTTCTTTTTGCTGCAAAGCCTGATTGCGGTGATTGAACTGGAAGTGATTAATTACATCGAGCATTATGGTTTACAGCGGGCCAGACAGGCTAACGGCCGCTACCAGCGCCCCACGGAGATGCATTCCTGGAACAGCAGTTACAGGCTCAGTAACCTGTTGTTGCTGCAGTTACAGCGCCACGCCGATCATCATGCTAACCCGAACCGCCCCTACCCATTACTACGCCATCTTGATCACAGCCCGCAATTGCCTGGCGGCTACGCTAGTATGATGTTACTGGCCCTGATCCCTCCGTTATGGCGCAGGGTGATCCACCCCCGCCTGCCGCAGCAACCTGACCGCAGAGGTAATGTTATACCGGGCTGAAGCTGCGACCTGCACTAGCCCTGACTTTCGCTGACAACGGCTATCTCAGTAAAATACGGGTTGGCCGTCAGCGCACGGATATGGCTGATTTGCATCATCTCAACCCGGTTTGCCGGGTTCTCCAGGCACAAAAACTCACCCCGGCCCTTCTGGGTTTCGGTGGTGCGCGCTACTCCGGTAATCCGCTCGCCACTGACCAGCGCCAGCTCCAGCCGGTAACCATACAGGCAGGCGGTTTCAATATAATCATGTATTGCACAGGCAATAATGGGTTTGTTCACGGTAAGGCTTCCTTCAGACGACATGAGTTTTTGTATCTATTCAGATGCGCGAACCAAACTGTTCCAGTCATCCGGCGGATTGCCCGAATTCAGCATCTTTTCGAACACCTTGCAGGCATCGGTTTTACTGTCGTAAGCACGTTTAGTTTTTTCATCATTAACCCAGGCATACACAATGGTTTTTGACGGCTCGTGGTAACGAAAGAACAGCCGGTACTGTTGAAAAAACGTAGCCCGAAACCAGTGTTTGTATGCATCTCCCAGCGTAGTTCCTTGTCGATACTCGGGCCTGGTGGGATCCTGAGGGATGACGTCATAGATTAGTTTCTGAATCGCCGCCAGGCGTTTGCTTGCGTTTTTGTGAATATAGTCCTGAGGGTGTTTTTGTTTTAACGCTTCGACCTGCCCGACAAGCTCATTGTATTGAGTGTTAAAACACGGATGGCCATATAATGACCATCCGTTTACCTGAGTGGGTAACCGCCGGGAAGGGTCACTCATCCTCATCACTGAGCGGGGTGTTTAAGTCAACCTCAACACCATCAATCAACCCATCGACATGAGCTTTACGTTCAGCTGAGAGCGGCTGAATATGCTGAGGATTGGCAGTCATATCCTGCTCAAGAAATGACAGAAACTGACCAACTACAGGATCAGTACCAAGCTCATCAGCGCGGCTCACCAGAACCTTGCCATCATCCATCACCGTAAAATTCAGTTTGTCACGTTTGTTCAGGTGCAAGGCTTTACGTACCGTTGCGGGTACCGTGGTTTGAAAGCGATCGGTCAGCGTTGACTGTGTCACTACTGCGGCTTTTGCCATAACAACCTCCATCGGTTGAATAATGCACAAAGTGTAATGCATTTGCATTACCCCGGCAATTGGAAGGGCAAATTTATTCGCCCTGTCGCAGGTCGTGGCTTTAGCCCGAAAAAATCCCCCAACACGCCCGAAGGCGGTGCTAAGTTAAACTGCAATTTGCCAACGGTTTTGCACTTCCTGCAGACGAATTTCCTGCGCAGCTTCCTGGGCTTCAGTATCAGCCAACAAATCAAGGAAATAGCTGACAGGATTGTTCTTCTCCTGGCTTTCCATATACAGAGATCTCAGAGCAGCGTCTGTTGTGCGGGGAATTTTGGTAGTCCCCTTTTCATAGCGGGCGATAGTTTGTTCATCGATGCCAAAACGCCTGGCAAGCATCTTCTGAGAAACATTTAATTCAATACGTAAAAATCTGAACGCTTCGTTTGTCAGTGGCTTATTGCTGTCAACAATGGTCTGGGCAATGGCTCTGTGCAGGCCGTTCAAATCATCAATGCTGGTATATTCCTCGCCATCAATTTCATCAACGGTAACGCCATTTTCTAAAAATACATTCGATAAACCGCACTCAGTGTAATGGTACATACTCCCCCCTAGTCAATCCACACGGTAATCAGCACCGAACTGGGGCTGCAATGATGATTCTTAAGTGCAACAGCAAGTTCAATAACATTACCGGCTGCCATACCCTTCAGGTTGAACTTCCAATCCCCATTGGCTTCAGGGTACGGGCCTTCCCTGAAGATAGAGTGCTTACTCTTAAGTAAGGTCAGTATCTGACCTGAAGTAATTCTCCGCTCTTTCATTCGCTCTTTAACATGCCGACTCCATCGGATCCGATGAGTATGATTTTCAGCCAGATCATTGATGATCTTCCTGGCGGTTCCCTCTGTCAGAGGGAACTCGTCGACACCTTGAGGATGATTCGTATCCATACGCCACCTATCAATCTGATACCTATCATTTTGATGGGCATTAACGGCATTGTCAACAAAACAAACTGCTGTGTGTTAATTCATTCGTCTAATTGCACGTGGCCTGGGGTCTTGTAGGGGCGAATTTATTCGCCTTGTTTATATCCATGAACGGTATGTCGGAGTTGCTGGGATGCACTTCGTCGACAATCCGGACAATGCCCGTACCTTAGTACATGACAGCACCCACACAATTCAATAAGCTGGATGCAGATTCCCCAACCGGCAGAGCAACATGGAAAAAGACGCCTATATACAGCATTGCCAACAGCAGATACTCGAGGTGTACCAGCGCACCAAAGCAGGCAAACCCGATGATGCCTTTAAACACCGCACCGAAGGCTGTATTCATGCTGCGCAATTGCTGGGGTTTATCAGCCAGCAGCAAGCCAAAGATATGATCGAATCGGCCCATCAACAGGTATTTGGTGAAACCGTGCAGCACCGCCAGGAGCGTAAAGAAAAACTCAATGCCATCAAAAAACAGTCACCGGAAAAGTATTACGAAATCCCCGCCGTAGAGCGCAAACCCTGAATATTAAACCTGGCCTGTAACCGATGAAGCATAAACAGAGTAGCGAATCCGAAAAAATCGTCCTTGAGCACCAGGCCGCGAAGCTCTTTATGCGCTGGTATGAACGCAATACCGGTGAAATAATTCGCCATATCTGGCACAACCGGCCCCATAAACCGGATGTTTCCTGCTTTTTAAACGGTGAACGGCTGGACCTGGAAATTGCCCATGTGTACGGCTCAGAAAAAGAAGCGATGCAGATCCTCGGCCGTGAACTGGATGACAAAACCCGCCATGAATTACAGCAACTCGACCAGTATACCGACGCCCATCAGCGTCTGCTAAAAGCACTCAACCGGATTCTGGCCAACAAGTCTGTTAAACATTATAAAACCCGGCGTGTATGGCTGGTGCTGCGCAATGCGCACCCGGCCTGGACAGCAGAAGAGATCCAGTCACTGCAGCACCATATTGATGTGCCGGATCAGCACCCTTTTGAGCAAATCTGGATTGTGGGCGATATGCAGGGCGAAAGCGGCATAGTACAGCTATTTCCCTAGCAGCCCGGTAGGTCACTTCAGTCCGACAACGCACCCCACCATAACGGTGCAGGGGTAGCCCGGTACCCTCTGGTGTTGTAGGTCGCGGCTTTAGCCCGACAATTGGGTACCCAGAGGTGCTGGATATACCTGGATGTAGCGAAGCGGACTTGTCCAGCACCTGTGAGTTACCTTAAAAAGGGGGGACTCAGGTGGGTAGTGAAAGGCTGCTGGGATCCGGGAAAGCCTGCCATATTTCCTGGTCAGCATTCCGCTGCGCCACTCTCTGTCATCTCCGCTTCTCTCTGTCATCTCCGCTTCTCTCTGTCATCTCCGCGAAGGCGGAGATCCAGTGCCTTTTCACATCATAGCAATCAGGGCACTGGATTCCGGCTAACAACATGCCGGAATGACTGTGTGGATGGCGTCGGAATAAGGGTAGGGTTTCCCGAATGCCGTTATCGGTTTTGTAGGGGGTGAATGTATTCGCCGTGCTGTAGGTCGGAATTTATTCCGACAAACTCATCACTAATCCCTCATCACTCATAACTGCTCTTTGAGCCGCGCAAAAGGCCGCATCGCCTCAGTCACCGCAAAATTTTCGTAATCCGGGCTGGTGACCTCAGATTCACAGGGTGTTGGTATCCTGCCTGGCCAGTTCCATCCTATTGGTACACATAAACAGCCCCGGCATTGATGGCGTTGTCATTGGGGCTTTTCGCTGTGCTGTTGAGATCGCCGTCTTCCTGGCTTGCCCCGACTACAATAGTATCTTTGTCGATGGTAACGCTGATACCAAACTGGTCATCTTTACCCCTGTTACTGGCCTTTAAGTAGGCATGTTGGCGCCATAATCCGCCATCTCGGGTAAAAACATAGGCCGCCCCGGTATTTTCCGCATTGTTATTGCGTTTCGAGGCCGACCTGTCTGCGTTGGCAACCTCCTGATCTGCCCCGACCACCAATCTGTCGCCGGACAAGGCTACGCTGATGCCAAACTGGTGATTGCGTAAGGCATTATAGGCTTTCAGGTAGGCCTGCTGGCGCCATTCCCCCTGGTCGCGCGTAAACACATAGGCCGCCCCGGAATTTGGAGCCTTACGATTCGGACTTGCTGCAGTGCTCTGGGCGTCACCATGCTCACCTGCCGCCCCGACAACCAGGGTCTCCCCATCAAGGGAAACACTGGAACCAAACTCGTCCTGATGACCGGCATTGCCTGCCTTCAGGTAGGCCCGTTGCCCCCAGGTATTGCCATCACGGGTAAACACATACACGGCGCCGGCATTGGATAATTTGTCATTTGGGCTGCCTGCCGAACTATTCGCATCACCTCGCTCCCAGATTGCACCCACCACCGCTGTGTTGCCGTCAAGATCAACACTGGTGCCGAAGCGGTCCCTTGCGCCCGCATTGCTTGCCTTCAGATAAGCTTGCTGGCTCCAGACCCCGTCGGTACGGGTAAATACGTAAGCCGCGCCTGCACCACCAGCATTTGTGTTGTAGTTCGATGCTGTACTGTTTGCGTCTCCGTTCTCCAGCGGTGCCCCTACTATCAGAGCATTACCATCAATTGCGACACTGGCGCCAAACATCTCACCCATCTTCGCATTAGCCGCGCTCAGGAAAGCCTGTTGACTCCACACATCGTCAGTACGGGAAAAGACATAGACCCCCCGGAACCCAGGAAAGCCGAACCGCCACCGATGTGCCGTGGTGCCCCTACAACCAGAGTGTCACCATCGAGTGCGATACTGTAGCCGAACTGCTCTTTGTGCCCCGCGTCGCCGGGCACCACTGAGGCATGTTGACTCCAGATTCCGTCACTGATGGAAAAAACGTAAGCGGCTCCAACACCAGGTGAGCCGATAGCCAGGGTGTTACCGTTGAGGTCGACACTATGACCAAACTGTTCTCTGGGCCCGGGGGAATCGGCTTTCAGATAGGCTTGCTGCACAACAGGCTGAACCTCAGCGCCGGACGTGGCGGTAAATGCGAGAGGGACCCATAACAACAGAAGTAATTTTAGCGATTTCATGTGTAGAACACTTTAAGCTGTATTGTAAAGCAGCGCCGCAATATCCGTTCCAGATATATAACGTAATGAAAAACAAGGTTATTTCAATTCGGGCAATGACCAATTGCAAAGAACACTGACAGTCCTGACGGAATAACAACCCACACGTCATCCTGAAGCACGCCAGGATCTCTTTCAGCCAACTGTGCCGGAACTACCTACAGGTCATCCTGATGAAAATCAGGATCTCTTCTGCTCAACTCGACGCTACACCCGTCATGCCCGAATACCCTTATCGGTTGTAGGGGCGAATTCATTCGCCTGATTGCACGTTGCCCTGGACTCTGTAGGGGCGAATTTATTCGCCATGCTGTAAGTCGGAAAGCGAATACAAGGATGGTTTGTCTCGCGAACCGAAGGGTGGAATTTATCCGACCAGCGATACCTGAGACGTGTTGGTATAAAATACGCCGCCCCGATAGCCCTGTTGAAGAAAATACAACGTACCCTGCCCCAAATCACAACCGGCATCCAGAATATGCGCAATGACAGCCTCATTTTTAAACGGCTTTTTTATACCTCTGATATTAACGTTCATTATGCGATATATTGGCCGCCTGAATGAATGCTCAGGGCACAATGCCCGCGCTGGCTGAAACGTCTGGTGGCTTATTTTATCCATTAGCCTGGATTTGCAGAGTAAAGGTCAGGCAGTACGTAACTATGCCAGTGTTATAAATGAGCAATAATTACTAATCGGAATTTATATGAAATTGATAGTACGCAACTTAGATCGGGCAACGACTGAAGAAGAGCTGAAAAGCATTTTTCAGGAGTTTGGAGCCGTTCAGTCATGCAATCTGGTCATCGATGGGGCTACCGGTTTATCTAAGGGTTTTGGGTTCGTAGAGATGCCTAAAGTGGGTGAAGCAAAAGCGGCAATAAAAAACTTAAACGATAAGTCTGTTGGCAACAGTAAAATACGCGTTAAAAAGGCCGAGGAAAAAAAGGCATAATTACAAGGTTGTGTCGCCCTCACCGGGATCCTCATCAATAAGCCATTAAAACAACATGAAACCCACAGTGTATGGCTGATTATTCGTAGCGCTCACCCGGCCAGGGCCTCAGAACCGTTATGCCGGAACGCCGTTGTCGGAGATCCAGCACTTGTGCCGTCATGCCCGAACGCCGCTAGTGGTTTTGTAGGGGGTGAATGTATTCGCCGTGCTGTAGGTCGGAAAGCGCGTAGCCCGGATGCAGCGAAGCGGAATCCGGGAAGCCTGCGAAGTTGAATGTGTCATGCCCGAATGCCGTTGTCGGGCATCCAGCGACTTTAACAATATTCCCGTCGTGCCGGTACCTCTATGGATTTTACCCCAACTCATCACTAATCCTTCATCACTCATAACTGCTCTTCCTCCCCCAACACCGCCCTCAACCGCGCAAAAGGCCGCATCGCCTCAGTAGCCGCAAAATCCTTATAATCCGGGTTAGTGGCATGCAACCAATACTCACCCTCAGCGGTCTTACGAATCACCCGCAGCACATACTGGTTATCACAGGTCTCATCCTGGCGCTCAATGGCCATGGCAGAATATGTGTATCAGCAGGCAACAAGGGCATAAAGCGCTGATACAGCGGCTGCATATCCATCGCTATTGTACCTTCGAAAAAAGCCTACGCGTGCTGCTGGTAATAGTCCAAAGACATCAATAAGTTTGGAAAAGTGATGTTAAGTCAGTACATTAGCAGAATTGGTGTGGGGATACAGTAGTGCTCAGCACTGCAATGAAAGAATAATGTTGTTAACAGTGCTTTGAGTGTAGTAGATACATTGGGTGATAATTTTGGTAGCTTACTTCAGAGTTGAGTACTGTTTTAGAGGACTAATTTTGACACATCCTCTACTATACAACGTGGTATCACGGAAAATACGGAGCGGATAGAAAATTCAAGCCTTTGGGTGGTGGCGAAGCCGAGACAACAAGGTGGACGTTATCTTAATATCTGCCGATTTTTACACAAAAAAATCTATTTGCTTTACAGCTAAAGCCTACTACGCCCCAAAAAGATATAGTTTACGGTTTGGCTTTTCTACTTATAGGTTAAATATTGGTGTTCTCGTCTTAGTCATAGATATGAATTACAATATAGACAGCGATATTTTTAAATAAGTCTTTAAAATTCTTGGCAATCTAAATATGAATAACAAATTTCCTGCTATTTGGTTTTTCGACATGGAAGGAACTCTTTTGAAGAAAGAGTATTCCCTTGATAATGGAAAAGTTGCACCGAGTGCTTGGACCGTTTTAGCAAGAAAACTGGGAGAGCAATGCTACTTAGAAGAGGAGAAAACAAAAGATAGATGGTTGAATGGTGAGTACAGAGGCTATTTGGATTGGATGGCTGATACTGTAGAGATCCATAAGAAATATGGATTGAGAAAAGAGCTGGTTGACCAAGTTGTCGAAGACGCAAAGCTTTATAACGGTGCTGAAGAACTCTTCAAATGGTTAAGAGAGAATAAAGCAATAACTGTTTTGATTACTGGAGGATTTAAAGCGCTAGCAGATAAAGTGCAACGAAAATTAAAGATCAATCATGCATTTAGTGGGTGTGAATACTTTTATGATGAAAATAACTTGGTTGAGTTTGCAAATTTACTCCCTTCAGATAATCAAGGGAAAGCAAGTTTTATGAGACAAGTTATCGAAGAGCATGGTGTAAGTTCTAAGGATTGTATTTTTATTGGTGATGGAATGAACGATATTTACTTGGCAAAAGAAGTTGGATTTTCAATAGCGTTTAATGCGCAGAATGAATTGTCAGATATAGCGTCAGCGTCCATTAATCAAGGTCAGAACAAAGAAAACCTTTTGGAAATAAAAGAACTAATCTCTAGCTATTTTATTATTACTTGATTGCTTTTTATTTTTTATTTTTTAGGTTTTCTATCTCAGTCTTTATTTTATTTATTTCGTCTTTATTAACTTGGAATTTGTCGTTTGTTACCTGTATCGCAACTGAAACAACTATAGGTAGTATGGTCAGAAATGCTGCGAAAATAAATGATATGATGGCAAATTTTCTGTTGCTTATAAATCCCGCTTTATCAGTGAGACTTTTATCTACTTCAGCTTTAATTTTACTCGGATCAAGAAAATGATATGGGAACTTTTTTAGGTCTGAAATTCTATATTCTTTATATTTTCTATATGAGTATTTTCTTTTCTCAGAATTCGTTAATTCACCGGAATTTGTCATTTTATGAAATACAACTCTAAAGAATAAATGGTTATCTTGGTTATTGCTTAACTCTATAGATTCTCTTGATAAATTGGTCATTACTGTTGAAACTGGACCATCGAATCCCGGATCAATTATTCCAGTATTAAAAGAAAATAAACCCATTTGAGATAGTCTGTTCTTGAGAAAAACATATGCCACATGATTTTCAGGGACAACAACCCTCTCTCTAGATATTACACAAACTGTTTCTTGTGGCCTGATAATGTATTTTTCACGACATTCTATAAAGTTGCTTTCCTCACTATCTTTCAAAAGTATTTCTTTTATTCCAAGATCAACACTTGCTTTTCCTCTATAGTCAAAAGGATTTAACTTTTCGCCATTAAAATCAACTATGAAACCATCATTAACAGCATCGAAAGCTGACAATTGCATAAAAACCTCTACGAGTTAATTTTATCAATAAAGTTTTTAAGGCTCCATATATCGACACGTTGTTCTTCAGTATATGTATACTGAATTTTCGTGGGTATAATGAGCTTAACATTTAGAGACTTCATTTGTTCTGTTTGTTCTTTTGAAATAGAAGGTTCAAGAGTTATTAAGTGTTTCGTACTAATTCTTTGCGCTTCAGTGAGAACTTGTCGCCACCTGTCTTTACACGTCGTTTTTGCTGCAAGAGAAAATAATTTATCACGGTTAAACGAAGCGTCGAGATATGCATCTTGAGATGGGAATAAAAAATCAGGCTTGTGTTTTCCTTCTGTATAAACACCACATTCAAATTTCATTTTATTTCTTTCTAATATTTCCGTTATATGGTTCTCAAAGGCGTGACCCACTCTTGATTTTCGTCTGTTCTGTACACTCAATGAAAATTTAATGAATTCATCAACATCATGTCCTGACTTACCGAAGCCACTTTTTAATCGTTCCGAAACTATATGTCGCTCTTGGATTCGGAAAAGCTTCTCTTCATAATCCATCCAACTGAGTAAAGCCTCGTCAGGTTCATCAATAGCTGAAATCTTGTCGTTTAAAAACTGCCTGGCAAAATCTGAGAACACTTTAGTTTTTGGAAATGTAGAACCGAACTTTTCAAGCATTTTATCCAGCAGTTGAGTATCTGATACTGATTTTGCATAGAATTCGACACCAAGCTCAGCCAGCATCAACCGTATTGGTGCAACTAGAGCCGCTTCTTCAATATAGATTGGTCTAAGCTTGTTATCGGTCGTTGCTGAAATTGAACCAAAGATACTACGAAGTTGGAGTTCAGCATCACTATCCGGCGGAGTCACGACAATCAACAGGCCGTTGTATCGGGTGAGCGCTATCAGAAAAAAATCGCCTTGACGAAACATATTCGTGACATCATTACTTCGGTAATATAGGCGATACTCAGCGGTTCGATGTGGTTTATTATATCTTGTGTCATACCACGACATTACATCTTCACAAATTAAAGGGTCAGTTGAATCATCTCCTATGTATACTATAGTGGCCGGGAAAGACCATTTATTTCCATCTTCCGGGTAGCCTAGCAGGTCAGCAATTCCCGCCTTCTTTAGCCCTCCAATCTCATGTTGGTTCGATTTAACAGGCTCTGCGTCAACAGCTGTAAGGTATTTTTCCGCAGCAGCGACAAAAATATCGCTTAGTTTCTCGAACATCAGTAAATCCTTCAGTGTCAGCCACTGCTACCTGATCACCAGCAACAAGCCATTCTTGAATATTTGTAAGTAGCTTATCAGGCTGTAATCTATCTTTTCCTTTTAAAGCACATTCCCATACTATCAATACCCTATAGTTTTTATCCAGTAGAAATTGTAAGTTACGTTTGTCGCGCTCAACATTACCGGAAAGTTTGTCCTGCCAAAATTTTTTCCGGCTCGATGGTAGTTTAAATAGATAGCAGCCATGTGAATGCCAAAAGCATCCATTCACTAAGACAGCAGCGTTGTATTTGGGTAAGTAGATATCGGGTTTGGCGGGTAAGTTTGGGGGGGCAATACGATAACGAAAACCAAGTTTGTGGAGACATTTGCGAAGCCAGATTTCAGGCTTAGTATCACGCCCCCGGATAGCCCGCATGTTTTTACTGCGGACTGCGGGGGAATGAACATCAGCCATAGATCAGGCGACCGCCCTTTGATTTTGTCTTGCAATTGCCTGAAGAATCCTGTCCTTCATTAATTTTGCTACAGACTGAAAAACCGGTACAACAACTGAGTTACCAAATTGTTTGTAAGCCTGCGTATCAGAAACCGGGATGCTGAAGGTTTCTTCACTAGGTTTACTAAACCCCATCAGCCGGGCACACTCTGTCGGGGTTAGTCTGCGAGGCCTGCGCTCCATATTGGTCGGATCGTTAAAGTCCTTATTAAAATCCCAGCCCCGGTCCACCAGAATTTCAGAGCCATCTTTGTAGTAGCGTGCTGACAGGGTTCTGGTAACAGGTGTGTTCTCATTGACCAGCCCAAAACCAAAGCCATTGCCTGCTGCTTTATGTTTGGCCGCATACTCATAAAGGTATTGCCACAGCCTTGGAGTGAGAACGTAATTTGCTGGGTATTTTTCATCAAGAATATCACCCAGTTTAGGTGTTTTTTCCGGCATCAGTCTGGTGATATCTTTGAGTGTAAAACCGTTATGAACGTCCAGATCTTTGCGAAAGCCGACCAGTACAATACGCTCCCGGTGCTGAGGCAGCCAGTGTCGGCCATCAATTACCTTCGGATCGCTGGCACCGCTTACGTCGCTGTCGGCTACCCAGTAACCCAGTTCATCCAGTGTTTCCATTATAACTTTGAAGGTCTTTCCCTTGTCGTGGCTTTTCAGGTTTTTCACGTTTTCCAGTACGAACGCAGCAGGTTTTTTTGCGGCAATAATACGAGCCACGTCAAAAAACAGGGTTCCCTGTGTTTTGCATTCGAAGCCATGAGCACGACCCAGCGCATTTTTCTTCGACACGCCTGCAATAGAAAAGGGCTGGCAGGGAAAACCGGCCAGTAAAACATCATGATCCGGGATTGATTTATCTATGTTCTGATAAGCTTCGTCTTCACTAATGTCTTCTCTGTCACTCAGTGTTACATCACGGATATCTTCGTTAAACTTATGATAATCGCTGTTACATGCATAGTTGGCTTTATAGGTTCTTACTGCATACTTGTTCCACTCGCTGGTAAACACACACAGACCGTTCTGGTCTTCGAATCCCTTGCGGATTCCTCCAATGCCAGCGAACAAATCAATAAAGCGGAAGTCCGCCGTATCCGGTGTTACTTTTTCTTCGGGAAATAGCTTCTGCAGATGTTTAAACTCAGCAACATTCAGTGAAGGATTTGCCTTTCCTTTAAGCCATCGGTTGATTGTCTCACGGCACCAGTGGCCCGGTGAAAACTCATTCAGGTATTCACCAATAAATTTCTGATCATAAATCTCAAGCAGTTTTTCTATGAGCTCCCTGCCGGATCTATCTTCTGTAGATTGTATTTCCAAGGCTAATTGCTCCATGATTACCCCCATTTAAAGGGGAAGAATGAGTGACCAATCATCACTCATTCTTCCCTATGTGTCAAACAGTTAATCTGTATATATGTACAGTATTTTTAAGTATGGATGTTTTCCCGTAAGAGGCAAGTCTGAACTGTTGTCTGGGATTGAATTTGTGTCAGTTTTAGCCAGGAGCAAATCAATGCCATTGCTTATCAGGTGGCTCAACGCGCGGTACAGGGCGAGCGGGATAAGTGAATTTGCCATGTGGGTGGAATTTTACGTTGTAGTTGCCTGATAGAGATTCCGGCTAAAAACATGCCGGAAAGACGGGGGGGACCGCAATGACGGAGCGTTGATTTGTCGGAATGAATTCCGACCTACAGCAAGGCGAATGAATTCACCCCTACAAGGTGCTGGGCATGCCCGCCTTCGCGGGAATGACAGGGAGTGGTTTATCGTTGAGTTCCGTTATCGTCGTACTGCCCCTTTTATTGCCTGATAGGATATCTGCTTCTAAACAGGGTCTGTCAGGGGAAAATAATGAATCATCAATCTGTAGAGCGCTTTAACGCATTGCACCAGGGCGAAAAGCCACTGGTGCTGGTGAATATCTGGGATGCCGCCGGGGCGGCGTTGTTGCAGAAGCAGGGCGCGCAGGCGCTGGCTACCAGCAGTGCATCACTGGCCTGGTCGCTGGGTTACGCTGATGGCGGTACGTTGCCGGTGGCTGAGTTATTGGCAGCGGTGGGCCGGATTATGCGGGTTTGCCGGGTGCCGCTGAGTGTGGATATTGAGCAGGGCTACAATGATAACCCGGTTGAAGTGGCGGCGCTGGCTAAGCAGTTGGCTGAACTGGGGGTGGCAGGTATCAATCTGGAAGACGGTAGCAGCAGCGCTGAATTGCTGGTGGAGAAAATCGGCGCTATCCGTTCAGCGCTGGGGCCTGGGCTGTTTATCAATGCGCGTACCGATGTATACCTGCGCAATCTGGCCCAAGGTGAGGCGGCCGTGGCTGAAACCCGTCGGCGTTTGTTGGCCTATCAGCAGGCCGGCGCCGATGGCGGTTTTATTCCCGGGCTGGATGACGAGGGCGTGGCGGCGCGACTGGCAGCGGCGGTATCGATGCCGCTGAATCTGATGGTGTCAGCTGAGGCCAAAACAATCAGCGCTTTGTCGGCCTGCGGTATCTGCCGTTTCAGCATGGGGCCTGCGCCCTTTCTGGTGGCCTACGGGGCAGTGCTAGGATGGGCCGGTTTTGATGAGGCGTTTGCAGCACTGGATTACGGGCAGGTAAACGCGTTGTTTGATTGATTGGATGAGGTGAGGCGGGGAGGGTAGGCTTTTTTGCAGGGTCGAATTTATTCGACCAACATTGACCAGACCAATCATCAAGGCCGAATAAATTCGGCCCTACACGCCAGCGAAGGGCGCTGGATTTCCGTCATACCGTCCATCCATGGACATCGGCGAAAAAACGTTCCCGACATTTCCGCCATACCGTCCATCCATGGACATAAAGCTGTGGCCTACATAAAACAAAAGGGGTTAAGGAATTGCCTGCCCCATAATAACTTACGGTCTGTTTTGCTAAGCCGGGCTTCATCACAAACGGCATGCCAGTGCGTTTCAATGATCGATTGCTGATGTTCAGATATTTCTTTTGCGTCTTCCTGGCTTAACAGGAAATTGTGCGCTGTTTCCAGACAGGTTGTTAACTGGCTAAGCCTGTTGTTGCCGCAGATCAGCATCGCCTGAACAGCTTCATTTCCTGTTCGCCCCTGTGGGCAGATATCATAGGCGGGTGTCAACGTCAGTTGTCTGCCATTCCAGAAAGCAGCATGATTTCTGGCGTGATCATCGTTATTGCCGCACAGAATATTAAAGGTTAACCGGGAAAACAGTTCGCGCAGTGTGGTCTTAGGGTCAGTGAACCGATGGCGGATGAGCTCAGCCAGTTTTTCATAGCTGGCATACCTTGCCATCATTTCGTCCAGTTCAAATAACGTCAGCGCGGATACCAGCGATTTGCGCATCCAGCCATGGGCTGTCTGTTGGCGGTCAAACCTCTCAATCAACAACACGTCTTTACCGGCCGATTGGGTGAGGCGTACCGGAGCCACATCAAGTCCGGCCAGCTTAGCCAGCCGCATGGCAATGAACTCGGCTTTTACCACGCTGTAGAGGTCAGTGCTGGCAGAGAATTTGGCAATGTACTTCACACCCTTTTCTTCGATCAGGGCCTTAGGGCGAGCGCCACCAATGGAGCTGCCATGAAAGAGCGCCTGATCAAGCTCAGGCGTTAAGGGTATACCTTTTTCAACACGCTCAGCGGATTCAAGCAGTTCTTCCATGCTGGCGTTTTGGGCAGTTCTGGGTATGTACTCAGTAGGAGAGCGTTGAAAATCCAGGGCGCCAATTCTGTCAGAGCCCGATTCCAGTAAATAGGTTAACTCATCGAATTGGGCGGTATCTGCTTTGGCCCCCTGGCGGCCAAGCTTTTGGTTAATGATTACCCTGCGCCCCCACGCATCCGGCGCACTGTCGCGGATACAGCCTGGCATGCTGAGCCCCTCGGGCAATGGGAGTATGCCCGGCCTTAAAGGCAGCTCCGGCGCGTAGATGGGTATTGCGTTTTCGGTACGCTGAAGATAGCTCTTACCATAGTTGAACAGCAACTTGTTGCCATCTGCTTCCAGTCTTCCGGCAACAACAGGTTCGGTTTCACCAGGGAGCCATATCCAGACGAAGGCTTCTTTGTACCGGGTATCAGAAGTCATCCATCACTACCTTATTTGGCTTACGCGCCTTTTGGGGCAGCAAAGTGAGCTTATCTTCAACTTGCTTTATGTGCATTGCCAGCCTGCCTGGCTCTGCGTTAAAGAGATTTACCCCAACAATATGCGCAACTTCAAAGGTGGCACCTATTTCGCATTTTGGGTCGGCCTTTTCGATGCGCTGAAGCATGCCTCTGGAAATGCCTGCCCGATCGGCCACCTCCTGTGCACTCATTCTGTTTTCCAGGCGGGATGCACGGATTAACCCCGCGAGCAGTGTCAACGCTTCTGCGGTGACGTCAGAGTAGGTTCTTACGACGGACTTAGGCATTTATTTGATTCACATATAATACAAAAGGCAGTCTAATGGGCTATATATAAATCAGTGTGGTTGCGAATAGCGAGTTTGTCAAGTTATGACATGGGTTTTATATAAACCATTTAGGTGCTTATTGGGTTATATATGAGTCAATGTGTCGAATAATAGGCTTCCTCAGAGCCTGCCCCGCACTTGATACGGGGTTCGCGAGGCAATACATCCCTGTATTCGCTTTTTGACCTACAACAAGGCGAATGAATTCACCCCTACAAGGTGCTGGACATGCCCACCTTCGCGGGAAAGACGGGAGAAGCGTGATGATCTGGAGTGGATCAGAAAGAGTGTGTTTTGGATTCGGATATTGCTCTGTCGATGATGTTTATTAAAGGTGACAGGTTGAGGTTTACCTCGGCGACATTGGCTTCAATCCACTTTTCCTGGGAAATTTCTGGCCAGGTTATTTCATACCCTAATGTGAATATCATTTCTTCAAAAAAGAACCTCTGAGCCCGGCCATTACCTTCTCTGAATGGGTGCAGTAAGTTTAACTCACAAAACAGATCCGCAGTCTGACCTATCAGTTGTTCACGAGATCCAGCCTCAATCAGGACAGGAATGGCTTTGAAAAGCCTTTCGGCTTCAGGCTCAATGCGCTGACAGTTGCAAAACCGAGTGGTACCTTTAGAAATGTCTACATCACGCACTTTTCCGGCCCATTCATATAGATCCTGAAAAAGATGATAGTGAAGTGCTTTAAGGTGTTTAAACGTGAAGTCGCTGATAGACAATTGAGGTGATTGGTAGGTGCGATATCGTTCCGCAGTGAATTCTGCTTCTGCTTCTGCCAATGTGTCAGCGTCGCGAATATTCAATAGGTTGATTAAAACATCCGAGTCAGGATAACAATACTTGTCCTGTGTTACGCCATACTTATCGCGCATATTTGCGTTTTAGATCCGCAATACTTTGGTTCTCTGGGTTTTTCTTCAAAGTCAGTCCCTCATACATCAGGCTGGTTCTGAAGTTATCCATTTTCGGAGTGAACCGGGCTTTGGTCTTTGCCGAACCAGCTTTCTGTTGCTTAGTCTGCACTGAGTCTGTCATATGCCCTCCTGTTTACCCGAAATTATAACTCTAACAGGCCGGTTGTGTCATGCGGATATCCGCTTGCGCGGGAATGAGTGCGGGGATGTAGGCTGTTTTATCTTAAACCCTTAGCTCCCGGCTACTTCATATACGGTAAGGGTAAAGATTGTGATTTCTTCTGAGGTGTTGGCGTAGTGATGGGGTACATCGGTCTGCGCCACCATGGCGTCGCCGCTATCAAGGCAGTAGTCTTTCTTATCCACGGTCATGGTCAGGGAGCCCTGCTCCACATGAAATAATTCAATGGTGCCTCTGGAGTGGGCCTCGGCACTGAATACTTCGCCGGGCTGCATTTCCCAGCGCCACAGCTCGACCATGGTCGGGCCTTTGGTACCGGCAAGCAGTCTGGCCTGGCCGCCGTTTTCCCCCCGCCACAATACCGGTATGTCGCGACCTTTTATCACCGCCACTTTTGGCTCAATGGACACATTCACAATATCGGCAACCGATACTTTCAGGGCGTTGGCCAGTTTACAGAGTATACCAATGCTGGGATTGGCCCGGCCTTTTTCAATTTGCACCAGCATGCCCTTGCTGATTTCAGCGCGTTTTGCCAGTTCATCGAGTGACAGGTGATGGGCCTTTCTGTACTGATGTACCCGCCCGGCAATGGCCTGATTAACAATCTCTGAGTTCGCTTCGGTCATTATATTGACTTTTTGGTTTATTAAAATAGACTGTGGCGGTGACTTCATTATCCGAGTGGAATCAGGCAGCGTCAATCAATGGGGTGGGTATGGCGGAATTAATCAGTACATTTTTTATGGGCGCGGTGATATCCGGTGGCCTGATTGTGGCCATCGGCAGCCAGAATGCCTTTTTACTTAAAGTGGGTCTGAGTAACCGTTACCCGGTGTGGGCGGCATCGGTGTGCTTCAGCGGTGATATTCTGCTGATCGGAGCCGGGGTGTTCGGCGTTGGCGCGATTTTCTCTGCCGATACGCTGTGGCGGGATCTGCTCAGCCTGGGCGGGGCGGCGTTTTTGTTCTGGTATGGTTTTACGGCGTTAAAATCTGCCATCCGTGGTAATAACAGCCTGGCGGTGGAGTCTGGCGATGCCACCCCAAAAAGTTTAAAGGCAACGCTGTTGATGGCCTTTGCCATGACCTTTCTTAACCCCCATGTGTATATTGATACTGTGGTGCTGGTGGGGGCGTTACCGCCAGCCTGCCTGCTCAGCAGAAGGTCTGGTTTGCCTCCGGCGCTCTGGTTGCCTCAGCGCTGTGGTTTTACAGCCTGGTGTATGTGGCCAGAAAGCTGATCCCGGTGCTGAACAAGCCCAAAACCTGGAGAGTGATTGACGCATCCATTGCGCTGGTGATGTTTGCCATTGCCATTAGTTTATTGATGGGTGTCTGAGAATGTCGCAGGTTTACCCGGATTGCGCTTCGCTGCATCCGGGCTACGCGGTGGTGTAGCCTGCAAGTAGCGCAGCGGATTGCGGGGTTGTGAGTATGCCGCAGGTTTACCCGGATTCCGCTTCGCTCCATCCGGGCTACGAAAGCATTGTCATCCTGACGCACGTCAGGATCTCTTGCGGCCATCTGTGTTGGTTAACTTAACCCCCTCTGCTGTTTGATAAAGATTCCGGGGCAGGCCCGGAATGACGTGTGGTGGTGCCGGAATAAGGACATGGTTGGTCATGCCCGAGGTTGTTATCGGGCATCCAGCGCCCTTAGGCACCTAAATTGAAGGTCACTGGATTCCCGCCTGCGCGGGAATGACTGTTTAGGCTCTCGGAATGACGGAGCCTGGTGTTGCCTGCAAGCCCGTTTCACTACATTCAGGCTACCCAACTACCCTACCTATAGCTAAACTTTCTATTTAGTAGAAAAATAACGCTGATTTATTGCTATTTTCTTTCTTTTTTGTTGGTCTATTATTCTCTTTAACCAAATAACTGGTGAATTAATCAACAATTCAGGAGAAAGAAAATGATCTTTTCAATTGTATCAGGCAACAAAACATTATCGGATCTGGCAACACTGTTTGCGCGGGTGGGTCTGTCGGCGATTTTTATTCTGGCGGGGCTGAATAAAATTCAGCAGTACGAGGGCAGTGCCCAGTATCTGGCGTCAGCGGGTTTACCCGAGGGGCTGCTGCCACTGGTGATTTTATTTGAACTGGGCGGCGGTCTGTTGCTGCTGGCTGGGGGGTTAACCCAACTGATTGCGCTGGCCTTTGTCGGTTTCAGTCTGGTCACGGCACTGATGTTCCACTTCCAGCTGGATGATCAGATGCAGTTTCTGATGTTTTTCAAAAACGTGGCCATAGCGGGCGGATTCCTGGCGCTTGCAGCCAGTGGTGCGGGCCGTTTCAGCCTGGATCATAAGCTGCTGAGTAAAAAAGTACAGGCTTGATTCCCCTAATCCAGTGCCCTTTAACACTTAAGCGGATCCTCCCCGGATTCCGCTTCGCTGCATCCGGGCTACGCGGTGGTGTAGCCTGCAAGAAGCGAAGCGGATTGCGGGGTTATGAGCATGCCGCAGGTTTACCCGGATTCCGCTTCGCTCCATCCGGGCTACAAAAGCTGCTGTTGGATAAAGGTTCCGGCTAACAGCATGCCGGAATGACGGGAACAGGCGCCGGAATGACTGGGATTTGGTTTGTCGGAATAAATTCCGACCTACAGGGAAGGTCACTGGGTTCCCGCCAACAATCCGCGGGAACGACGTTTGATAATGCCTGCCGTGTTGACTCAGATAAACACCATCCCATCTATTACAGGCACTGGTCGAGCAGTGACTCTATGGCCAGTGAGGCAGACAGCACTACTTCCTGTTGGCGTACTTCTGCCAGGGCCCAGAGTTGCTCGCGCAAGGCAGCGGCCTGTTCTGAAAGTTCCGGCTGACGGCATTGGCCAAGGATGGTGTCTGCCAGGGCCAGCAGTTTGTCCAGATCTTCGGCCAGCGGCTGCAGGTCGGCCAGTTCCGAGCTTTGTGCGATTAGTTTTTTCAGCGCCGGTTGGTTCTGCTGCCACTTTGCTAAGGTGGCTCTGATCTGTGCCACAGCCTCCTTGTCTTCAGGCACCTTGCTAATCGCCTGGTTAAGTGTGACCAGTGCCAGGCTCTCAGCAGGCAGAAAATCCACAAAGCGGTTCAGACGCTCCTGCTGGTGGTAGTTACCGGCCTGATACTTCAGATGATGGCGGGTGTAGTACTGGGCCTGCTCTACCGCCTGGCTGAAGACCTCAAGGAGGCGAATATCCGCCGATTCAGCCACCAGTGACGCAAAGCCCTGGCGCTGTTGCTGATTGTGTTGCAGACCGATGCCGGTATCGGCGTATTGCTGCATCGCCATAAGCCGCTGGTACATAAAATCAGGGTCCTGTATTTCAGCCGGTGACCACAAACGCTCGGCGATGGCGAACAGTCGCGGCCACAGGCGCAGATCGAGATTATGGGGCATAACGATTTCGGCCCAGATAGTGGCCTCACCGCCAAGAATATTATCGCGGGCAGCTTCAGTCAGGGTTACTGCTGCCTCTGCTTCAGTCGGCACCTGCCCTTCGCCTTTGTCTATCCGATGGCCGCTGAGGGCATAGGGGGCATTGCCAACCAACACCCGGCCTCTGAGCTTATCGGCGTTATCCAGATACAGTTCAAAACGGGTGGGTCCCATCCAGGTATCCAGCTCAAAGCGGGTCAGATTACCGGTTTGTTCTGCCAGCCTCAGCGGGCGCAACGACTGATTGTTTAAACGGATATTGCCCTTAAGCCCTGCTTCTGACTCACTCAGGGTAAATTCCCCTGTTACAGCACTGCCTTTGAGTCTTGGCATGGTGAATTGCCAGCGTTGCCATTTTCCGGGCGGCAGCGGTGTCGGGTGGGCCTGTTCGGTGGGGTCATTGCGGTAGTGATAAGTGGTCGGCTGGGGCTGGTCCACATAGAAACCGGTCGAGAGTAAGCCCTGATAGCCGCTGTTGGCGATTTCGGTCAGCGAGTCCAGCCCACGCCAGGATTGCACCAGAATATCTTTGGGTAAATCGGGATGAAAGATTTCGTCCCAGCCCATCATGCGCTTGTCAAAACCGGCCAGAATCTGCTGTAACTTCTGGTTAAAGTGGGTATGCAGTGCATCACTGTCGGCCAGTTTGTGCTGCTGCATATAGGCCTGAACAGCTTTGCTCTGCTGCCATTGGGCCGGATTAACCTCATCGCCACCAATATGTAAAAAGGGGTCGGGGAACAGCTCTGCAAATTCGCCCACCAGCGCCTCGATAAAGTCATACACCTTGGGGTTGGAGGGGTCCAGCAAAGGCTCGAATACGCCCCAGTGGCGCTGCATCTGATAAGGCCCGGGCAGGCTGATCAGCTCCGGGTAGGCCACGGCAATGGCCGAGGCATGGCCGGGCAGATCCAGCTCAGGCACCACACGGATGCCTCTTACAGCAGCAAATTCAACCAATTCCTTAATCTGCACACGGCTGTAATACTGGCCATCTGATGCCAGTTTATGCAGTTTAGGGTAGGCGCTGGATTCCACCCGCCAGCCCTGGTCATCGGTCAGGTGCCAGTGCAGAACATTGAGTTTGGCGGCGGCCATGCCTTCAATCTGGCGTTTGATGTCTTCAAGCGGCATAAAATGCCGCACACTGTCGATCAACAGCCCCCGCCAGGGGAATCTCGGGCGGTCTTCGATGAGCATGGCCGTCAGCGCTTTGTCACTGTTATAAAGCAGTTGTAACAGGGTTTGCAGACCGTTTAGTACACCCAGCTCGGTTTCGGCGGTCAGCCGGATACCATCCGGGCTTACCGCCAGGCGATAGCCTTCGTTTTGATTAAATTGCGGTATCGGGCTGGCAGCGATCTTGTCGGCCTGAATCAGTAACTGAGCTGTCGTTTGTTGCTGGCCGGAATTCTCTTTGCTCAATCTGGCAACGGGGTGCTGGTACAGCGCCTGCTCAAGCCGCTCACGAATATAACGGCTTCTGGGCGCAGAGATATTGACCAGTTCCAGTTTCATGCCCTGAGTAAGTGGGAAATGGCCTTCCTCAGTGGTGATCCTGGCCGGGTAGGGCATCAGCTGTGCGTTGGTAGTGGCAGCCTGAGCGAACAGGGCAGCGCTTGCCAATAAACTTATCAGTAGCGTTCTGGCTAGGTTCATATTAATGCTCCGCAATAAATAGCTGGGTAAGATCTGACATCTGCTCTGGCGCAATAATGGCGCCGGGGTACTGTATTACCCTGGCCGCCAGCTTGTGCCCGGCTTTGGCAGCCTGCTGGCCGCTGGCATTCTGCAGCCACAGGGATAGAAATCCTGCTGCAAACGCATCCCCTGCAGCACTGGTATCCACCACCGGTTCAACCCGTTGTGCCGGCACCTCACACAGGTCGCTTTTATCCAGCACCAGCGCCTTGCTGCCGCCCCGTTTAATCACCGCTTCCGGGATTTTGAGAGCCATACAGCGGCTGATGATCTGTGCTAACTGCTGTTCACCGTAGATGGCAAATTCATCTTCGTCGGTCAGCAGGGCTAAATCGGTTTGCGCCATGATGCGGGCATACCAGAGGCAGGCCTGAGATTGTTGCCATAACTGCGGACGGTAGTTGTTGTCGAATATCAGCTTGCCGCCGGCCTGGCGAAAGCTGCTGATCAGTTCAAGTAACCGCTCTTTGTGGGCGTCGGGCAAGATGGCCAGGCTGATGCCGCTGACATACAAAAAATCCCATTGCTTGTGCGCTAAGGCCTGCTCCATCGGGGTTGAGTCGATATTAAAATAAAAGCGAGCGGCACTGTCATCGCGCCAGTACTGAAAATGGCGTTCTCCGTCAGCGCTGGTATTAATGCGATAGCGCCCGGGCAGCTTATCTGCCAGCCGGCGCACCAGACTCAGATCCAGCCCTTCCTGCTGCCACTGGTAAAGCAGAGAATCACTGTCATCATCGGTACCCAGGGCAGTGGCATAACCGACCTTAACATTCTCGCGCCCGGTCAGACGGGCCAGATATATGGCAGTGTTAAGGGTATCGCCGCCAAAACTGATACCGCGGGCGGATTGTTCCAGCATCGCTTCGCCGAAAAACAGGATACGCTTCATGAGCCACTCCGGCTGGCTTTAGGTGACAGCACCACCTCAGGCGCCTGCTGTTCCATCTTGTCACGTTCCTGTGCAAGTATTTCCAGGGCCTGCTGTGGGCTGATGGTGCTCGCCGGGGTTAACAGGGTTACCAGTACGCCGCTGAGGGCAGAAACCAGCAG
The DNA here is from genome assembly GCF_001466725.1 of Lacimicrobium alkaliphilum. Taxonomy (NCBI): domain Bacteria; kingdom Pseudomonadati; phylum Pseudomonadota; class Gammaproteobacteria; order Alteromonadales; family Alteromonadaceae; genus Lacimicrobium; species Lacimicrobium alkaliphilum. The sequence goes on from NZ_CP013650.1 coordinate 439,969, forward strand.
TGATGGGATCACCGGGTTACCAAACAGCGCATTCCAGTCCGGGCTCAGGCTCACCGCAATGGCGGTGGCGGAGCCTGCAACTAGTGTCGCCAGGGCGCCCTGCCAGTTGTATCTGGGCCAGAAACGGCCCAGCAGACCAGTTACACACAAGCCTGCCATCAGAATCGATATCATCCGGGTGATATAGGTAATGATATCGTTGGAGGTCAGGGCAAAGCCCAGTGCAATGCCTATGGTGATGAGCAGGGCGACCCGCGACAGCAGCACCACATTAACGGCCTGAGGCATGTTGCCTGTGGCCATGGCGTAGATATCTCTTAATACTACGCTGACACCGGCAATGGCATCTGAGCTGGCACTGGAGAGGGTGGCTGAGATACCGGCGATAATGATCAACAGCCCCAGCCCCAGTGGTAACACATTCAGGGCCATGTGGGGGAAAGCAAAGGAGGCGTTTTCCAGCGCGCCGCCACTGGCATAGGCGGTCATGCCGATAATGGCCGGGATCACCGAAAAGCCCAGATACAGCAGCCCTGATAACACAAAGGAGCGGCGAATGGAGCTCACCGTACTGCCGGAATAAATGCGCTGACGAAAGGAAGGAGTGGCTAATATGCCCACCAGAATCGCCAGTGATAAGGATAACGCCGGTAAAGTGCCGAGTTTGTCGATGGCCAGCCAGCTGATGTTCTCAGCCGGTTGCGCCGCGAGCATGGCGTCCCAGCCGCCAACCGCGATGACCGAGAAAATGGCCATCAGGATAAAGCCGGTGAACAGGATCAGCGCCTGAATGGAGTCGGTCCAGACCACCGCCGTGTAGCCACCGATCACCACATAAATGGTAAAGCTGGCGGCCAGCAGTACCTTGGCCCACTGAATATCCATGCCGGTTAACCAGGCCAGATACATGCCACCGCCGATAATATGGGCACCAAGCCAGCCGATGCAGGCCACAAAAATGATCACGGCGATAAGGTTTTTGATCAGCACATTGGCGCCGACGTAATAGGAAATTTCTTCGCTCATGGTCATAAAACGAAGTTTGCGCATGGGCGCGAAAATCCACGCCAGCAGCAAAATACCCACTGCGCCGCCGAGTCCGTACAGGGTGCCGCCCCAGCCGTTTTCGTATGCAAAACCGACAGCGCCCATGGAAGAACCCGTCCCCACCATGGTGGCGACCGTGGTGCCCATGGTCAGCAACAATGGCAGCGAGCGCCCGCCCAACAGGAAGTCCTCGCCACCTTTATTGTGCCTGGAAACAAACCAGCCGAGGCCAATCATGGCCAGCATATAAATCACAAAGGCAATAATAAAGCTGTAATGCATAGGATCCTCTCTGGTTTGGGCGTGCGTGCGATCAGGGGGCTTTGTAACAGGTCACATCTACTTCTACTTTGCAGTCCACCACCAGATCGGCAACGGCGCAAATGCGGGCCGGTGGATGCTCACCAAAGTATTGTCTGAACACCTTATTAAAGGAGCTGAAATAACGGGCGTCGGTCAGAATCACTTTCACATGGGCCACATGCTCCAGGCCATAGCCTGCTTCTTTCATGATGTTCAGGCAGTTCTCGATGGCCAGTTGCGACTGTTCGACGATACCGCCTTCCACCACTTCGCCATCACGCATCGGGGTTTGCCCCGATACCAGCAGCCAGCCTCCGGCTTCCACAGCCCGTGCAAAGGGCAGGTGTTGTCCGCCCGTGCCTGTACCGCCGTCGATGCCAAAACGTTTAATGGTCATAATGATTTACCTGTTTAGTTGCGGGTGAGAAAGCGACCAGCGCCGCTGCTGGTCAGTTGATATTCCTGGCCATCAGACTGATAGCTAAGATGGCCATTGACCCAGACCCGGCGAATGCCGGCACTGCGTTGTTTGGGGTCTGTGAAGCTGGCATTGTCTTTGACCTCATCGGGGCTGAACAGCACCAGATCGGCCTGATAGCCAGGGCGGATAAAACCGCGACCGTGTAAATTGAATTCGGTGGCAGACAGCCCGGTCATCTTGTGGATGGCCAGTTGCATAGAGAGTAATTGGGTGTCTCTGGCGTAATGCCCCAGCACGCGGGGGAAACTGCCCCACAGTCGGGGGTGAGGGCTGGGGTCGCAGGGCAGCCCATCAGAGCCTACCATGCCGCCTTCAAAGCCGAGGAAATGCCGCACATCCTGTTCGTCCATGCCGTGATATACGGCCCCGGCCGGTTGCAGCTTTTCGGCGGCGGCAGTTAATGACAGTGACCAGCTCTGGGCGATCTGTTGCAGGGTCTTGCCGGCCATCTCCGGGTGCGGAACAGACCAGGTGATATCGATATCGAAATCTGCGGTCACCTGTTTCAGATCCAGGGTGCTGGAACTGGCACTGTAGGGGTAGCAGTCGCAGCCAATATGCTGATGCTGTTGGGCATTTTTCAGATGATTGAGTACTTCCGGCGCCCGCCCCCAGTTGGCCTTGCCGGCACATTTTAAGTGTGAGATCACTACCGGAATGGCTAACTTACGGCCAAGGCCGAAGGCCTCATCCAGGGCCTGAATAATGCCATCAAATTCGGTTCGCAGGTGGGTGGTATAGATACCATCAAAGTCTTTGAGTACCGAGGCCAGGCTTTCCACTTCAGAAGCCGGTGCCGAATTGGCGCTCTGATAGGCCAGACCGGTGCTCAGGCCCAGTGCACCATCGCTCATGGCCCCGGCGAGCAGGGTTTGCATGGCCGCAATTTCTGCCTCTGTGGCGCTTCTGTCCAGCCTGTCCATAACCTGGGCCCGCAGTGCGGTGTGGCCTACCAGTGCGGCCACATTGACATTAGGGCGGGCCTGTTGCACCGCCTGAATATAATCTTTTAAACGGGGAAAACGAAACTCACCGGCCTGGCCGAGTAAATTCAGCGGATCAGGCACCTCGCCCTGAATACGCACCGGTGCGGCGCTGATACCACAGTTACCGGCAATCACGCTGGTCACACCCTGACTGACCTTGTTTAACATGCCCGGATTGCGAATCACTTCAATATCGTCGTGGGTATGTACATCGATAAACCCCGGAGCCAGCGCCAGCCCTTTCGCCTCAATCAGGTTGTCGGCCTGATACTGTCCTGCAGGGGTCAGGGCCAGTATTTTGTCGCCTTTGAGCAGTACGTCCTGCTGTGTGGGGGCGGCTTTGCTGCCATCAAAAACAAGGGCATCGCGAATGATGCTGTCAGGGGTATGGTGCTCCAATCTAATCTCCTAGTGGCAGGCGCTCTGAGCCCTTTCGGTGTTGATCAAGGTGGTGTTTGAGGCGGCGCAGCTTCTCACGGGATTTACGCTGATTGACCACCGCCACTTCACCGGCGACCACGTCAATCGCCGCCAGCATGGCGTAGCGGGAGGCGCTGGGGTTGAAAATATACTCGGCTTCCTGGGTTTTAATCGGCAGGTGCAGATCCACGGCATCGGCCAGCGGCCCTTCGGGGCAAATCGCCAGCAGATGGGCGCCATATTCCTTGGCTATCTGGGCTGAGGCCATCACATCGGGGCTGACACCGCTTAAAGACAGGCACAGCACCACATCATCGGGGTTCACCGTGGCGGCGGTCATGCGCATCATCATAGGATCCGAGTAGGCGTTACTTTTCACTTCCAGCCGGAACAGGCGGTTGTGACATTCCTGGGCCATAAAGGTACTGCCGCCACCGACGCCGAAGATCAGCACATGATCGGCGCGGGTCAGCAACTGGCTTGCCTTCTCAATGGCCTCATCGGTGATCAGCCCGGCGTTGATATCCAGAATGTCATGTATGGCCTGATAAACCGGCGGAATATCCTTGCGGCTGACGGGCTTATCGGCAATAAAGCGCTCGCCGACGGCGGCCGATTGGGCCAGCAGCATTTTCAGTTCACGCACATTTTTACATTCCAGCGCCTGAGCCAGTCGTGTAATGCTGGCATGGCTGACCTTGGCCTTGCTGGCCAGCTCATTGATAGAAGCACTGGCGGCGTAGTTAAGGTCACCGAGAATATAGCGGGCGACCTTTTGTTCTGCGGGCCGCAGGTGAGAAAGTTGGTTGTGTATGCGAGAAACAATATCCATTGCTCAGATCCCCTGTGTAATCAGAATTCGGTTTTAATCAGCCGATGGGCACACAAATTGTCATCGACCACGGCGATATATTTCCATTTATCCATGGTCAGACAGGGATGTGAAGTAGAAAATCCAATAATATCGCCGACTTGCAACTCGCAGTCGGCATCAGTTGTCAGCATGGCGTGCTGATCCATGATCTTGCTCAGTTGCCAGTTGGCCGGAGCCTGCCGGGGCTTTTGCTGCCCCGGCCTGGCGAACCATTGCGGCGTCGGCAGGCCTGCGTCAAAGGCGGCATCCCGTTTACCCAGGCCGATAATCGCCATGCCAGGCTCAGGAACAGACTGAACATAGGCACAGAGTTGCAGGCTGCTGATCAGATCTCCGCCGATATCACAGGCAAGGGCGCTGCGGCTCATCACGCCGGCCTGGGCCTGTTCATAAATGCCGGTGTCGTGAATCAGATAGCAGCCAGGGCGGATCACCACCTGCATGGCCGCGGGCAGAGAAGGGCCATCTAAGGTTTCTGCCACCAGATCATACCAGGCTGAGCCGGCGCCGGTGATGCTGACGGTGCCAGGGGCAAAGCCTTTTTGCTGGTAAATGGTCAGCGCCAGGGCGCGCATACGCTGTGTAAAGGCCGTGATTCTGGCCGGGGCATCTTCACCGCCAATCACACCCTCATAAAAAGCCAGCCCGCGCAGCGCCAGACCAGGCAGGCTGTTGATTCCGGCGCAGAGCGCCATGGCCTGCTCGTCGGTGCGTACGCCGCAGCGCCCCCCGGGTACACCCACTTCCAGCATTACGTTCAGGGTCAGACCCTGGCTGTCGAAGTAATGACTCAGCGCCTGCGCATTGGCAAGGGAATCCACAAAACAGTAATACTCCAGGCCCTGCTCAAGCATCCGCGCAATGCGCTGCATATTGGCTCTGCCCACCAGTTGGTTGGCCATCAGGATGCGGCTGATACCGGCCTGATGAGCCGCGGCGACCTGTGGGGCGGTGGCCAGGCTGATGGCCCAGCTGCCCGCATCGCGCATCTGCCGGAACAGCTCGGGGGCCATGGTGGTTTTGCCGTGCGGCGCCAGTCTGACACCGCTTGCGCTGGCATAGCGGTTCATCCAGTTGAGGTTGTTTTCAAGGGCACTTTGGTGCAAAACGGCAACAGGCAGGCTGACATCTTCGTTCAGAATGTGCCAGCCCCTTTCTTTCAGCTGTTGTTCACAGCCGGTTCCTTTTACCGCGTCAGATAAAGTCTGTGCAGCCTTTTGCATGCATTCCTCTCCTGCCAACCTCTGGCATCGGGTTGTTGTGGTCCGGTGAATAAAAAATTAACAGAAAGCCGTTGCAAAGCTTGCTGATTCAGTGTTAAAAATTATCACGTAAATGTTGGTTGTGGTGATAAAAAGTAACATTGTTTGCAACATTAATGGGCAATCAGGCGATTGTCAACAAACAAATAACCACAACAGGAGAAGACCATGAAAGACCTGAAAGTCAGTCGAAACAGGCTTGCGGCAAGTGTGGCGCTGATAATGGCGGGGCTTACCACGGCTGCGCCAACCCTGGCCCAGCAACAGGATAGTGAAGAGTTTGAACTGGTAGAAGTACGGGGTATTGCCGCCAGCCACAAACGAAATCTGAACGAAAAGCGTTTCAGTGACTCGATAACCGACGCGATTACGGCAGAAGATATCGGTAAGTTGCCCGATGTGACCATTGCCGATACCTTGCAGCGTATTCCCGGGGTACAGATCCGGCGCTCCGCCGGCGAAGGCTCTACGGTTAATGTCAGGGGAATGCCACAGGTAACGACCTTGCTGAATGGCGAGCAGATGCTCAGCGCTGGCTCTATCACCAGTGTACAGCCAGACTTCAGTGATATTCCGGCGCCGCTGGTATCCGGCATTTCGGTGCATAAGTCGCCAACCGCATCGATGTTGGCCGGTGGTATTTCCGGTACCCTGGATCTGCAGACGCTGCGTCCCTTTGATCTGGACTCCGGGGCGACATTCACCGGCGCTGCAGAGCTGACCCGCGGCAGCCTGTCAAAAGAAAATGACCATAAGCTGATTGCCTTTGGCGGTTATCGCGGTGACGACATGGGGTTTTTACTCAGTGCCTCCTATGACACTAACAATCTGGCAAACTATCGCTATGGCACCATTCTGACTTCATTTGAAGAGCTGGATGAGAGCTTCGGTAACGCCCGTGACATCAACGGCGATGGCGATACCAATGACAGTCTGCTGAGTCAGCGCTTTCACGGCATGATGGATAAAGAGGTGGAGCGCGACCGCCTTGGTGTGAATGCCAGCTTCCAGGCCGCATTGTCGGATAATCTGGAATTTGTGGCCGACCTGTTTTACACCGATATGGACGACGCCAATCGCCAGCAGGGTATTATGGTGGATAATGCCCGCGGCAGTATCTGGGCCTATTCCGATGATTTTATTGCCCGTACCGGTAATGATCAGGGCGGCGATATCTTTACCGTCAATCAGGCCGAACTGAGGGCGCGCCGGGTCAGCTCCTATTCGGAAAGCCTGACCAATGATCGCCAGTCAACCAACCTGAACCTGGAACTGAAATACGCCGGGAATGGCCCCTTCAGTGGCTCGCTGCGCTACCTGCGTGGTGATGCAGAACGTTCACACACTGAAAACGTGGCCCACTCTTATCTGACCAGCGGTGCTCAACACGGCCTGTTGCGCAATGACGGCAGCGGCGCCGAGCCGGCTAACCCCAGAGGCTATGGCCCGGATCCGGTGCCGGTACAGTTTGATCGGACCGGTGAATATATCACCCTGGATTACGGACCGGACTTCGGCTCGGATATCAGCAGTTACAATCTGGTTTCCACCTATTCGGAGAACAACTTTGACGAAGATGCCACGCTGGATGTGCTCAGAGGCGACGGACGCTATGAGTTTCTGGGTGAGCATATCAGCGATATGCAATTTGGCCTGCGTTACGGTAAGCGTGATGTGACCAGGGATACCTATATTCTGGTGGCGCCCTTTACCACCGGTGATATCAGTGCGGATGTGATGTGGAAAGACTCCGGCGCTTCTCTGGGTGATACCAATGGTGACGGTGAAAACAGTGTTGCCGGAGGCGATCTGACGCTGGGTAACACCAACTACTTTACCGATCTGCCAGAAGGGTGGGCGCAACGGGTAGATGGATTTGGCCCCGGCACCAATGACAGCTTCTATACCATCAACCCCAAAGTGCTGGATGACCCTTTTGCATTCCAGAACGCCATTTATCCCGGCAACAAGCGTCTGTCATTGCCGTCCCGTTCATTCCGGGTGGAAGAGGTCACTCAGTCGGCTTATCTGCGTTTCAACTTCGACGGCCAGCTGGGTTCAGTGCCCTACAAGGCCAATGTCGGCGGCCAGTATATCCGCACCGAGCTGGACATCGTACAGAATCAGTTGGGTGATGAACGCCCCTGCTCTTTGTGTACGGCGACTGAGAAGGTGGGCGAAGAGCTGATTTCCCGCAGCTATTCTGACTTTCTGCCAGCGGCGAACATTACGTTTAACCTTACCGATGACTTTCTGATCCGTGCAGCTTACGGCAAGACCATGACCAATCTGGACATGAGCCAGTTAGCCGGCGGTATCAGCGTGGGGCGCAGCCGTGCCGGTGACGAACTGGCGGCAGAACTGGGCGTGAGTCCGGATTTGCTGGTGGCCATCAACGGGCGTCAGAACGGTAACCCCTATCTGGAGCCCTGGCGTGCCACCAACTATAACCTCTCAGCCGAGTGGTACTTTGACGGCAGCAGCCTGCTCAGTCTGGGCCTGTTCAAAATGGACATCGAGTCCTTTATCGAACAGGGCACCGTACAGATGGGGCTGCCGGATATTGATGGGGTCGTACGCCGTGACGTACCGGTTACCACCGAAATCAATGGCGAAGGCGGCACTATCGACGGTATTGAGCTGGCCTATCATCAGGCCTTCGACTTTCTGCCGGGTATTTTCAGTGGTTTTGGTACGACCATGAACTTCACGTATGCGCCCAGCGACAGCGCCAATGTGGATGTGTATGGCGGTAAGCTGCCGATTCAGGATAATTCCGAGCGTTCAGCCAATGCTATCTTATGGTATGACCGGGACGGCATTCAGTTCCGCATCGCCGCAAACTACCGCAGCGATCGTCTCGACAGCCTGGGGATCGATGTTGGCGAAGGCGTGTTGCCGATCTGGGCCGATGACACTTTGTATGTGGATATGTCGGCAAGTTATGACCTGAATGACGACATCAGCCTTTACCTGCAGGGCAGTAATATCACCGAGGAGTTCGAGGATATTTATGCCCAGTGGGAGGACAATGTGGTGACTCAGAACGTTTATGAGCGCCGCTTTACCTTTGGCGTCCGCGGGCACTTCTAAGCTCCGCTCTGATGGCGGCTTCAGGGACGAACCCGCTATTCTCCCTCTTTGTTCACACCCGGAACTGATTCACCAGTTTCGACAGATCGCGGCTCAACCCTGTCAGGGCTTTAGCTGCCTGATCACATTGCTCTATACCACTGGCGGTTTGTTGCACCAGGGTGTTGATATTCTGCACGTTCTTATCCACGTCCAGGGCTACGGTGCTTTGCTGTTCGGCGGCGGTGGCAATGTGTGAGTTCATCTCTGAGATCTGGCCAATGGCAGTATTGATTTGATCCAGAGCGTCTTTGACTTCATCGGACAAGCTTACCGTGCTGTTGGCCTGCTCCAGACTCTGGTTGACCGAAGCGGTCATCTTGTCGGTGTCCTGCTGCAGATTCTCAATAATAGTGGCGATCTCGCGGGTGGAGTTCTGAGTTTGCTGGGCCAGGGTTCGTACCTCGTCTGCTACAACAGAAAATCCCCGTCCCTGCTCGCCGGCCCGGGCCGCTTCGATGGCTGCATTGAGGGCCAGCAGGTTGGTCTGATCAGCAATGTTGTTGATAATCCCAAGCGCCTTGCTGATCTCTACCACAGCGCCGGCCAATGCCTTGGCGACTTCGGCGCTTTCCTGCACATTTCTGCTCAGATGCTGAATGCTGCCACGGGAGCGGTCGACCACCTTATTGCCCTTATCGGTCAGTTGTTCCGCTTCCAGAGCCGAATGATTAGCCTGTTCGGCGCTGCCAGCCACTTCTGATACGGCGGCGCTCATTTGCGTAATCGCAGCGGCGACCTGTTCGGTTTCAAGTTGCTGTTGCTCGCTTTCTTTACGAATTTCCTCTGTGGCGGTGTTCAGCTGATTGGCGGCGTCGGCCAGGGACTGGGCTGATTCTGTCACTTCCCTGACCAGATTGCGGATCTTGGCAACAAACTGGTTGAAATAGTCAGACAGCCTGGCCAGTTCATCTTTGCCTTCCACCCTGAGGTTAACGGTCAGATCGCCATCGCCCTGGGCAATATCCTGCATCGCGTCGACCACCCCCTGCAAGGGAGTCAGAACGCTGCGGGAAACCATATAGATCAGCCAGGTCAGCGCGCCGACAATGAGTAAGGCTAATCCTGCCATGCTTAATGCGGCAGTCCGGAATGCACCGGCGACATCATCCACATAGATTCCTGTGCCCACTACCCAGCCCCAGGGCTGGTAGAGTCTGACAAAGGTTACCTTGGGAACGGGTTCTTCACCGCCGGGTTTGGGCCAGTTATATTCAACCGTATGCACGCCGTCGTCTTTGACGCCCATAGCCATGTCGTAAAATAACCTGTTGCCTTGTTTATCGGTGAAGTCACTGACACTGGTGCCATCCAGATCCGGGCGAAACGGATGCATCAGCATATTGGCCTGCTGATCAATCACAAAATAGTAGTCGTTGTCTTTGTAGCGCATCTTTTTGAGTGTGGCCAATGCCTGGCTCCGGGCTTGTTCAGAGCTTAGCTCACCGCTGCGGACTTTCTCCCGGTAACCGTCCAGCAAGCCGTCAACGGATTCAGCCAGAAAACGGGTAGTAAGGCGTTTTTCCTCCAGAATAGTCGCCTTCAGGCCGCTGAGTATCAGCAGGCACAGAACGATTTGCCCCAGTATGGCAACGGCCAGAATACTCCATAGTCGTTGCCGGATAGTCAGTGTTTTCAGCATAGGGGAACTCCGCAGGTTAAGGAGCTGGATAATCCTGAACATAACGGGAAAGTCAGCCTGAACAATAGCATAGCCATTTTTATGCGAATTGCGCTGAGACTTTGGTCGGGAATAGGGTATTTCTGTCGATTAGCCCGCCAGATAGCCTGGATGTAGCGAAGCGGAATGCGGGGGCATGAGAATGTCGCGGGTTTACCCGGATCCCAGCAGCCTTTTGCTACCCACCTGAGTCACCCTTTTTAAGGTAACTCACAGGTGCTGGACAAGTCCGCTTCGCTCCATCCGGGCTACGAAAGCAGTGTCATCCTGACGTATGTCAGGATCTCTTTAGGCTATCTGTGTTGGTTGAATTTGACCCCCTCTGCGGTTTGATAAAGATTCCGGCTGACAGCATGCCGGAATGACGGGGAGTGGCGCCGGAACAACGGAGGAAAGTAGGTCATGCCCGAATGTCGTTATCGGGCATCCAGCGCCCTGAAGCACGTAAAGCGAAGATCACCGGGTTCCCGCCTTCGCGGGAACGACGGGGTATTACAAGCGGGTGGCTCAGGTTTTCAGCCGGTAGCCGGTTTTAAAGATCCAGCCTATGGTTAGCAGGCAGATCAGCAAAAAGACCAGCGTCATACTCAGACTGATACCGATGCTGACATCAGACACATCATAAAAGGCCCAGCGAAAGCCGCTGATCAGGTAGACCACCGGGTTAAACAGGGTGATCTGCTGCCAGATTGGCGGCAACATGCTGATGGAATAGAAGCTGCCGCCGAGGAAGGTCAGCGGGGTGATGATCATCGCCGGCATAATCTGTAACTTGTCGAAGCCATCGGCCCAGACCCCGATAATAAAGCCGAACAGGCTGAAGGTCAGTGCCGTGAGAACCAGAAATCCGAGCACCCAGAACGGGTGGGCGATGTCAAAATCCACAAACAGCCCGGCGGTGGCCATGATCAGCAGACCCAGAATAATGGATTTGGTGGCCGCCGCTCCCACAAAGCCGGTCACAATCTCAAAAGGAGAGACCGGTGCTGAGAGGATTTCATAGATGGTGCCGGTAAATTTCGGCATATGGATACCGAATGAGGCATTGGAAATACTCTCTGTCAGCAATGACAGCATGATCAGCCCCGGAATAATAAAGGCGCCGTAACTGATACCGTCTATTTCTACCATGCGCGAGCCGATGGCGGAGCCGAACACCACAAAGTAGAGCGATGTGGAAATGACCGGCGAGGCCACGCTTTGCAGCAGGGTGCGCCAGGTGCGGGCCATCTCAAATTTGTAGATAGCGGATATAGCATGAATATTGAGTGTCATGGGTTTTCCCTCACCAGATTAACGAAAATATCCTCCAGTGAACTCTGCGAGGACTGCAGATCTTTGAAGTCGATATTATGGCTGTTGAGGCGCTTGAGCAGCTCGGCGATGCCGGTGTGCTCGGCCTGGGTGTCATAGGTGTAGATCAGCTCATCACCGCTGTCACTGAGCTCCAGCGGGTAGCCGCTGAATTCCGCTGGCAGGGCGTCTAGGGGCTGTTGCAGATGCAGCCGTAACTGTTTTCTGCCCAGTTTATTCATCAGGGTGGCTTTGTCTTCCACCAGTATCAGTTCACCCTTGCTGATCACGCCTATGCGGTCGGCCATTTCCTCCGCCTCCTCGATATAGTGGGTGGTGAGGATGATGGTCACGCCCTGCTCGCGCAGTTTTCTGACCATGGCCCACATGTCGCGGCGCAAATCCACATCCACACCGGCAGTGGGCTCATCCAGAAACAGGATCTTTGGTTCATGGGCAAGGGCTTTGGCGATCATTACCCGGCGTTTCATGCCGCCTGATAAGGCCATAATGCGGGAATCTTTTTTGTCCCACAGTGACAGGGTGCGCAGTAACTGCTCCAGATATTCAGGGTTCTTTGGCTTGCCGAACAGGCCGCGGCTGAAGGTAACGGTGGCCCAGACGCTCTCAAAGGCATTGGTAAACAGCTCTTGTGGTACCAGCCCAATGCGGGAGCGGGCCTCCCGGTACTGGCTGATGATGTTGTAGCCGTCGGCCTGGATTTCACCGTCGCCGGGATTGACGATGCCGCAAATGATGCTGATCAGGGTGGTTTTACCGGCCCCGTTGGGACCCAGCAGGGCGAATATCTCGCCGGGGTGAATATCCAGGTTAATGTCGCTAAGGGCCTTGTGGCCGGAAGCGTAGGTTTTATTCAAACCCTTGACAGAAATAACAGGCTGCACGGTACCTCCCTGTGTTATTGATGTTGAATAGCCTGACGCCCAGGGTGGGGCAGGATTACCCCCTGAACGTGATTGCTGGAATTGAAGGTTCATTTTTGCTCCTTTTATGCAAAGGAGAGTGACACTGTATAACAGCATTAGGCCTGATTGTTATACATCTTGTTATCACTCTGCGAATTGCCCTGAGTATTAAAAAATCGCAGTGAGGATAAAACCTCAGGTTAACTTAAGGTCAACAGGTTTTTTCAGCAATGACGGGGTCTTCATCCCCGCCTTTAACAGGTACAAATGGCACTGACTCAGAACTGGTAGGTTAGCTGGGCTGAGAGGCTGCGGCCCGGCTGGCTGTATTGGTTCCGCGGGGTATCGGCGGGCTGCCCGGCAATACTCTGGTAGGGAATATATTCCTTATCCAGCAGATTCTGCAGCGCCAGATTCAGCCGCCACTGGCCCAGGTCCAGGCCTGCGAGTATATCCAGCCTGCCCCATCCGGCTGCTTGCGCTGAATCGTTATCCGGCACTTTGCTCATGTTGGCTGCGGCACTTAGCAGTGTGCCGATGTAATAGTTATCGGCGTTGTAGCGCAGCATCATCGTGCCGGACAGCGGTGAGATGGAACTCAGGTAGGTTTGGCTGTCTTTTCCCTGGCTGTAGGCAATGGCGGTACTGATTTCCCAGTAGTCATTCAGCCAGGCATTGAGGCTTACCTCGGCGCCGTAAATGTGGGCACCGTCTTTGTTCTGATATTGGTATTCTACCCGCTGCACACCGGGGATAAAGGTAGGCGAGGTGCCCACCACCACAGAATCGATAAAATCATCGAAATCGGCGTAGAAAGCGGCAAGATTCAGACTGATGTCGCCGTTATGGTATTTCAGGCCCAGTTCGCTGGCATAGCTGGTTTCCGGTTCCAGATCCGGGTTTGGCAGAATCGCATAGAAGGGCTCTACACCGTGATTCTGATAGGCCTGATCATGGGGCGGGATCTTAAAGCCCTGAGCGTACTGGGCATACAGGTTAAGTTGTTCGTTGTAGCTGTAGATCATACCGAGCTTGGGTGACAGGGCGGTTTCGGTAATATCCGCCAGCAGGCTGGGGTCATACAAAGGATCTTTATTCGCCTGCATACGGTAATGATCCAGCCTGAGTCCGGCCACCAGTTTCAGGGGCAGGCTTGTCAGCACCATATTGTTCTGTACAAAAACTCCGCCGAGCAAGGTCTCAGCCCCGGGAAAGGCCTTCTGCGGCTCGCGGTCCTGGCTCAGGGTACCGTCCGTTTTAACACGGGTTTTATAGCGTGGGCGCAGGGTGTCGTAATAGTCGATATCAGTACCAAATACCCAGTGCTGATCCAGGCGTTGTCCTTTAACGACTTTGTCACCCTGCCAGCGAAACCCGAGAATCTGCTGCTCAAAGCGATAATCGTTATGGTCTGTGTAGGGGCCGGTTTGTCCGGCGCCAGCGCGCACCTGCAGGCTCTTCTGGCGGTAATCAGAAATATACAGCTGGGTGGCCATAGTGTCATACCACTGGCTGGCAAGCTGGCTGGTATAGTCCAGTGACAGCGCCAGTTGTTTGTCCAGATCATCGGTTTCGTTGCTGCCAGCGCTGATCACCTGTTGGTTCTGTTGGCGGTATCCGTCGAGCGTGAGTTTCAGTTGTTGCTGGTGACTGATGTCCCAGTTCAGTTTACTAAGCAGGCTGTAGTTGTCGTAATCGTAGCCCGGCAGGGTTTCGGCAAAATTCTGAGTCTCATTCCCTTCTCGATAGCTGAAACTGGCCATGCCCTGGGTGTCTCCCCAGCTTCTGGCATGGGTGATATTGGTGTTGGTTTCGTCACTCAGACCCTGGTAGCCAAGGCTGAGGCGGCTGTGTTGGGTTGCACCGCCGAGTAAATCTTTTGGGTCGGGGGTGGTGATCACCACAATGCCGCCCAGGCCATCGGAACCATAAAGCGAAGAAGCCGCCGATTTGGCCACTTCGATGCGTTCAATCTGTGCTACGTCCAGATAGCCGCGACCTACCAACAGGCCGCCGCCCCCGGCGTAGCCGTCATTCAGACGGCGACCATCTTTTATGTAAATCAGGCGATTACCCCCTATCCCCCGAATGCTGAGCTCCTGCGCCTGACCAGCTTTGCCGGTACTGCTGATACTGGGGTCATAGCGAAACACATCGGCCAGGCTGTTACTCAGTTGCCGTTCGATATCGGCTCCTTCCATTACCGCTACTGAACCGGCTACATCTTTGAGTTTCTGTTCGATGCGTGAGCCTGTTACGACTATGACGTCATGCGTTGGTGCCAGGCCCGGGACCTCTTCGGCCACACTCGTGCCAATGAACAGGCTGGCAAGGGCCAGACTTAACGGGGTGATTCGGAACTTACCCATTTTCAAAAAATACTCCTGTTGTCTGTCAATCATTCTGGGAATAAGATCTAAACGAAAATAGTTTGCATTTGCAACTAGAAATGAGTAATTTATTTCCACGGGTTAATTACAAAGGAGTAATCGTATGGGAATAGTGACCTCGGCTGCGCGGATCCTGATGTTGGCAGCAGGGTTCTGGTTGGGTAGTCCGGTGTCGGTTGCTATGGCCGCAGAATCAAGGCTGATTACCGCAGGTGGTACCCTGACTGATATTGTTTTTGCGCTTGGAGCAGAGCAGGCACTGATAGCGACCGACAGCTCCAGCACCTCGCCCCGCCAGGCCAGGGAATTGCCACAGGTAGGCTATTACCGGGATCTTTCCAGTGAAGGGGTGCTGTCTTTTGCGCCTCACAGTCTTTGGGTGCTGGAAGGTGGTGGCAGCGATAAAAGCCTGCGACAGATCGAACAGGCCGGGGTGGACGTGCAGCGTTTTGCCAAACCAGATTCGGTGCAGGAGCTTTATAGTCTGATTGGGCAACTGGCTGAACGACTGAATGCCAGTGTTAAAGCTGAAACTCTGATTAGCCAGTTACAACAGCAACTCGCTGGCCTTGAAGCCGGTAATCCACACCGGGTGTTATTTGTTCTGCAGGCCTCTGCCAGAGGAATAATCAGTGCTGGAAGCGATACCGTGCCACAACTGTTGTTTGATTATAACGGCCTTAAAAATATCGCTGAGCATAAGGGTTTTAAACCGGTTTCGATGGAATACCTGACCTTACAACAGCCGGATATGCTGATTGCACCAGCCCATACGGTTGCCTCAGTCGGCGGCAAGCAGGCGTTTTGTGCGCAGCCCTCGTTACGTTTATTAAAGGCGGCGCAGCAATGCCGGTTATTGGTGATGGACTCATTGCTGGCACTGGGTATGACCACACGTCTGCCACAGGCCATTCAACAGGTGGCCGCCTTCAGTGCACAGCTGGATTCATCCCGAAACGCCGGAACCGTCAGCCAAAAACAACGCCCGGAAGAGGATTTTTATGCAGCCGGTCGCTGAACATCGGCAACGGCCATTACTGCTGGCCAGTGCCCTGGCTCTGCTTCTTTGCGCCGCGCTGGCTTTGTCATCCGGACCGGTAATGAGTGACTGGCGTCTGGCTCTGGCCTGGTGGTGGCCGATGGATTTTGGTGGCATCAACGACCTGCATATTGATGTGGTAACACAGATTCGCCTGCCGAGGTTGTTACTGGCGTTGGTGGTAGGTTGTGTACTGGCGCAATGTGGTACAGCTACCCAGACCCTGTGCCGCAATCCGCTGGCCGATCCCGGCCTGATTGGTATTTCTGCCGGGGCTGCAGTGGCGGCACTGATGGTGATTTCTCTGGGCCCGCAACTGGGTTTTCAGGGGCCGTTGTGGGTCAGCGGCGGTGCTTTTCTGGGTGCCCTTGGCACCACCTTGCTGGTGTACAAACTGGCGGGCAGTGCTGGTCAGACTTCGGTGGCGACTCTGATCCTCGCCGGCGTGGCTATCAATGCGCTGGCTTCTGCCATTATCGGTCTGCTCAGTTATTTCGCCGATGACGATGCCTTAAGGCTGATGACATTCTGGCAGATGGGCTCTTTGGCGGGGACCAGTTGGCAGCAGTTGCCATTTGGATTCCTCTGTATGGGGCTCAGTGCCCTGATGCTGTTTGTCCGCCGCCGGGCCATTAATGCGTTGTTGCTCGGTGAGCGCCAGGCCGGGTATCTGGGTGTGGATGTCCGCAGACTTAAGCGGGAAATTATTCTTTGGGTGGCGCTGGGTGTGGGCGGCGCTGTGGCGCTGACCGGCATCATTGGCTTTGTGGGGTTGGTGATTCCACATATCAGCCGATTGCTGGTTGGTGCTGATATCAAACGCCTGATGCCCATGTCCATGTTGCTGGGGGCTGCTGTGCTGACCTTTGCCGACTGGCTGGCGCGGATGCTGGTGTCACCGGCAGAGTTGCCTATCGGCATTATCACGGCGCTGGTGGGGGCCCCGTTCTTTTTATACTTACTGCTGCGTCAGAAGCGACAACTCTATGCTTGAATTATTAAATGTCAGTATTCACCGTGGCCGGCGCCGGGTGATTGAAGATCTCAGCGTGGAACTCAGCGCAGGCCAGATGGTGGTGATTCTGGGTGAAAATGGCGCCGGTAAATCGACCCTGCTGCGGGCCTTAGCCGGTGATCTGCCCTACCGGGGGGGCATTAATCTGCTAGGTAGCTGTTTAGGCCAATGGTCTGCCGCACAACTGGCCGGCACCAGGGCAGTGATGGAACAACAATTTTCGCCGCCACCACTGATGTCGGTGCGCGAACTGGTGGCGTTGGGACGCTATGCAAAAATGGAGAGTGATACCAGGGCCAATCAGTGTGCTGACAAATGGCTGGAACACACTCATTTAGTTGACTATGGCCACCGGGAAGCGGCGAGCCTGTCTGGCGGAGAACAACAAAGAGCGCAACTTGCCCGGTGTCTGGCGCAACTGGACAGCAGCCGGCCAATTCAGAAGATGCTGTTGTTGGATGAGCCTACCTCGGCGTTGGACCTTTACCATCAGCATCATTGCCTGCGACGGATCAGAGAGTTTGCGGCGCAAGGTAATCTGGTGATAGCGGTTATGCACGATGTCAATCTGGCGTCACTCTACGCCGATCATATTCTGTTGCTTAAACATGGCCGGTTAGTGGCTCAGGGCTCTCCGCAACAGGTGCTGCAGGCCAGCACCCTGAAATCGGTGTACGAAATAAGCATGCATATCAGTGCGCACCCAAACCTCGGCGTCCCTATGGTGTTTTCTGAGCCCGGTAATCAGGATTGCCCGTCACCGATGAGGCTGCAGGGAGCCAGGCGGATAGCAACTGCTGATGCAAAAGGTAATGACGTAATTTAATCAAGGAGAATAACAATGAATGAACGTATTGATGCGGCCAATGAGGCCAGACTGCTGGCGCAACAGTGTCAGACCGCAGTATTTTCGACCTTGTCGGTAAAACTGCAGGGCCATCCTTTTGGCTCGGTGGCGCCGGTAATGATGACAGACAGCGGTAATATGGTGTTTTATGTCTCCGATATTGCTCAGCATGCCCGTAATCTGCAACAGGATCCGCGTCTGAGTCTGACCTTGTTCAGGCAGGCTGAACGGGGCGATCAGAATGAACAGGGGCGGCTGACGTTGTGCGGTGAAGCCTATCCGCTGACCGAATTGCAAAGTGAGACTTATGCTGACCGTTACTTCAGATTATTTCCGCAAGCACAGGGTTACCGCAAGGCTCATGATTTCCGGTTCTGGCATTTAGATGTCAGGGATGTCCGCTATATTGGCGGTTTTGGTAAAATCTTCTGGATCACTCAGTCTGAGTGGCGGCGGCTTGTGCCGAAATGGTCGGCAAAGCAGGAGACGGATATGGTTGCGCACATGAACGCCGATCACAGCGATGCCTGCCGCCTGATATTGTGGGACCATTTCACCCTGGAGGGGCAGCCGCAGATGGCCACAGTGTATCCCGACGGCTGTCACTTTGAGCTGGATGGAAAATGCTATTTTGTCCCTTTTGTCAGCCCTTGCCATACCAGTCAGGAAGTGCGTCAGGCGCTGGTTGCTATGACTAACAAGGCGCGTGCCGCATAGCTGGTGGCGTGAGGAGTAATGGCGGTGGAATGCCATCCCGTCATCCTCACGGATGTCATGATCTCTTTCGCACAGCGGTGTTGTTTAACCTTACCCCTTTGCAGTTTGATAAAGATTCCGGCCCGGTGGCCGGAATGATGGAGTGAAGTGAGAATGCCGCAGGGTTACCCGGATTCCGCTTCGCTACATCCAGGCTACAAAAGCAGTGTCATCCTGAAGCACGTCAGGATCTCTTTTTGGTCGGTTGTGTTGCCCGGATTTGACTCCTCAGCTGAATGATAAAGGTTCCGGGGCAAGCCCGGAATGACGCCGGGCTACCCGTTATGTGTTTTTACCTGTTGGCCGCGGTTTGCGGGCCTTCGGCAGTGAGGGTCAGAGATACCCGGCGGTCAAAGGCGTTGCCGTCTAAAGAAGGCTGAGGATCCAGTGGTTTGCTGGCGCCCAGAGCTTTACTCTGAATGCGCCCGGCGGAGATGCCTTTCGCCAGTAATTGTTGTTTCACCGAGTCTATCCGCTGTGCCGAGAGTTGTTTGTTGTAGCCGGCGTCGCCGCGGCGATCGGCATGGCCGGTCAGCTCCACCCGCAGTGCCTTGTTGCTGTTAAGCAGTTTGGCCAGTTCCTCCAGCTGTTGCTGATAGATTGACTCCAGTTTTGCCGAACCGGTGCGAAACTGCACATTCAGGCTTAAATTCGGCAGGCCGTCGAGCAACTCGTCGTTATTCATGGAAACCAGTTGGGTACGGTTTTGCTCCTGAGCGCTGCGCAGTTGCGTAAGCAGGGTCTGATTGGAAGCCAGCAATTGATTGATCTCTGCTTCATGCTGATTCAGGGCGGTATTCAGATGTTTCATTTCTTCGTCGGCGGCCACAGAGTTGCCGATAAACAACCCGCCGATACCGCCGATTACGGCACCGAGTGGGCCACCGGCGACGGCGCCCACGACCAGGCCGGAACCAAAGCCGATGTTCTGGGCCTTTTTAATCTCTTTTTCACCGGCCATGGCGGCAGGGGCTGACAGGGCGGCGATGATGGTGGTGGTGAGGATCAGTTTTTTCATGGTGTTCTCCTTGGATTGCATTTTTTGCCTGGGTGTTTTTGATTGTGGTTATTAAACACCTCTGAATTGGCACAAAAGGGGAACAAAAAGGGCAATCTGAAGATCAATTGTGGCAACAATATGGCTTTTTATTCCGTTGGTCGCCAGGCGCTGGTTTAGGCGCTTAATTGCGGTATAGTCCGGGATAATTGAGATACAAAAGAGGTCGTCTGCCAGTGGGCCGCAGAATCGCAATAGTCGAAGATGAAGACGCAATCAGAGAAAACTACGCAGCGGTGCTGCGCCGCCAGGGCTATGAGGTGCTGACCTTTGCCAACCGCAAACAGGCCATGCACAGCTTCGATCAGCGCCTGCCCGATCTGGCCATTATTGATATTGGCCTGGAAGATGAGATGGACGGTGGCTTTTTGCTATGTCAGTCGCTGCGTAAGTTGTCTTCGTCCTTGCCGATTATTTTTCTGACAGCCAGAGACAGTGACCTGGATACGGTTTCAGGCCTGCGCATGGGCGCCGATGATTACCTGACCAAGGATATCAGTATGCCCCATATGACGGCGCGCATCTCGGCATTGTTCCGGCGCATGGAGGCCCTGAGCGAACCGCAGGACAGTGAACAGCGGGTCAATTGTGGCAGTCTGGAACTGGATCTTAAACGTATGCAGGCCCACTGGAAGGGGCTGGCGGTAGACCTCACCGTCACGGAGTTCTGGATGGTGCATGCCCTGGCCCGGTTCGCCGGCCATGTAAAAAGCCGTCAACATCTGATGCAGGATGCCAAAGTGGTGGTGGATGACAGCACTATCACTTCTCATATCAAGCGTATCCGCAAAAAATTTATCCAGCTGGACACCGGTTTTGACTGTATTGATACGGTCTACGGCATGGGGTACCGCTGGACTACAGACGGAGATTAAGGGCTTTTGTCACGCAGAACCTTTGTGTTTGGCCTGCGCGCCAAGCTGTTACTGATGTCACTGTTTCTGTTTGCCATTCCCTGGCTCGGTTATGAGTATGTGTGGGAGATGGAAAAGTATCTGCGAGCCGGCCAGGAGCGCACTCTGCTCGGCACGGTGCGGGCAGTGGCCACGGCACTGCATGAACGGCCCCGGCTGTTCGATGCCCAGGCCAGTTACCTGAGTGTGGAAAAGGGCCGCGATCTCTACGCCTATCCTATTGTGGATCCTATTCGACTGGATGGCCGGCTGAATGACTGGCGTCAGCAACAACATGCTCTGACCTATGATGACAATTATCTGATTGAACAGAGCCCTGCTTATCAGCCCGGTAGTCTGTCCTTCAGCCACATGGTGGGCAAATACCGGGACTATCTTTATGCCTACTTTGAGGTACAGGATGCTGAGGTTATCTATCGGCCACAGAACAGTCTGCGAATTGACCGCAATGATCATCTGCAAATTGCCTTTACCACTCCGGCAGGGGATTTTCGCCGTTATCTTATTGCCACCACAGGCCCGGGCTGGCTGACACCCTATGAACTGGATACCGGTGAATCGGTCAGCGGGATACGGCCCTTAAGCCCGGAGCCCCGAATTCAGGGCAGTTGGGCACAGACCCGGCAAGGTTACACCATTGAGCTGCGCATTCCGCTGGAGTTGCTCGGCAGCAAGCTGAGTTTTGCTATTACTGATGTGGATAAGATTGGTGGTGAGCCGGTAGCCACCATTGGCACTTCAGATGTGGGGGATGCCGATACCCTGGGTACGGTGTTGGTGCCGTCACCGGAGATTGAACAGATTATTCGTGGTCTGGGGCATACAGATTCACGCATCTGGGTGGTGGATCGTTATCAGCGGGTGCTGGCCCGCTCAGGGGATATCCGCAATTCTGACGGGATCTGGAGCCGCAATGTCAGTGGCGAGGACGAACAGGGCTGGTTCGCGCGCTTTGAACACAAGTGGCTGCATCCTTTGTACTATAAGGTTCTGACCCGTCCACCAAAGGATTTTATCGATCAGTTCTACGATGTGGCGCAATTGGAAGGCAGCCATATCGAACAGGCTCTGACTGGTGAGGCTGGCTCTGACTGGCGGCTGACCCCGGATAACAAGGCGGTGGTACTGGCAGCGGCCTATCCGATTTTTATTGAAGATGAAGTGATGGGGGCGGTGATCGCCGAGGAAACCACCAATGGCATTCGCAGCCTGCGTAATCTGGCGCTGGAAAAGCTGTTTACCCTGATGCTGGCGATTATGCTGCTCGGCACCCTGGGACTGTTTTTACTCGCCTCAAGAATTTCCAGCCGCATTCGTCGTTTGCGTGACCAGAGTGAGCAGGCCATCGACGAGCAGGGCCGTTTGCGCGGCAGTATTGAGCCTTCTCATGCCAGCGATGAAATCGGCGATCTGTCGCGCAGCTTTGCCGATATGGTGCAGCGACTCGGTCAGTATCACCATTATCTGGAGAATATGTCTTCACGGCTGTCACATGAGCTGCGCACGCCGGTGGCGGTGGTGCGTTCATCCCTGGAGACACTGAGCATGGAGGATGAAGGGGCGGCGAAGTCAGTGTACATGCAAAGAGCTCAGGATGGCCTGAATCGCTTGTCGGCCATTCTGACCAACATGAGTGAGGCCACCCGGCTTGAGCAAAGCCTGCAAAGTGCCGAGCGCCAGCCATTTGACCTGGCCGAAGTGGTAACCGGTTGTATGCAGGGCTATCAACTGGCCTATGCCGGGTGCGACTTACAAGTGAGTATTGCCCATCAGCCTCTTGAAATTGAGGGGGCCCCGGAACTAATTGCTCAATTACTGGATAAACTGGTGGCCAATGCGGTGGAGTTTGCTACACCCGGCGCGCCGGTGCTGGTCAGCCTGGCCAGAGTGCAGCGCCAGGCCGTGCTGGAAATCACCAATCAGGGGCCATTGCTGCCAGAGGAAATGGCAGGTCGTCTGTTCGATTCTATGGTCTCGGTGCGAGCCGGTGGTAAAGGCGGCCAGCCTCATCTGGGCCTGGGGCTGTATATTGCACGGCTGATTGTGCAGTTTCATCAGGGCCAGATAACCCTGCATAATCAAAGTGATCGCAGTGGTGTTTGTGTGCGGGTAAGCCTGCCGATTTAGCCTGCTATCCGTGCAGCAGATGGGTTGGTAATACGCCGGAATGACCGTCTGTCATGTCCGAATGTTGTCATCAGGCATCCAGCGCCTTTTAAGAAAAACGCAATTCATCGCAGAGACACAGGGGTTTAATGGTGTCATGGCCTTTACTTCTCTGCGCGCCCTGCGTATCTGCGTGATCTCAGGCTTTTATCTTTTTTGATCTCGCAGAGGCGCTAAGGCGCAGAGGATTAAGTAATTGACTGATCGAAAAAGACACTGGGTTCTCAGCAACCTTTGAACTACCAATGCGCTAACTGTTAACACTGACCTATCAAAGATGCTGGACATGCCTGCCAACTGCATGCGGGAAAGCCCGGATAGGATCAAACTGCAGATTTTCATTGTCGGCAGCGGACCTCTGACATAAGGTTAACCACTTATGATTTTTAGGAGCTGTTATATGGATATCCTGTTTGATTACGTATTGAGAATTGAAACCTTCCTGCTGCTGTTTGTGCTGGTACTGCTTAAATCTTCGATTATCTTTGTCCCACAGAACCGCGCCTACCTGATAGAACGTTTTGGTAAGTTTCAGTCAACCCGCGAAGCGGGGCTGAATTTTATCCTGCCTTTTGTTGACCGTATCGCCGCGGACCGCTCTTTGAAAGAACAGGCGGTAGATGTGCCCGAGCAAAGTGCTATCACCAAGGATAATATTTCTCTGAGAGTGGATGGGGTGCTGTATTTCCGGGTATTAGACCCCTATAAGGCCACCTACGGTGTAGACAGCTATGTGTTTGCGGTTACCCAGCTGGCACAGACCACTATGCGCTCTGAGCTGGGTAAGATGGAGCTGGACAAGACCTTCGAAGAACGGGATCTGCTCAACACCAATATCGTTGCTGCGATCAATGATGCTGCCGGTCCCTGGGGCATCCAGGTGATGCGTTATGAAATCAAGGACATTGTGCCGCCGCAGTCGGTGATGGAAGCCATGGAAGCGCAGATGAAAGCGGAGCGGGTGAAGCGGGCGCAGATCCTCGAATCGGAAGGCGACCGTCAGGCGGCGATTAACCGTGCCGAAGGTGAAAAGGCCTCGGTGGTACTGGCCGCTGAAGCGGATAAAGAAGAACAGGTGTTGCGCGCCGAAGGTGAAGCCAAGGCCATTATCGCCGTAGCCGATGCGCAGGCCGAAGCACTGCGGGTGGTAGGTGAAACGGCCAATACCGAGCAGGGGCAAAAAGCTATTCAGCTGGATCTGGCGACAAAGGCCATTGAGGCGAAACAGGCGATTGCCAAAGAGTCTTCCGTGGTGTTGTTACCCGATGGTAATACCGACGCTGCTTCGGTGGTGGCACAGGCCATGACCATCATCAATCAGATGAACAGCAAGGGGGCATAATGAGTTTGTTTACCGAACATCTGGCCGAAACCCTGATTGTGATCGGCCTGATTTTGCTGGCGGTGGAGATCCTGGTGCTGGGTTTTTCTACCTTTGTGTTGTTCTTCCTCGGGCTGGCGGCACTGGTCACCGGTGGCCTGATGTACATTTCGCTGGTACCGGCGACCTTGTTTGGCGCCATGGGCAGTATGGCGGTACTGACAGCGCTGCTGGCAGTGGTGTTATGGAAGCCTCTGAAACGGATTCAGGCCGATACAGCACCTAAAGAGGTGACCAGTGATCTGATTGGCCATCGTTTTTATCTGCCCGAAGCACTTATGCCCGGTCAGAGTATTACCTACCGCTATTCCGGTATTAACTGGAACGTGCGCAGCAAAGAGCCCGTCGCCGCCAAACAGGAAGTGGAAGTGACCAGAGTCAGTGTCGGTGAATTAGAAGTCAGGCTGGTACAGGGCGGGTGAGTTCGTAGGTCGGACTTCAGTCCGACTTTACGGGAATGACGGCAGAGTGTTGGTCATGCCCGAATATTGTAATCGGGCATCCAGCGACCTTTGCGAAATGTACAATTAACCACGGGGCCACAGAGGTTTGTTGGTGTAATGGCCTTTACTTCTCTGCGCGCCCTGCGTCTTTCGCGTGATCTCAGGCTTTTATCTTTTTTGATCTCGCAGAGGCGCTAAGGCGCTAAGGCGCAGAGGGTTGCAGGGTTGTGAAAATACACTGGGTTTAAAGAAAATATTGTGCGTTTGTCGGACTAAAGTCCGACCTACGATAATGATGCTGAGGGCTAATTTACTCGTCTTTTTCCTGCGCCTGTTGTTCCTGGGCTTCGGCGGCGTCCACATCTATGCCCATGTCTGCCATCAGTTTACGGGCCTCGGCCGGGATCTTATTGGGGTTGTCTTTGCGCAGATCGTCGTCATTGGGTAGCGGCTGGCCGGTAAAGGCATGCACAAAGGCTTCACAGAGCAGTTCTGAGTTGGTGGCGTGACGCAGGTTATTGATTTGCCTTCTGGTGCGTTCATCGGTCAACACCTTGAGTACCCGGGTTGGAATGGAAACGGTAATTTTCTTTACTAACTGACTCTTCTTACCATGTTCAGCGTAAGGGTCGATATACTCACCATTCCATTTAGCCATGCTTTTAGCCTTTTTATTTTAAATTAGAGTTTAAAATTCTAACCCGTGTAGAAATGGATATCCAAACATCTTGATGTCTGAATCAAATACAAGTAGATTTAGCCATCTAAACGGCCAAATTTAAAGTATCCCAATCAGGAGTCACCATGGTTTCCTATGCTCAGGGCATTGATGCGTTGAATAATTCTTTGTCTGAATTGCGTAATATCGACGTTTCTTTTGAGTTTTTCCCTCCCAAGACGGAGCAGATGGAGAGAACCCTGTGGAACTCTGTAGAGCGTCTGGCGCCGCTGAAGCCGGCTTATATGTCGGTGACCTACGGTGCTAACAGTGGCGAGCGTGACAGAACCCATGAGGTGGTGAAGCGTATTCAGGCGGAAACCGGAGTGGCCGCCGCCCCCCATTTAACCTGCGTGGACGCCAGCCGCGAGGAGTTGATCCAGATCGCCAAAGACTACTGGGCAGCGGATATCAAAAAGATTGTGGCCCTGCGTGGTGATCTGCCACCTGGTGTGGCACAAACCGAGCTTTATGCGGCCGATCTGGTGGCGCTGCTAAAAGATGTGGCAGACTTTGACATTGCCGTGGCCGCTTATCCGGAGATCCATCCTGAAGCGCCCAACGGCCAGTTCGATCTGCTTAATCTTAAGCGTAAAGCCGAGGCCGGCGCGACGTCGGCTATCACCCAGTTTTTCTTTGATGCTGAGGTGTTTCTGCGTTTCCGTGACCGTGCCGCTGCAGCCGGCATCGACATGGAAATCATTCCCGGTATTTTGCCGGTGACCAACTACAAGACCCTGGTGAAGTTTGCCGGTATGACCAATGTGCATGTGCCACAGTGGTTGCACAAGATGTATGAAGGCCTGGATGAAGCCGACCAGACCACCCGTAACCTGCTTGGTGCCAGTATTGCTATGGACATGACCCGGATCCTGGCCAAAGAAGGCGTACGTAATTTTCATTTCTATACCCTGAACCGGTGCGAACTGAGCTATGCCATCTGTCATATGTTGGGTTTAAGAGCTAATTCCGGGTAAACTGATTCCAAACCAGAGTAAATCGCTGTCAGTTTCGGGATGAGTTATGTCACAGTCGCCTGATTTCAAGGCCAGATTGCTAAATGTCGCCAATGAGTTAAAGGATTTTGTGCTGGCCATGGTCAGCCGTTGCAAGCAGGATCGCATTTCGGTTACGGCAGGGCATCTGACCTATGTGTCACTGTTGTCGCTGGTTCCATTTATTATGGTGTTTTTCACCATACTCTCCGCTTTTCCTGCCTTTGCGTCCTTGCGGGGCGATCTCGAGTCCATGATCTTCAGCAACTTTGTGCCCCATGCCGGCGGTGTGGTGCAAAAGTATGTGGCCGAGTTTGTGGGTAATGCCTCGCAAATGGGCATTATCAGTATCGTGTTTCTGGTGGTGGTGGCGCTGCTGCTGATCTCGAATGTGGACAAAACCCTGAACAGCATTTTTCGGACCCCCAGTGCGCGGCGGCCGATTGTGACCTTTGCGATTTACTGGATGGTGTTGACCCTGGGGCCGTTGCTGATTGGATCGGGGCTGGCGGTGAGCTCCTATCTGGCAGGACTGGCAACGTTTGCCGAAGAATATACGCCAGGTATTACCACCGCGTTGTTAAAACTGCTGCCTTTTCTGACCTCTATCGGCGCCTTCTTTATTCTGTATATGGTGGTGCCAAATAAGGCCGTGCGGCCGCGCTATGCGCTGGGTGGGGCTTTTCTGGCAACCTGTTTGTTTGAGTTGTCGAAGAAGGGATTTGCCCTGTATGTGAGCAGTTTTCCTTCCTATCAGATTATCTATGGCGCCATGGCCACCATTCCACTGCTGTTTGTGTGGGTGTATTTATCCTGGATAGTCGTGCTGCTGGGGGCGGAGTTTACGGTGCAGGTGGAAGATTCGGCAGCTCAGCATAAAGAAGATGCAGAGACTGCCGAAGAGCCAGACAGCAAAGGCTAACCCTGGCGGATACTGGCGATAAAGTCGTTAGACTGGGCAATGGCGCTGTTCATTTCTTTGATCAACTGATCAATATCCCGTTTGATATTGCCATATTCGCCTTGCAAAGCGCCTATAGCACTGGCGTTGAGGTTGTGTTTCAGATACAACACATTGTCCTGTAATGCCGATAACACCGGCGCCATTTTGCTTTCTGCCCGGCGCATGGAGCGCAGCAGGTCGTCATAACGTCGCTGAGTTTCTTTGAGCTTACGGCTGCTGTCGCGGCGCAGGGACTCATTCGAGTATTGCTCCAGCTCCTCCTGCCATTCATCAAACAGGTCTTCGGCCACAGATTCAACCTTGTCGATTCTGTCAGTCACCCGCTGTGCGGAACTCTCGCTGGCTTCGTACTGATCTTTGAGGTTCTCATAGACGTCCTGTAACTCACCACCCTCGAAGTTAATTAACTGGCTGAACTGATCCAGCGCAGAACTGAATTGTTGCTGGGCATCTTCCTGAGCGTCACGGGTGTCTTCTACCCGGTCCACCAGGATATCGCGTTTCTCAAAGCCGACTTTCTCCATGGCGGAGTAGTAAGCCGACTGACAGCCTGACAACAGAGGCAGGCCTAATGCCAGACCCAGCGTCAGCAGCAGATGAGCTTTCATATTCCCGGTGACCTGAACTTGGCGGCGTCAATAATCGCCCAAAGGTGCAACAATGCGCCCGGGATCCACATGAAAATCAGGATTACGGTGGCTGCCATCGCATAACATACGGAGACAAGCACGAAGAACAGCAACGCAGCCAGAATGCGCCCCTGCACCAGTTGACCTAAACCGGGGATAAAGATATTACAAATAGCAGCGATAACATTACCGCCTGAGCCTTGTCCTGCCATGATTTTTCCTTCATTTTTGATAGTTGCATCGGTTAAGTTAATGCAATTATTTACCAGTTACAATATATGCCTGTGTTGACAGTGTTACAAAGATTATCAGGGAGTAGTGAATTTATGATTGGGTTGTTACAGCGGGTTTCTCAGGCACAGGTGAGTGTCGATGGTGATATTGTCGGTAAGATTGGGCAGGGCACACTGTTGCTGTTAGGTGTTGAGAAAGGTGATGACCAGAACAAAGCCAGGCGTTTATGTGAGCGGGTGCTGAATTACCGACTGTTCAATGATGAGCAGGGCAAAATGAATCTCAGCTTGCGTCAGATTGGCGGCGAGTTGCTTGTGGTGTCGCAGTTTACCCTGGTGGCTGACACCCAAAAAGGCAACCGACCGGGCTTTTCCCGTGGCGGTGACCCAAAAAGCAGTGAGGATCTGTATGAGTATTTTATTGAGCAGGCAAAAGCGGCGGGAGTGAATTGTCAGTCGGGCCGTTTCGGCGCCGATATGCAGGTGAGCCTGATTAACGACGGCCCTGTTACTTTTCAGTTGAGTGTTTAAGTACAGAGCGCTGTATCGCGCTCTAGAGCAGTATCAACTGATTCAGGTCGACATCATGCTGATGGGCAAACTGCAGCAATGGCTCAAACTCATGCAGATCCGGCAAAGGCCGATTGGCGGCAAAGACAATTCTGTTCTGGTAACCTGGTATGCCAATTACCGTACAGGCCTGCCCTGTCAGCTTGTGCAGCGAGCCGGTGAGCCAGTGCAACTGTACGTTTAGTGCAGGCAGAAGATTGATTGTCAGTATCCCATTTTCTGAAAGGGCAGACATACAATGCTCATAGAAGAGCGGGTCACTGAGAAAAGACGGGTGATCCTGTTCACCAAACAAATCCAGTATCAGCAGATCCTGATTGCTGATATGGTGTATGGCTTGCTCAGCATCAGCCTGTTGAATCTGCGGGTTGTGGGTCAATGGATTGAAAAATTCATGAAAGCAGTGAATGATGGGCTGGCTGAATTCGATACTCTGGATGTTGGCTTTGGCTGCATATCGTTGCAGAAAACGCAGGAAGGCGCCGCCGCCCAGCCCCATCTCGGTAATGTGCGCAGGTTCCGGGCGCAGATACAGTGCCAGGGCCAGGCCATGTAAATGGGGTAACACCAGGCGCAGAGGCGCGCCGATGTCCATCACGGATTGCACCGTATCGCCCAGGCAGAGCCATCGGTACTGTTGATTTTGCAAAATCCGTAGACGCTGTTGCTGGTGCCAGTAAAGCAACTTTGGGTTATTGAGTTCACGGGACAAGTTAAACACCGGTTGGCCTTTGAGTCATATTGTTATTATTCGGGTCCAATATAGAAGCAAAGCGCCAGGCGGTAAACAGGTGAGATTCATGTATAAAGTAGAAACGCCACAAAGTGACGAAGAGTTCGAAAAGTATTTCGCTTTTCGTTGGTTTATGTTGCGCAAGCCATGGAATTTCCCGCTCGGTTCGGAAAAAGACGAATACGAACAGGTGGGTATCCACCGGATGGTGCTGGATGCTGAAGGTGAGGTGATCGCCATCGGCCGTTTGCATTTCAACACCCCTGAAGAGGCCCAACTGCGTCATATTGCTGTGCATCCTGATCATCATGGTAAAGGTCTCGGCAAACTGATTGTGGCCGCCCTTGAGAGCGTTGCACGCACTGAAGGGATAGAACGTATTGTCACCAACAGCCGGGAGTTGTCGACGCCGTTTTTCAAAAGCTGTGGCTTTGAAGTTGTCGGTGAAGCCACCACTGAGCTGGGGCAACTGAAGCGCGAGCAGATGGTAAAAAAGCTTACCGAGCTGAATACTGTGCTGTTACACCCGCGCTGGTGTAAAGAATTACAGGATACCTGGTATGAGACCATTCCTATCAGTGAGCAGATGGGCATCAAGATTTACCGTTTTACCGGCCGTACTCTCGAAGTACGTGCATCGCTGAACAAGAATATCAATCTGCATGGCACCATGTTCGCCGGTAGTATCTTTTCCCTCGCGACATTGACGGGTTGGGGTATGCTGTTTCTGATGCTCAAAGAAAAAAACCTGACCGGCGAGATTGTGCTGGGTGATGCGGATATTCACTATCATAAGCCCATCACCAGCCAGCCAAGAGCGGTGTGTAATATCGAAAGTGTCAGCGGTAAATTTGAGCTGCTGGCGAAAAAGCGCAAGAAGCCCTTTACCCTCCGAGTCGATATTCATGATGGCCAGAATCCGGTAGCCGAATTTAAAGGCGTATACTGGATATTGCCACCCGCAGAGGTGAAGGAAGACGAATCGGTAGAGTGAATAGTGATGAATGCCGAATTATGAATAAAAAGCTATTCACCACAGAGGCACGGAGAGCACAGAGGTTTAGAACTGTCTTATCATCTCTGTGTCCTCTGTGGTTAAATTTCCTTTTCGTGCTTTTACTTCGGACTGCCTCTGCGTCTTTGCGCCTCTGCGAGATCCCTAACGAATTGAGATCCTGATTTTCATCAGGATAAAGATGCGGTTGGCATTCTTCAGTGTTTTTTGTGCCTTTCCGGTATCCCATAAAAAAAGGAGCCAGCGGCTCCTTTTTCTGAAATTCTATCTGGCTTCAGACCATGGCGGACTGGAGCTTTTTAATCGCATTCTTTTCAATCTGACGGACACGCTCGGCTGAGACTTCATATTTATCAGCCAGATCCTGCAAGGTGGTTTTGTCGTCAGACAACCAACGGCACTGGATAATATGCTGGCTGCGTTCATCCAGCGTCTTAATTGCAGAATGCAGACGCAGACTGGCTGAATCGTCCCAGTCGGCATTCATGACTTCAGATTCCACGTCGGCGCTTTTGTCTTCCAGATACTGAACCGGTGCAAAGTTACCTGTTTCATCATCGTCGGCAGACAGATCAAAGGTCTGATCCTGACTGCTCATGCGTGCTTCCATTTGCAGCACTTCTTTGGTGCTGACACCCAAGTCATCGGCTACTTTCTGAACTTCTTCGTGCGTAAACCAGCCAAGACGCTTTTTGGCTTTACGCAGATTGAAAAACAATTTGCGCTGGGCTTTGGTGGTTGCCACTTTGACGATACGCCAGTTCTTCAGTACAAACTCATGAATTTCGGCCTTTATCCAGTGCACGGCAAAGGATACCAGGCGCACACCAACGGCAGGGTCAAATCGCTTGACTGCCTTCATCAGACCGATATTTCCTTCCTGGATCAAATCCGCCTGAGGCAGACCATAGCCGGAGTAGGATTTGGCAATATGCACAACAAAACGCAGGTGAGACATGATCAGCTTACGGGCTGCTTCAAGATCCCCTTCATGATGCAATCTTTCAGCGAGTTGACGCTCTTCCTCCGCCGTCAGCATGTCTATGCTGGTGACTGCCCGCATATAGCTGTCCAGGCTGCCTGACTGAGGAACGCTCAACGCCATTGAATGCATTTTTGTGCTCATATTTAACCTCTTGGAAATTTATCGCAAACCAGTTTAGCACTGGCCTGAGCGGATCACCAGATCCGATTTTCTGCTCGCCAGCTAAGACAAGCAAAAAAGGTTTTAGTTCCTATTTGACCAACCTGATGTTGGGTTGTGGCTCGGCTTTTTCAACGCTTTCCATCAATTTTATATTACGACCGCGCCGTTCGCCGTTCTGAAATCTGTCGTAGCGGAAATTGCCGACGTCCATCATCTGGGCAAAGTTTAAAAAAGCTTCCAGATCTTTGCGGCCCAGATTCTCATCGGCACTGCTAAGCTGGCTGTCTACGTAGACCTCGTCGCCGTTGAAGGTCATATGAGCGACGGCGTCATAAGGCTTGCCATACTCTTCAACCCGAATGGCACGGACCATCTTAACTTCGAACATCCAGTTGCCAACTTTAATATAGCGTTTTGCGCTATTGTCCATGATTCCCCCAAAAAGGTGTAGATAAAGGGCCGGGCTCTATATGCCCTGGTGCCCGTTAATGGAAAATCAGGCATTTCGACTCGCCGTAAGTAAACTGCTGAGAATCCGGTTTCCTCATTGAAACCTGAATACACTTACTTGTTGGGAAATCGGCCTCCGGCCGGGGGAAACTGTCGACTATCCTGAGTGGAGCAACAGAAAGACAGGGGGATGTCCTTACCCTGTCGTTCTGATATTTCTCCGCTGGTTATTCTACCCGGCTGACAATGTGCTGCAAGCCCCATGGAGGAATGTTCTATGATATCGTATGCCAGCGGCTGCGCGGTTTAACCGCGACAGTCCTACTTCTTGTCTTCTTCTTTCTTTTCTTCAGCTTTCTTGTCAGCAGCCATTTCTGCTTTTCTGGCTTGCAGTTCTTTGGCTTTCTGCTCTGCTTTTTGCTGTGCTTCCTGCTTAGCTTCTTCTTTTTTGCTGGTGGTATCGGCATCTGTTGCCATAGCACCAAAGCTCATTACTGCGGCGATTAACATTGCAAACTTTTTCATCATTTTCTCCTTAACACCTGGTTATTAAGAGTGGCAAGCAAAGCCTGTTATGGCTGTGGTTACCCTCTTTTCTACAAGCCTGTTGAAACAGGTTGCAGGAGATTAAGCGGATAGCGTGCCAACTTTGCAAAAGCCCGGAATGACTGGGGTGCTGAGATTTTATACTGTTGTGCGTAAGGGATCCTGTCGCAAAAAAGAGACAGTGCATATTCAGATTAAGACTGATAGCTGCGGTAGCTTCTGTTGGGAGGCATTAAAACCATTATATATCAACGCTTTAATATCATGTCTGGAACCCGTCAACAGTTGTCTCAAATAACAGACAGTGTAAAAAACATCCGAAAAATGGGCCTATTTACTTCAGTTTGGAGGGGTTTTTAGGGCATTATCGGCCAGTCTTTTCAGGATAGAATGAGAAACTATTGGCTTTTTCAATCAGAAGACTAACGTTATTGGGGTTTACGCTGGTGGGACTACCGCTGGTGGTCGCCCTGGGCCTGGCGTTGGTGCGCATAGAGCAATTGTCGGTACAGGGTACCGGGGCCATACAGCAGGTATCCAGGCTGGTTTATGTCAGCCGTCAGGTGAGCCAGTTGCTGAACAATATGGAGCGGGGAGCCAGCCAGTATCTGGTGCTCAAAGACGAGGCGCTGTGGGACAGTTATCTGCGCCTGCGCGAAGAGTTTCGTCAACTGGCCACTGAAATGGTCACTAACAATAACCCTGTTATTGAGCCGGCCGTTGCCAGGTTGCTCAGACAAGAGCAGAGCCTGCATCAGGAGTTGGCCGAGGCCTCCGTGGATTTTCCCATCGCCAGTCTGCAACAGGGGTATAGCAAACTGAATAACCAGAGCAATGATTTGTTCCGCCTTAACCGGCGTATCATTGATGAGGAAATTGAGGCCATTGAGCAGAAGGCTGATCAACTGCGCGAAACGCTGTTGCAGTCAGCGCTGGTGATACCAGCTTCATTGCTGATCGCGATACTCTTTGTGCGTTTGATTACCGGCCCTATCAATCAGCTTAAACCCCAGATCAGGCGTCTGGAACGCGGAGACTTTGATCGCCCGGTAACCGTCAGGGGGGCTTCGGACATTGTCGAGGTGGCTGAGATATTAGAAGCCATGCGTCAGCAACTGCTGGCACTGGAGAAACAGAAAACCGGTTTTATCCGGCATATATCCCACGAGTTAAAGACACCACTGGCGGCTATCCGCGAAGGGGCGGAATTGTTGTATGATGGCACCACCGGTAAGCTGAATCCCGCTCAGGAAGAGGTCAGCGCGATTATCCGTGACAGCGTTGGCCGTTTGCAGCAACTGATTGAAGATTTGCTTAATTTTAATATGGTGCTGGATAATGCCAGGGCCCTGAAACAAAGTGCTGCACTTGCCAGCGCATTGCATAAGGTGATAGCAGATCGTCAGTTACAGATACAAAGTAAGAGCTTAACAATATCATTACCTGATAGTGACTACTTACTGCGAATAAATCCTGAGCAGTTGCGGGTCATTCTGGATAACCTGATTTCTAATGCGGTAAAATTCTCGCCATCTGAGGGAACCGTCAGGGTCTCTGCGGGCTTTGAGTCAACACTCTGGTGGCTGCGGGTTTCTGATCAGGGGCCCGGTGTGCAGCCTGATGATAAGGACCAGGTTTTCGAGCCATTTTTCCAGAGCAGTGTACAACCTCAGACAAAAGTAAAGGGAAGCGGGCTGGGCCTGACAATTACCCGGGAACTGATCGAGAAATATAAAGGCAGTATTCGTCTGCAGGAGTCGTCTGAAGGCTGCTGTTTCGAGATACGATTCCCCGCTACATTGGTGGAGCAAAAAAAACATGTATGAGAAAAAGCGCTACAAGGCAGCATTGACGCTGATTGTGGTCATATTATTGAACGGATGTCAGGCTCTTTCTCCCCAGGTCAATGCCCCGGTGGATGATGTCGGCAATGAGCCACTGGAGAAACTGAAGGTCAAAAAGAGCAGCAGTGCCAGAGTGAAGCAGGATTTTGGCGAGTATTATCTGTGGCTCAAAGAGCAGCCTGTTGGGGTTCTGGAACAAGAAGTGCAGACGCGTCGTGACGGCAAGCAGCAGGGTGATGTCGCCGATATGCTGAAACTGGTGCTGCTATACAGCCTGCCCAATTCACCGGTAAGAAATCCCCATCAGGCCAGAACCGAACTGCTGCGTTTGTTTAATCAGCAGGAAGTGGCGATCCCCGGAACTTTCTATGCCCTGTTTGATCAGCTTACTGACAACATCAAAAGGCAACGCCAGTTGCTGGAAACTTCAGAGAGTCTCGATCATATCTTGCAGGAGAAGCAATCTTTGGAACAACAATTGCAGCAACTCAAGTTAATTGAGCAAAATATTCTTAAACGAGAAGTGGAAAATAATGGCAGCTGAACAGGAGAAGAAACGGGTACTGGTAGTGGATGACGATCCCAGCCTGTTGAAGTTAATAGGCATGCGATTGACCGGGGCCGGATATCAGATCCAAAGCGCCGATAATGGCAAACAGGCGCTGGGCATACTGGAGAGTTTCAAGCCACACTTGCTGATCAGTGACCTGCGGATGCAGGGCATGGATGGAATGGCTTTGTTTGCCGCAACGCGGGAACGTAATCCCGGGTTACCTGTGATTATACTCACCGCCCATGGCACTATTCCTGACGCGATAGAGGCGACTAAAAAAGGGGTGTTTTCGTATCTGACCAAGCCTTTTGACAGTCAGCAATTGCTCAGTACTGTAGATGATGCTATCCGCTTGCACCCGGTCGTAGAGGAAGATCAGCAGCACAAGGATTCCGGTAGCTGGCGCAGTGCCATTATCAGCCGCAGCAATAAAATGGAAGAGTTGCTGCAGCAGGCCAGACAGGTGGCAGACAGTGATGTAAGCCTGCTGATCCACAGCCAGAGCGGAACAGGTAAAGAATTGCTGGCCAATGCCATTCACCAGGTCAGCGAGCGTAGCGAAGCGCCATTTGTGCCGGTGAACTGCGCGGCGATTCCCGAAACCTTGTTCGAGTCAGAACTTTTTGGTCATGTGAAAGGCGCCTTTACCGGAGCTAACCGTGAGCATGTAGGTCTGTTTCAATCGGCGAATGGCGGCACCCTGTTTCTTGATGAGATTGGTGATATGCCGCTGAATTTTCAGGTTAAGCTGTTGCGGGCGTTGCAGGAACGGGAGGTTCGGCCGGTGGGGGCGACTCAGTCTGTGCCCATTGATGTCAGGATTATCAGCGCCACCCACAGGGATCTGGAGCAGGCAATCAGCGAAGGCAATTTCCGTGAGGATTTATATTATCGCCTGAATGTGGTGGAACTGCGTTTGCCACCTCTTGCAGACAGAAGAGATGATATTCCGTTACTGGTGAATCACTTTTTAAATCAGGTGCTCTCCCGCAGTAAGAAAAAGGTCACGGGGTTTTCCGATGAGGCCATGGAGGTGTTGATCGCTGCTCCCTGGCCAGGCAATGTAAGACAATTGCAGAATGTGGTAGAACAGACGGTAGCCCTGTGTAATGGCCCCCTGATTCCCACAGAGCTGGTGCAAAAAGCGCTGAGAGATAAACCAAGTTCTTTGCCCACCTTTGCCAGGGCCAGAGATGAATTTGAACGCCGCTATCTGGCAGATCTGCTTAAAGCCACAGAAGGCAATGTGACCCAG
The DNA here is from genome assembly GCF_001466725.1 of Lacimicrobium alkaliphilum. Classification (NCBI taxonomy): domain Bacteria; kingdom Pseudomonadati; phylum Pseudomonadota; class Gammaproteobacteria; order Alteromonadales; family Alteromonadaceae; genus Lacimicrobium; species Lacimicrobium alkaliphilum. The sequence goes on from NZ_CP013650.1 coordinate 476,034, forward strand.
GCCGCCAGGATTGCCGGGCGCAATCGTACCGAATTCTATAAATTGCTGGATAAGCATCATCTGACCCCGGATGCATTCAGGGAGTAAGCTTTCAGTTTTGTAGCCCAGCACCCCCGGGGGTTGTAGGTCGTGGCTTTAGCCCGACAACTGAGCAACCCGAGGTGCTGGATATACTCGTATGCAGCGCAGCGGAATACGGGAATTTCCCGGCTCAGTCCTGCAATCCGCTTCGCTCCTTGCAGGCTACCCCACTGTGTTAGATTCGATCTCGCAGAGGCGCAAAGACGCAGAGGAAGAATGGAACGGGTTGCTGGTATCCCTGCGTCTTTGCGCCTCTGCGAGAGACAGTTTTTCTCCTGGATTTGATCGCGCCAACAGAGACTACTTCGGTTCGATGGCGCGGATATGCTTATGCACCGAGAGTAAGGATCCCGCCAGGCCCAGAAATACTGACAGGCCCAGCATGCCGAGCAGGGATTCGCCCTGTAAGCCGGTCAGTTCAAACTGGGTCTGGTATAGCTGGGTGACACGGGAGATGCTGTCGCTCATCCACCATAACAGCAGCCAGGTGGTTAACCAGGCCAGCAGTCCGCCGAGCAATCCGTACCAGAAACCTGTATACATAAAAGGTCGCTGAATAAAGGCATCGGTGGCTCCCACCAGTTTCAGTACCAGAATTTCGTCCTGTTTATTGAGGATATTCAGCCTTATGGTGTTGCCGATAATCAACACCACGGCGATAAACAGCAGCAGTGCGACGACGCTGACCAGTTCCCCGGCAATGGCAACCAGGCCATGCAGCCGCTCCAGCCACTGGATATCCAGTTGGCCCAGTTCCACTTCCCGTTCTTTTTGCAGCTTTTCCAGCAATCGCCGGGCCGCGGTAGGCGATGTGTTTTTACTGTCAGGGGTTACCAGAATCACATCCGGAAGCGGGTTGTCTTCGAGATAATTCAGCGCATCACCAAAGCCGGAAAGTTGTTTGAATTCCTCCAGTGCCCCGGCCTTATCGATATGTGTCAGTGACTCAATTTCGGGCCACAGGCTCAGACGGGTGGTCAGCTGTCTGATATCGCCAGGCTGGGTATTCTGATGTAAGAACAGCGTGATTTCCGAGGCCTGTTCCCAACCGGCACTGACTTTTTCTGTATTTTTCAGCAGGATATACAGAGTGCTGGGCAGGGTAATGCTTAAACCCAGTACCGCAACCGTCATCATTGACGCCGCAGGGTTTCGCCATAATTCACCCAGGCTGGCCAGCGCCTGACGAATATGACTGATAAAAAACATCAGCAGCCGCTGGAGTGGTGAAATGCGGGTGCGCTGTGCGCCCTGATCGCGGCCTTTAAACAGCAGGCTCATCGTGCCAGTCCTCGGTTAATCCATCGGTGATCATCTGGCCCTTTTTCAGAGTCAGCGTCCGGTATTTCATTCTCGCGATCAGGCCCAGATCATGGGTGGCAATCAATACTGCTACACCGGCCTGATTGAAATCCTCAAACAGGCGGATAATCTCCATAGACAGTTTGGGATCCAGGTTGCCCGTGGGCTCATCGGCCAGCAGCAGAGGGGGTTTGTTGATCACGGCGCGGGCGATACCGACCCGCTGCTGTTCCCCTCCTGAAAGGGTGATCGGCAGACTGCGACTCTTATCACTCAGTCCCACACGGTCCAGCACAGCCCCCACTCTTTTACTGATTTCCCGATGTGAATAACCCTCGATGATCAGTGGCAGGGCGACATTATCAAATACGCTTCTGTCCATCAGTAGCTGATGGCTCTGGAAGATCATGCCGATATCACGGCGTATATAAGGCACCTGACGACGCTGAATCTGATTGAGATCATGACCGTTGATCAGCACTTTCCCGACCGTAGGGCGTTCCATAATACTGATCAGCTTAAGCAAGGTGCTTTTACCCGCGCCGGAATGACCGGTCAGAAAGGCCATTTCACCCGGTGCAATATGGAAACTCACCTGCCGCAGTGCCTGTTGCCCTCCCGGATACGTTTTGCTGACCCCTTCAAAACGTATCATCAGGCGTCCACTTCCTGGTGTTTCTCACTAAACAGGGCTTCCACAAACTCTTCGCCGTTAAAAGCACGCAAATCGTCAATACCCTCACCGACGCCGATATACCGGATCGGTAAGCCGAATTGATCGGCCAGGGCGAAAATGATGCCCCCTTTAGCGGTACCATCGAGTTTGGTCAGGGTCAGGCCGGTGATGCCCACCGCCTGATTGAATAATCTTGTCTGACTGATCGCGTTCTGGCCGGTGCCGGCATCCAGAGTCAGCATAATTTCGTGGGGAGCGTCGGGGTCGAGCTTTTTCATCACCCGCACGATCTTTTTCAGCTCTTCCATCAGGTTGTCTTTGTTCTGCAGACGACCGGCAGTATCGGCGATCAGAATATCGGTGTTTCTGGCTTTGGCCGATTGCAGTGCATCGAAAATTACCGAGGCGCTGTCGGCACCAGTATGCTGAGCAATGACCGGGATATTATTGCGCTCACCCCAGGTTTGCAGTTGCTCCACTGCCGCCGCTCGGAAGGTATCACCGGCGGCCAGCATCACGCTTTTTCCGGCCTGCTGGAACTGCCTGGCCAGTTTGCCTATAGTGGTGGTCTTTCCCACCCCGTTAACCCCGACCATCAGGATCACATAGGGGCCTGATTCAGATCTGGGCTCCAGCGGTGCGCTGGCCACATTAAGAATGTCCGTCAGTTGCTGCTTGAGCAGTGAAAGCAGGGCTTCACCGTCTTTAAGGGCTTTGCGGTCGGCGCTGTCGGTAAGATTATCGATAATCTTCGCGGTGGTGTTGATACCGACGTCGGCCACCAGTAACTGGGTTTCCAGTTCTTCAAACAACTCATCATCAATTTTTTTACCACTGAACAGACCGACAATGCCCGAGCCAAGATTAGAGCGCGTTCGTGTCAGGCTTTGCTTGAGGCGGCTGAAAAAGCCAGCTTTACTGTTTTGCTCTGGCTCTGGCTCTGGCTCTGGCTCTGGCTCAGGTTCCGATTCAACTTCAACTTCCGGTATCGCTTCAGCGACGTCGACCTGGGGTTGGGTAACCTCTGGCTCAGCTTCCTGCCCGGCTGTTTCTGCTTCACGCTGTTGCGGTTTTGCCTGGTCGGCAGGCTTCTGCGAATCCTGTTCCTGTGCACTTTCAGCGGATTGATCTTGTGCAGCATCACTATCCTGCTGTTGTGATTCATCTTGTTTTGCGGATTTATCTTTATTGAACCAGCCAAAAAACTTAGACATGGGCGGTGAGAATCCTTTGAAAATCGTTGGGTTATCGACAGGGGCCGATTAGACTATGCAATCATAGCATTTCTTGAATTGACAAATGAAGCGAGCTGTAAAAAGCCGGGCTAAGGCACTGGGGCAAATCCGTATTATTGCAGGGCGTTGGCGAGGCCGAAAGCTGCCGGTCCCCGATGTTGAAGGGTTGCGCCCCACTACCGACAGAAACAAGGAAACCCTGTTTAACTGGCTTGCACCTTATGTAGCCGGGCGGCAATGCCTGGATGCCTTTGCGGGATCAGGTGGCCTGGGGTTTGAAGCCTTGTCCCGCTATGCGGCCAGAGTCGATTTTGTTGAACAGGACACCGGGGCGGTGCGCATGTTGCGGGAGAATGCTGGCAGATTAGGCCTCAGTTCTGAACAGGCGGCGGTGCATCAGGGAGATATGTTGCAGATACTGAGCCGGCTCAGCGGGCCCTTTTCGTTGGTGTTTCTCGATCCACCCTTTAATAAGGGCCTGTTGCAGAGGGCTGTCGATGCCTTAGTGCAATCTGACAAGCTGGCGGCAGAGGCGCTGCTCTACCTGGAAATGGAAAAAGGCGCGCCCTTGCTTGTGCCTTCCCATTGGCAACTGTTAAAGCATAAACAGAACTCTCAGGTGGATTACCGGTTATACCAGTTAAGCATGCAGAAGGTGGATAATGAGTAAGCTTAACGGAACCGGGCTGATACGTATTATGCGGGCTGCAAGATGCTCCTGGTTGGGGATTCGCTACGCCTTTGTGAATGAGTCGGCGTTCCGGCAGGAACTGTTATTGAGTTTGCTGCTGATCCCCTTAGCCTTGTGGATGACGGATAACCCGGTGGAGCGGCTAATGCTGATTCTGCCGCTGTTGTTGTTATTGGCGGTGGAATGCCTTAACAGTGCGATTGAAGCCGTGGTGGATCGTATTGGTACTGAGCTGCATCCTCTGTCTGGTCATGCCAAGGATCTTGGCTCGGCAGCGGTGTTTTTCTGCCTGCTGATGAATCTGTTTAGCTGGCTGATCATCGGACTGCCTAAAGTACTCTGAACGCCAGTTACAACAGAGCAGGCATTCAGCTTATTTCCAGGCCGATATTGGTGATCCCTTCTTCGGTCGCCATCTGCCGCAGGGCCCGCATACTTCCTTTGGTTCTGCTGGCATTGTCGATGCTGTTAAGCAATGCCTGCTGGAATTCGATTTCCCACTGCATCAGCGGGTGAGATTTGACTTCATCGGCGCTCAGTTCTGACTCGCTGGTGGCCTCAATGTAGGCCTCAACGGAGCCCTGAGACAGCTTGCTGATCACCACAGCGCCCTGGGGATCTTCATCCATCATCAGTAATATCAGTGATGCCAGAGAAATACCCACATCAATAGCGGGGTAGACGCCATAGCTGTCAAAATCAGCGGCATCGGGTATAGCCAGTTCGGTTTTCTCCAGCTGTACCGCCAGATTGATTCTGGCCTTTGGATTTGCCAGCCAGTCCCAGATGGCATCCAGGGTGTTGCGATATTGGGCCGGGTCAGCAAAACCGGTTAACTCACAAAAGAGCTGATAATTAGGCAGGCTACGCTCCAGCAAGGTGGCACCAAAGGCAACCGCTTGCCAGCCGCTCAGTTGTCTTACTCTGGCGAAAGTGGTCAGTTTCATAAGCTATGCTCCAGGTAACTGGATATACCATCTAAAAACATCTGTATGGCGATCATTACCAGAATCATGCCCATCAGACGTTCTACGGCGATCAGCCCGCGTTCTCCAAGCAGGCGGTGAAACAGGCCGGAAAACATCAGAATAATTGATGTGGCCAGCCAGGCCGAACCGGCGGCAAGGGTCCAGTCGGCCATACGCGTCGGATCCTGATTGGCGATCAGGATCAAGGCTGCCAGCAGCGAAGGGCCAGCCACCAGGGGAATGGCCAGGGGCACCAGAAAAGGTTCCGTTATGGTCTGCGTCGTCGTGGTTGCACCGGGTTGAGGGAAAATCATGCGTATGGCGATTAAAAACAGGATAATGCCACCGGCGATACTGACGGTTTCCTGCCTGACGTTGAGAAAATCCAGTACCGCCTGGCCGCTGTATAGAAACAGCAGCATAATTCCGAGGGAGAACAGCAATTCTCTGATCAGAATAATACGCTGGCGCTTAGGTTCAATGCCCTTTAGCACGGACATGAAAATGGGCAGATTGCCCAGAGGGTCCATAATAAAAAACAGCATAATGGCGGCTGACCAGGTATCCATTCTTGCCCCGGGATGTCATAAATTCTTTAACCAGACTAATATTATCTGTCAAAACAGGCTAAATTTCAGTAAGTTAATTATTTTAATCAGGATGGCCTGAGCAAGGGGCCCGGCCACCTGCGAGGTGTAACGGCGTCAGCCACGCTGGTGCTTTTCGGTGTGATGAGGAAATACAGATGAGTTTAATGTCAGTGGCCGAGGTGGCGGAATTCCTTGGTGTACAGGAAATCCGGGTAGAGCGGCTGGAACGTGAAAGCCTGCTAATAAGCAAAGACAAAGATGCCGAGGGCAAGCCGCTGTTTGATAAGGCCGATGTGGAAAAATATAAGGAATTTGCCGAGCGGCTCGGTGGAATCTGAAAATTAGTACGTGGGTACATTTTTATACCCACGTTAAGGTGTCAGCAGTTCAATCGTCCAGCAAGGTTCTGGCGATGGTACGTATACCCTGTGCAGTTGCGCCTGCCGGCATAGTAGCGGTAGCAGTACCATTAAAGGCCGCAGCCAGATCCATATGTATCCAGCCTTTACCCTGAGGCGGCGCGAATCGGGCTAAGAAGCCTGCTGCATTGGATGCGCCTCCGGCGCCGCCGCCTTTCATCGGCCGGCTATTGGCGGTATCCGCGTAAGGGGAAGGACACATCTCCTGATGCCAGGGTTCGAGGGGCAGCGGCCAGGCCGGCTCATTTTCACTGTCTGCGTGACGGAGCACTTTGTCCTGTAAACTCTTATCCATGCTGAACAGCGCGTTGTACTCATTGCCCAACGCCATCACGGCGGCACCGGTCAGTGTGGCGGCATCCAGAATCAGCGGCGCACCGGTTTCGGTGGCGGCCATCAGACCATCCGCCAGCACCAGCCGGCCTTCGGCGTCGGTATTCACCACTTCAACTGATACGCCGTTTTTATAGGTGATAATGTCGCCGAGTTTATAGGCATGGCCGCTGATCAGGTTCTCGGCACAGCACAGGAACAGCCGGACCCTTTTATTCAGGCCCTGCATAATGGCCAGCCCAAGACCACCAGCTACTGTTGCCGCACCACCCATATCGCATTTCATGGTCAGCATGCCTTCGCTGCTTTTAATGCTGTATCCGCCACTGTCAAAGGTGATGCCCTTGCCGACCAGTGCCGCACTGACCGGAGTGTTATTATCCTTGCCAGGATTATAATCCAGCTCCAGCAACACCGGGGGCCGCTCGCTGCCGCGTCCCACATGATAAATACCGGCCCAGCCTGCTTCGAGTAATGCTTCGCCGGTCAGCGTTCTGGCAGTGATAGCATCACCTGCTATTTCCCGTAGCCAGTCAGTCACTTCACTGGCCAGTTTTTGCGGTGAAATATCTTCCGGGGTGCGGTTAATCAGGTTGCGGGTAAACAACATGGCCTGATATTGCTGTTGCAGGCGTGATTTGTGCTGATCTTCACACCAATGAATAGCCTGTTGTTTGCTGGCGGAGGTAAAAGCCTGAGCAAAGGCCCATTGCTGTTCCGGGTGCCAGTCGCCACGCAACTGAAGGGCTTCGATGGCCAGAGATTCAAGCAGACGCGCCGCTTTTTTTATGCTGCGCAGGTGCAAATCCTTTTGGTCTGGCAGGTGGATAGTAGCCTGTCCCGCATCAAAACTCAGTGGAGCTTTATTGCCCCAGTGCTTGTCTGCCTGGTCGGTACTGAGGCTAACCTGCAATAATGACATTTGTTTCTCCATAATTTTAAGTTGTACGCAATCAAATTAGTACATTTTGTACTCTTGCTATATGATGCGCTCCGTTTTTTAAATACCAATAGCGGTTAGTACCAATATATCTGAATTATGGATTACTGTTTAGTCAGGATAGGCCATGAAGTTTAATCCGCCACTGATAAGTGGCACCCTGATCAAACGTTATAAACGTTTTCTCGCCGATGTAAAACTCGACGATGGTGAGGTGGTTACTGCTCACTGTGCCAATACCGGAGCCATGACCGGCTGCGCAGAGCCGGGCTATAAAGTATGGCTGTCTTATCACCAGGATCCAAAGCGTAAGCTGGCCTATAGCTGGCAACTGGCGCAGGATTCTGACGGTAACTGGATTGGTATCAATACCCACAATGCCAACAAGCTGGTGGCAGAGGCATGGCAACATGGAAAGATTACAGAGCTTAGTGGGTATCAACAGATGCAGCAGGAAGTGCGTTATGGTGATGAAAAAAGCCGTATAGATTTGCTGCTCAGAAGCGCCCAACGGCCGGATTGCTATGTGGAAGTCAAATCTGTAACACTGCTGGAAAAGGGCATCGGTTACTTTCCTGACGCGGTAACTGAGCGCGGGCGCAAGCATCTTCGCGAATTGATGAAACTGCCGAAACAGGGATTCAGGGCAGTATTGTTGTTCTGTGTTCAGCACAGCGGCATAACACAAGTCAGGGCCGCAGATCATATTGATGCTGAATACGGCCGTTTGCTGGAGCAGGGAATGGCGAGCGGGCTGGAAGTCATTTGTTATGGTTGCCAGTTCAGTGCTGAAAAAATTGAATTAAATCAATCACTCGATTTTATGTGCCATAAAAAAGGTTGATTTTTCTTAATCCGTAGCCATATTTGGCAGTCTTTAGTTTTTGTATGACTCCGGGGTGGCACCGAGAAAACCGGAATCGAATTGCCTGGCAAGGGGCTTTCTGCTATAGATAGTCGTTTGCGCAGACGAGCCTGTAATGCTGTTTAGGAGATGTGGCTGATGCCAACAGAAATTTCACAAAAGTCACTTGGTTTACTGGCCCTTGCCGGTCTGTCTCCCTACCAGGAGAAAGACGGCGAAGAATACATGAACGATGCTCAACTGGAGCATTTCAGCCTGTTGCTTAAAGCCTGGCGCGATCAGTTACGGGCAGAGGTCGACCGAACGGTGCACCATATGCAGGATGAGGCCGCTAACTTTCCGGACCCTGTGGATCGTGCCGCACAGGAAGAGGAGTTCAGTCTGGAGCTGCGCACCCGGGATCGTGAGCGTAAGCTGATCAAGAAGATCGAAAAGACTCTCAAGCGTATTGATGATGATGATTTCGGATTCTGCGATTCCTGCGGCATTGAAATCGGCGTACGCCGCCTCGAAGCCAGACCTACAGCTGATATGTGTATCGACTGTAAAACCATGGCGGAAATCAAAGAGAAACAAATGCAGGGTTAACCCCCTGAGGTTTTTACCAGCCAGAAGTGCTGAATGATAATATCTGGTTTTGTCATTCAGCATTGTTCTGTTTGATATTCACTGCACCCGTCCCACATGGTATACACCGGCCGCTTCGCTCCCTCTCCTTCTGGTCCCCTGCACTTCGGGTCCCTTGTTGCTGCTCTTGGCAGTTATTTGCGGGCAAAAAGCCAGAGTGGAAACTGGCTGGTGCGCATCGAAGATATTGATCCGCCCCGAGAACAACCTGGTGCCGCTGATGTTATCCTCAGAACCCTTGAAGTACATGGGCTTGCCTGGGATGGTGAGGTCAGCTATCAAAGCCGTTTTGGTTATTATTACGATGAAATACTGGATTATCTGGCACAGCGTAATCTGAGTTACTACTGTAATTGCACCCGGGCACAGATCAAAGCACTTGGAGGCCGTTACCAGGGCATCTGCCGTGACCGGCAACATGCCAAAGAAGACTGTGCCCTGCGTTTTCGCAACAATCATCCCGTATATGGTTTTACAGACCAGCACCTTGGCCTGATCAACGTCGATCCGGCCACGGCAGCGGAAGATTTTATTATCCGCCGCAAAGACGGCTTGTATGCTTATCAACTGGCGGTGGTGGCCGACGATATCCGTCAGGGTATTACGGAGGTGGTCAGGGGAGCCGACCTGCTCGATACCACCACCAGTCAGATTGCCCTTTATCATGCATTGGGTGAAGCTGCCCCTGACTGGTTGCATCTGCCGGTGGCGGCAGTGCGCCCGGGTTTTAAGTTAAGTAAACAGAATCATGCCCCGGCCATCGATGATCGCTTTGCTGTAGATAACCTGCGTCAGGCGCTGATGTTTTTGGGCGTATCAGAGCAACAGGCAGGCGGCTTTGATCGGGTTGAAACCCTTTTGCAATGGGCTAGAGGCCAATGGTCGCTACTGAATTTAACTTCAGAGCAGGAAGTACTCTGGCCACAGCCTGGCACCGGCTTTGATCGCTTATCCCCATAACGCTGGCCGATAAGACGTTTTTCGTTATATCATTAGCGCCCATTTTTTCGTCTTGGTGTAATGCCAAATTGGTAGGAGACAGGATTATCATTTCCCGGGTAATCAACAGGGTCAAACAGGCATTTGCCGGTGACATGCAAAGCAAACAGAACAAACTTGAGCCCAGGGTGATCCCCAGGGCAGAGCATGATGTTTCCCGCAAGGATATCAGTGATAATGCCCTGAAGGTGCTGTATCGCTTACATAATGCCGGGTATCAGGCCTATCTGGTGGGTGGCTGTGTTCGCGATTTGCTGCTCGGTTTACATCCTAAGGACTTTGATGTGGCCACCGATGCTGAGCCTGAGCAGATTAAGGCCTTGTTTCGTAATTGCCGTCTGATTGGTCGCCGTTTTCGCCTGGCGCACATTGTGTTTGGCCGCGATGTCATCGAAGTGGCCACTTTCCGCGGCCATCACGACAGTGAAGAGCAGGGCGCCAGTGACAAACTCAGTCGCCGCTCAGACGAAGGGCTTTTATTGCGTGATAATGTGTTTGGCAGCATTGAGGAAGACGCCGAACGGCGCGATTTCACTGCTAACGCCATGTATTACAATATTGCCGATTTCAGTATCACCGATTTTGCCAATGGCATGCAGTCACTTAAGGAGCGCAAGCTGCACCTGATAGGCGATCCTGAGACCCGCTATCGAGAGGATCCGGTGCGGATGCTGCGGGCGGTGCGTTTTGCGGCAAAGCTGGATATGCAGATTTCCTCCGAGGCGGGAGACATTATTCCCCGGCTGGCGCCGTTGTTGGCCAATATTCCCCCGGCCAGACTGTTTGAAGAAGTGCTAAAACTCTTTCTGGCCGGCCGCGCCGAACAAACCTTCGATTTGCTGCAGGAATACGGTCTGTTCGGTCAGTTGTTCCCGATGCTGCAGCCCATGCTCAAGGTGGCTGACAGTAAAGAAAACCTGTTTGTGCGCCAGGTGCTGATCAATACTGATGACAGAATCAATAACGATCAACGGGTTACTCCGGCATTTATTTATGCCGCCATGCTCTGGTATCCGATGGAGCAGCGTTTTGATGAGCTGATGGCCGAAAGTGGTCTGAGCCCTCATGACGCCTTTAATATGGCTATCAATGACGTGTTACAGGCACAACAGAAGCGCATCATGATCCCTAAGCGTTTCAGTATGCCGATCCGTGATATCTGGGTATTGCAACAGCGCCTGCCCAAGCGTTTCGGACGCCGTGCCTTTCAGCTTCTTGACCATCCGAAATTTCGTGCCGGTTATGATTTTCTGTTGTTACGGGCCAGTGTTGAAGGGGGTGAACTTGAAGAGCTGGGTAAATGGTGGACAGACTTTCAGGATGCCAGTGGTGATGAGCGCACGAGTATGCTGGCGCAGCTTAAAGGCTCCACAAAAGGTAAGGGTCGCCGCCGTCCGCGCAAACGGAAACCTCAGCAGTGACAGTTGCTTTCGTGGGCCTGGGCAGCAACCTGGCCAACCCTCAGCAACAACTTCTCGATGCGTTGCATAGCCTGACTGAGGCGGCGGATGTCCGTTTGCTGAGTTGTTCTTCATTTTATCAGAGTCTGCCGATGGGGCCGCAGGACCAGCCTGATTATCTTAATGGGGTGGCGAAACTGGATACCTCGTTGTCAGCCAATGGATTGCTTGACCTGCTGCAGTCCATTGAACAGCAGCAGGGACGGGTCAGAAAAGCAGAGCGCTGGGGCGCCCGTACCCTGGATTTGGACCTGCTGCTGTTTGGGCAACAACAGATTAATTCAGAGCGCCTCACAGTGCCTCATTATGGACTGGCCCAGCGCGAATTTGTGCTATACCCCTTATTTGAACTGAGCCCTGAGTTGATTCTACCCGATGGGACAGCACTGAGCGTCCTGGTCGAAGAATGCCATAGCAAAGGGCTAAGGGTCGTGTTCAATGGCGCTGATGTATGGAAATCCGTAACAGGATCCGTATAGTAGGCCGTTTTCAGCGGGCAGGGTGTTGGAGACTATATCTGTGTTGCCCGCTGACAGTTAACGCTCAACCTTGGGGTAAATGATGAAAAAAGTCACAATCTCTACCTTGATTAAGATGAAGCAGCAAGGTGAGCGGATCACGGTGATTACCGCCTACGACGCCAGTTTTGCCAAGCTTTTCGATGAACAGGGAATGGATGCCATTCTGATTGGGGATTCACTGGGAATGGTGCTGATGGGCGAGGACGACACGCTGCCGGTTACTATCGAGCAGATGGTTTACCATACCCGTAGCGTTAAGAAAGGCACCCAACGCGCTTTTGTGATTGCGGATATGCCTTTTATGTCTTATGCCACCACAGAGCAAACCTATACCAATGCAGCCAGGTTGATGGCCGCCGGTGCCAGTATGGTGAAAATGGAAGGCGGCGACTGGCTACTGGACAGTGTCAGAGGACTGACAGAAAGAGGAATTCCTGTTTGTGGGCACCTGGGGCTCACTCCCCAGTCTGTGCATAAGCTTGGTGGCTTCAGGGTGCAGGGGCGCGAGCAACAGCAGGCTGAAGATCTGATCAATCAGGCGATGGCGCTGGAAAATGCCGGGGCACAGATGCTGGTACTGGAATGTGTGCCCACGGAACTGGCCCGGCGTGTTACAGAAGCGCTGAGTATTCCTGTTATCGGCATAGGTGCCGGTCCGGATACTGATGGTCAGGTGCTGGTGATGCATGACATGCTGGGAGTTAGCGCCAATTATATGCCTAAGTTTTCTAAGAACTATCTGGCCTTATGTGGTGATATCCGCAAAGCAGTCAGCCTCTATATTGAAGAGGTGAAGCAGGGCAAGTTTCCCACCGATGAACAAAGTTTCAGTTAATACGAGAGTCTCAGCATGGAAATCATCAGTGACATCATTTCATTGCGTCAGGCCAGGCGACGCTGGCAGGTTGAAGCGAAAAGCATAGGTTTTGTGCCCACCATGGGCAACCTGCATCATGGTCATCTGCGCCTGGTAAGAGAAGCCAGAGAGAAATCCGATATCGTGGTGGTGTCGATCTTCGTCAATCCGCTACAGTTCGGTCCGGATGAGGATCTGGCTGCTTATCCCCGTACCATGGAACATGATCTGGCGGCACTGGAAGCCATGGGGGTGGATATTGTATTTAGCCCCAGGACAGAAGACATCTATCCGCGCGGTTTAGAGCAGCAGACCTTTGTGGAAGTGCCTGGAATCTCTTATATGATTTGTGGCGCCAGCCGCCCCGGCCATTTTCGCGGGGTGGCCACCATTGTATGCAAACTGTTTAATATGGTGCAGCCCAATCATGCATTTTTCGGTGAGAAGGATTATCAGCAGTTACAGGTGATCCGGGCAATGGTGACAGATTTGTCAATGAATTTGCATGTACATGGTGTACCCACCGTGCGCGAAGCCGATGGCCTGGCCATGAGTTCCAGGAATAATTATCTGACGACTCCGGAGCGGGAAACGGCTCCGACCCTGTACCGGGTGTTAACTGATATGGCGGATGCGATTCATCTTGGGCGCCGCGATTATTCGCGCCTGATTCAGGAGCAAAAGCAGCGGCTGGCAGAGGCGGGCTTTAAGATTGATTATCTGGAAGTTCGCGCTGCAGATACCCTGTTGCATCCCGGCCATGAAGATCTCAGACTGGTAGTGCTGGTGGCGGCCTTTTTGGGTAAAGCAAGACTCATCGACAATATTCAGATTCAGTTGGAAGAGTAACAGCCTCTCTGGCTGGCGTAAGTTTACCAGGGATTGACCTGATAATACTCGGGATTCTCGGTGGCGAAACGTTGGATTGCGGCTTCAAACTTGCCTTCTTCAAAGGCTTTTTCTGTCAGGCTTCGGACTTCATCGAACCGTGCTGCAAGTTCTGATTTTCTGGACAAGCCGAAATAGACTGTACGGTTCAGTTGTCGGGTATAAGGTTGTGCCTTGATGTCTTTTTTGAGCTCTGGCGTACTGGCCAGGATCGAGGTCAGGGTTTCCATGCTGCTGATAACGGTATCAACCCGCCCGGCTAATAGTAGCTTGTAGGCAAGATGCACATCGTTCACGGCTATTTTTTTCAGATTGTTGTCCTGATCAAATTTATCAAAGTAGTTTACCCCTTCACTTACGGCAATCAGCCGGTCGTTGAGATCGGCATAGCGCTGAATGGGACGGGCGTCAGCCCTGGTGGCAAAAATATAGGAGGTGTCTATCCGCATCGGCAACAGATGGAGAAAGTGCCGGCGGTCCTTACGATCCAGAATACCCGCTATCACATCTGCTGTCCCTTTCTCGAGTCGTTTCATGCAATGGGGAAAGTTGGGCTCGGTGACAAACTTTAATTTCATATCGAGTTCATCAGCCAGTTGATGCAGTGCGGCTACATGTTCTCCTTTAGGCGGCGTTTCCAGAATCTGGTAAGGCGGAAACTCGTCCAGACACGCAATCAGCGTACCCTGTCCATAAGCGGTAAAGGCAACAAAGGTAAGTATCAGTGACAATGACCAGCGCACGTTAAAAAGCTCCATGCCAAACGCAAATATTAGCCTAACACAAGTCACACTGAAGAGGAGACTGGTAATCTTTTTAGCTGTGCGTAAATGTTGCCATCCCCAAAAAGAGAGCTCGTGGCTTTGAGTCAGCGTACAGTATAAGCGTTTTATGTTTATTTCGGTTCACAACCTGTCCCATAAAGGATGTTTGGTAGCCAGCTCAGACTGCTCTGCGAGTATCGCCTGTAAATCCTGCTCAGTGGTGAGGGGGTTGGCCAGCACCACACGAAATACGGTGATGGGCTCAGGATAGCTTTCTGTACTGAGCCGGGTGCGGGATACAAAGGAATGACCGGCTTCCCGTTGTTGTTTTTGTATCAGACGGTTGAGTTCATCCAGTTGATGATTGTGTTTGTCTGAAATGACCCTGCCTTTTTCCCGCAGATGGCCGGGGCACAATCTGTAAGTCAGCAGACACAGTACCGGCTCGGTCACCAACTCGAAATCTTTATGCGCTTTGATCAGTTGTGCAAATTTGCGTGCTTTGGCCAGACTCTCATCGATCAGTAATTCATATCCCTGGCGACCGAGAATATGCAAAGAAGCATAGAGCATCATGGCCATGCCATTGCGGGAGCCCTCCACACTGGTGGCGCCGAGATCCTTAGAGCCCTGACGCAGAATATACTGGGCGTGATGGCGCACTGCGTTGCCAGCCAATGGATCTTTAAACAGCACCATGCCCGCGCCCATGGGGACGTACATCTGCTTATGAGCATCCAGAGTCACCGAATCCGCTTTTTCAATTCCGGATAATAGTGGGGCATGACGCTCAGAAAACAGGGTGGCGCCACCCCAGGCCGCATCAACATGGAAATGGCAATTCAGTTCAGATGCCACCTCTGCCAGCTCATCGAGGGGATCGATATGACCTGTCTCAGTGGTACCGGCAATACCGACTATGGCCATCACCCTGCCACCCTGCTGCAGAATCTGTTGACCCTTTTGCAGCACCTGCTGCGGATCCAGTGTCTGTTGTGGGCAGTTCAGTTTGTGTAACTGTGACTTACCCAGGCCCAGCAGATCCATGGCCTTAGCCAGTGAATAATGGCCGCGGGCGGAACTGATCACCGCCAGCTGATTAATATTATGATGCTGCATAGCGGCGATAAGACCGTCTTCGCTGATCCCCCGGAAGCCTGCTACTGGCGGCAGGGCATTATTTCTGGCTACCCACAGGGCGTTAAGATTAGCCAGTGTACCGCCGCTGCAGAAGGTACCCAGGCTGCTGGTGGCGCTGTGTAAATGCTGCTGGTAGAACCCGTCATTTCCGGCAAAAACCAGGCGATGCATCATGCCCAGTACCTGACGCTCCAGGGGAGTAAAGGCTTTGGACGTTTCAATTTTGACCAGATTCTGGTTCAGCCCCACCAGCAATTTGGCCAGGGAAAGATGAAAATACGGCAGCGCCGAGGTCATGTGGCCAACAAACCTGGGGGAGTAAGTGTTTACTGACTTTGATACCAGAGTATCCAGCAAGTGCTGGGCATGGTCGGAAACAAACTGAGGTTGTTCCGGTACCTGAGCCTGGCTGAAGTCCTGCTCTATCTGCTCCAGCGGTATTTCTTCGGTGACGATATGACCGGACAGAAAGTCTGCAAGATTGTCGGACAACTGGGCTTCAATCTGCGCAAGACGGGAATCTTTACCTTCTGGTTTGGTAAAGACCCGATAAAGGTGTGCTAGGCTGGCCTTGGCTTGACTCACATGGCTTCCCGACTGACAAATTCAGGCCCGGACTTTATCTTATTTCACCCGGGTTCGTCATCTGTGTTTTTAGCCACAGGTTAACATTGTCGCTATCCTAACAGGCACCGACACTGCTATATTCATAGTCGACTCTCAGAGAAAACGGTCATGCATATCAAACAGATAATGGATTCTTTTGACATTGAGCGGATTGTTCCTTACTTCCAGCCGATTATGGATTTGGAACATCACGCCGTGAACAGCTATGAATGCCTGGCCCGCCTGATCACGGAAAACGAGCAAACCTTCCTGCCCAGCGAGTTTTTGTGTCTGGTTGAGCGTGAGCAGTGTTTTGGTGAACTGACACAACGGGTTTTTCATGCCAGTGCAGAATATTTCCGCAACAACAATATGGGCTGGAGCATTAATATCAGTCAGCAGGATATTATTGAACCGCATCTGAGTAAATTTCTGTCCGGGTTTGTACAGGACTATCCCAATCCTGGCCGGGTTACTCTTGAGCTGATGGCCGCAACCGCATTTCAGCATCAGGATGAATTTAAGTCATTTCTGCAGGTCTGTAAGGCTTTGGGGATCAGATTATTTGTGGATCATTTCGGGGCGATTAACAGCAATATTCTGACATTGCTGGATCTGCCGGTTGACGGTATCAAAGTGGATGGTCATCTGATTAAACAAATGGTCAGGAGTCAGGAAGCGCTGGATTTTGTCGCACATCTGCATCAGGTATCGCAGCAACGTAATATTATTGTTATTGCCGAGCATATCGAAGATAAAGATTGCCTGGATGCGGTGCAGAGTCTGGGTATTCGCTATGGCCAGGGCTTCTACTTCAGCAAACCCCAGGCGTTTTTAAATTAACCACAATCTGTTGTGGTAAAAATGCATTTCACTACGGAGACACAGAGAACACAGAGGTATTAACGGGGGAGTCCCCTTCACCTCTCTGTGTCTCTGTGGTTAATTCTGCGTAGCCCGTATAAAGCGCAGCGGCATGCGGGTAAGCCGAGGGTGTCCCCGGATTCCGCTGCGCTACATCACGGGCTACAGGATCCTGCCTTGTTCGTGCTTATAGTGTTTTTCGTGGTTGGAGGCTTTTTGACCACGAAAGGCACAAAAGAAATACCATAAGCGCCGTCATCCTGATGAAAACCAGGATCTCAATTCGTGAGGGAAAATGGATCTCGCAGAGGCGCAAAGACGCAGAGAAATGCGGAATGGGCGCAATAAGGGCCCTGCGTCTCAGCGAATGGTATGCCCCCAGAAAAGTAGACACTGTTTGTAGTTTACTGTTGTTCAAAAGCCATGGGGCTGACTCCGTTGAGTGTCCCATGGCGCCTTACTGTATTGTAATACTCTTCAATATACCACTTGGCCTGTAAATGCGTTTCCTCACGGCTTTGGATCGTCAGAGGGCTCAGCCACTCCTTTTTCATCTGAGCGAAGAAGCTCTCTGTACAGGCATTATCCCAGCAATTGCCTTTACGAGACATGCTAATCGTCACCTGCCGCTTATGAAGCCAGGCGATGACCTTTTCACTGCGATACTGACAGCCCTGGTCAGAATGAAACAGCAGTGAGCTTCCCGTTGGCTGGCGTTTTTTCCAGGCTCCTTGCAGAGCGTTTTTAACCAGCTCTGCACTGTTCAGACAACTGGCCGCCCATCCCACAACATTTCGCGAGTATAAATCCAATACCACGGCAATATAGAGCCAGCCCTCTGCACAGCGAATTTGTGTAATGTCTGAGGTCCAGACATGATTCGGTTTCCCTACCTTAAACTCCCGATTAAGCAGGTTGGGTAACACGGGCATACCGGGCTGGGGTTTCTGATAGCCTGGCTTCATGCTCGCACGGGAACGATAGCCTGACGCTTGTAGCAACCGCTGTACGCGATTCTGACTACAGATAAAACCCTCGTCAACCGCTGCCTTCCAGAGCTTGCGGTAGCCCGGTATGCCCTCTTCCTGTTCGGCTGTCAGTAACAGAAACGCCAGTAACGTCTGGTTGGCTTCTTCTCGCTTACCGGGGACTCTTCTGCACCATTTATAGAAACCGGCTGTAGAGACCTGCAGTACTTCGCACATGAGCGTGACCGGCCAACGTCGGCTGCGGTAACACTCAATGAACTCATATCTTATTTGAGCTTTGTGGCGAAGTACGATTGCGCCTTTTTTAAGATTTCGGCCTCCAGCTTGGCGCGCTCTAATTCCTTTTTCAGGCGCCGGTTCTCTTTCTCAAGTGACTGGTAGCTTTTTTCCGGCCCTTCGTTCTTAACGCTTGTCTCAGTAGACGCATGTGGACGGGTCAACTCGGTTCTCCATCTGGATAGCATACTGGGATGAATTCCCAACTGTTTCGCCAAGGATTTTACCGTATCTGGTGAGCTAATGGACTTCTGTACTACAGATAATTTGAAGTCCACTGAGTAATGCCGTTTAGTCAAGACTTTCATAAACACCTTACCTCTTTGATTAAGGTGTCTACTTTCTTAGGGGCGGATCAGAAAGGTGGCTTTTTATTCATCATTCATCACTAATCACTCCCCCAGCGCCTCCCCAGATCCGCCACTAACTGCCAGCTTTGCTGGCCACTGGCCCGGTATTTACGCTCAAAGGGCGTCATCGCCTGTTCTGAATGGTAGAGATGTGGTTTGGCTTCAACGCCTGCAATTTGCAGAGCCAGGGCAAATTCCTCCACATACAGCGCCCAGTTACTGCGCACAATCAGTTCACCGCCGAGCTTAAGGATATCGGCAAAGGCGGCGCCGCCATGCCAGCGCCTTTTAATGTGTACGGACTTAGGCCAGGGATTCGGGTAAAGCAGGTAATGCTTGTTTAGTCGCCAGCCAGCCTGATGAGCCAGACGCCAGAAATCATTCAGGTCGGCCCGCAACACCAGATAGTTTGGCTGTTCGGCGGCATAACCCCGCTGATGTTTTTCGGTGCGCAGTGCTGATTTGTCTACTCCGATTACTCTGGCTTCAGGGTAAAGCCCGGCAATCACCGCAGTGCTCTCGCCGACCCCACAGCAGGAGTCCATGATCAGTGGCCCTGACCAGTCATCCAGCCAGGATTGCGCCTGTTCAAAAGCAGCCAGGGTATGCTCACTGAAGGGTTTACGGGAAGGCATTGCCAGGTGACGCTTTACCAACTCCGGCAGTTTCTTATGGGGGCCAGTCTGGTTCGACGTGACAACTCTGGAGTTAGCGCTCATCATCAGCTACGGATCCCTACTCCCCGGTTGATCAGGTTCCAGGCGAGTGTGAATAGCAGCAGATTAAAACCAATTAACACCGCCACAGATGTGCCGATGCCTACATCGGAAACACCCAGAAAACCGTAGCGAAATCCATTTACCATATACACTATCGGGTTGGCCTTACTCACCCATTGCCAGAATTCAGGTAACAGCGTCAGGGAATAAAACACGCCGCCCAGATAGGTCAGCGGGGTAAGTACAAAAGTGGGGATCATGCTGATATCGTCAAAGGTCTTGGCAAATACCGCATTGACCAGCCCCGCAGCAGCAAACAGGGTGGCCGTGAGCACCAGTGTCAGTAACAGCATCAGCGGATTATGAATCTGCAAATCCACAAAAAACAGCGAAACCAGAGTCACCAGAGCGCCGACCAGCAGTGCCCGCGTCACACCGCCACCCACATAGCCGAGAATGATAATCCAGTTCGATACCGGTGCCACCAGTAACTCTTCCACATTGCGCTGGAACTTGGCACTGAAAAACGACGACGATACATTGGCATAGGCACTGGTGATCACCGCCATCATTATGAGGCCAGGGACGATAAATTCCATGTAGCTGAAGCCGCCCATCTGACCGATACGACTGCCAATCAAATTACCAAAAATAACAAAGTACAGAGTCATGGTAATAGCGGGAGGTACCAGTGTCTGGATCCAGATGCGCAGGAAACGGGTACATTCCTTTATCCAGATGGTACGCAGGGCGGTAAATTGCAAACTATTCATCGATTTTCTCCTGCCTGGCTGACTGACGCATCCCCGGCCCGTCCGTTTTCCACCAGTCTGACAAACAGCTCTTCAAGCCGGTTGGCCTTGTTACGCATGCTTAATACCTGAACGCCCTGCTCTGACAACTGGCTGAACACGGCATTCAGACCGCTGGCTTTGGGTACATCCACCTCCAGGCTGTGATCGTCAATTTGCCGGTATTCGAAGTCTTTCAGGGTCGGCCTGATACTGTCCGGGGGCAAATCCAAAACAAAGGTCTCCACGTTAAGCTTGGACAGCAGGCCTTTCATGCTGGTGTTCTCAATAATCTGCCCTTTGTCGATAATGGCGATATTGCGACACAGCATTTCTGCTTCTTCCAGATAATGGGTGGTGAGAATGATGGTAATGCCTTGCTGATTGATTTTTTTCAGAAACACCCACATGGAGCGGCGGATCTCAATATCCACACCGGCTGTGGGTTCATCCAGAATCAGCATTCTGGGTTCGTGCATTAAGGCGCGGGCAATCATCAGGCGGCGTTTCATGCCGCCGGAAAGTTCCCGTGCCGGTGCATTGCGCTTATCCCACAGATCCAGTTGTTTGAGGTATTTCTCTGCCCGCTGTTTGGCCAGAGCTCTGGGAACGCCATAATAACCTGCCTGATTCACAACGATTTGCATCAGGGTTTCAAACTGATTGAAGTTGAATTCCTGTGGTACCAGGCCGATATGGGATTTAGCTTTGACCAGGTCGGTTTCCAGGTCATCGCCGAAAACTTTCACCGAGCCGGAGGTTTTATTGATCAGGCTGCTGATAATGCCAATGGTAGTGGATTTACCGGCGCCATTTGGGCCGAGCAGGGCGAAGAAATCGCCTTCCTGCACACTTAAATCAACGCCTTTGAGCGCTTCTGTTCCGCCGCGATATACCTTACGTAAGGCACTGATTTCTAGAGCAAGCATAAGGACACCTTTGAATCCGGATTGTGCAGATACGCTATCACCTCACCGGCGACAGATGAATCCGGACGTTAACAAACAATGACAGCCTTTATTGGGCCGGTGCTAATCAAATTCAAGCTGTTACTGGAGATTATCGCCGGGGGTGGTAGGCTGGATAAACACCTCATAATAATAAGGTAAAGCAATGAGCCATATGTCGCCCCTCTCCGCAGACAGCCATCCCGAACTGGCGGAGGATTTTGCTATTTTTGAGCGAATTCTGGGCTTTGTGCCCAACAGCCTGCTGACCATGCAGCGTAAGCCTCAGATCGTCAAGGCATTCGGGGCCCTGACCAAAGCTGTGATGGCTGAGGATGGTGAAGTGGATGCGGGTTTTAAACGCCTGCTGGCCCACTTTGCCAGCCGGGCCGCAGGTTGCCGTTATTGTGAAGCACATTCATTAGTCGCGGCAGGCTTACATGATGTCAATGAGGAGAAAATCGAGGCGCTGTGGAAATACCAGTCCAGCCCCTTATATTCAGACGCGGAACGCGTGGCGCTGGATTTTGCTCTGGCGGCCGGAACTGTGCCCAATGCCGTTGATGACCAACTCATGGCAAGGCTCAGAGAACACTGGAGTGACGATCAGATTGTTGAGATTCTGGCAGCGGTGTCGCTGTATGGTTTTCTCAATCGCTGGAATGATTCTATGGCGACAGAGCTTGAGTCGGTGCCCCGGGCTTTGGCTGAGAAAGTCCTGGCCAAAGGTGGCTGGCAGCAGGGCAAGCACCAACCGAGCGACTAAACTTAGAGCTTAACCTGTCAGGTGTATCAGGAGGCCGATTGAAACGATTCAGCTGCTGTACAGCTATGTGCTGGCTGATAACATTCTCTTTTTTTACCGTTGCAGATAGCCCCGTACCGGTTCATATATGTTACGAGTCAGAACACTACGAACCTTTTCTGGTTTTGCCGGGAAATGATGCAGAGGATCCTGCAGAAGGTTATCTGTTGCAGCTCTCACGTTGGGCCGCAAAGCAATCCGGTCTATCGGTTAAATATACCCGGCGCCCATGGTCCCGCTGTCTGAACATGGTGGAAACCGGAACTGCCGACGCTGCCTTTAGTGTAATTTACACTCCTGAAAGGGCGGAATCTATGCGCTATCCCGCAGGCGCAGAGGAGGAGCGGCCCGAACACTTTCTGTGGGAGGCTGAATATCCTTTCTTCGTTGCCAAAGACAGTGACTTCTCATTTCAGCAGTATCAAAAAAGACCCAGGGTGGGAATGGGCGCGCCATTTGGGTATGTACCTTATTACAAACTCAAAGAACTGGGTTTACTTGCGCCATTTGACTTATCCCTTGAACAGGGACTGCAGATGGTGGCTACAGGAAAGATTGATGGCTATGTGGTAGAGACTCAGACTGGCCTTAGCGCAATCAAAAAACTGCATTTGAATGAGCGAATCAGGATGACCTCTGATACTTTGCTTAAGGCTTATTGGCATATACCCTTTAATAAGGATTATTATCGGCGTAACAAGCAGCGGATAGAGCGATTCTGGGCCAGCCTCAAACCTGCCAGGGAGCAGGTCGAAATACCAGACTCATTGCAGGTCAGAGACAAAAATTGATAGCTGTTTTCAATGCCGAATTTATTTGTTTAAGTTTAACCTGAAACCAAACAGAGTGTCAGATGCGCTATTTACTCAATGTCCCGTTGTTACTGGTGCTGTTTACCGGTGTGGTTAAGGCAGACAGTCTGGTTTTGGCAGCGGATCTCTGGTGTCCGTATAACTGTGAACCGGGTAGCGATAAGCCTGGCTTTATGGTGGAGATTGCCCGCAAGGTCTTTGCCACACAGGGGATATCTGTCGACTACAGACTGATGCCATGGAGACGCGCTGTGCAAAGCACCCGTGAAGGTGAGTTTGATGCAGTGATCGGTGCAAGTCTGCAGGATGCCCCTGACTTTGTTTTTCCGGCCATAGAACAGGGTGAAATGCGTACCGGGTTGTGGGCGATACCCGGAACAACGTGGCGATATCAGGGCTTATCTTCTCTGTCTGATGTGGTGTTGGGTGTCAGTGCCGGTTATAGCTATGGTTCTCAAATCGACGCATATATTGCCGATCCCAGAAACGCAAACTATATCCATGTGTTGTTCGGAACCGAACCTCTCAAGCAGGGGCTCAGAATGCTCAGGGCCGGTCGCATTGATGTGATGGCGGAAGATGAGTCGGTATTCAGTTATTACATTGAACAACAGGCTTCCCGGGCTTCTTATATAAATGCCGGCATGATCGATAGTTCGCAGACCGATACAAAGGTCTATATTGCCTTCTCTCCGGCGAAGCCCGAATCTGAAGGGTTGGCGGAGACACTGAGCAGGGGAATTGCTGATCTAAGAGCCTCTGGCGAGTTATCAGCAATTCTGCAGCGCTATGGTCTGAGAGACTGGCGGGATTAGGATAGCGCCGCCTTTTGGGTTACAATCCCGCCTTTATTTTTTCACTAAGAGGGGCGGCGTGGTGCCCTTCAAATCTGAGGAGCAAAAATGTCAAAAGTGGCAATTGTTATGGGGTCTCAATCTGACTGGCCGACAATGCAGAATGCTGCACTGATGCTTAAGCAGCTTGGCGTTGAGTATGATGCCCAGGTGGTATCTGCACATCGTACTCCAGAGCTGTTGACAGAGTTTGCAGTCACTGCTGCGGATAAAGGCATTGAGGTGATTATTGCCGGTGCCGGTGGCGCGGCCCATTTGCCGGGCATGATTGCGGCTCATACTCATTTGCCGGTGTTTGGCGTGCCGGTTAAATCCCGCACCCTGAATGGCCTGGACTCTTTGTTATCTATTGTGCAAATGCCCAAGGGTGTTGCAGTAGGTACCCTGGCTATCGGTGATGCCGGTGCCGCCAATGCAGGTTTGATGGCGGCGCAGATCATTGCGCTTCATGATGAGGCGGTCAGGTCTGCGGTGCAGGATTTCAGACGATCACAAACTCAGAAGGTGCTGTCCAATCAGAAGTTGGAGTTACCTGAATGAGAGTGCTGATTTTCGGCTCAGGTCAGTTAGCCAGAATGATGTATCTGGCTGGTTGTCCGCTCGGTATTGAAGTTTCTGCGGTGGATGTAAACACGCAGAAAGTCGTTAATCCGGTGGACAAACATCCATACAGTATCAGTCTGGACGAGGCCATAGAAGAGGCTGATGCCATATCGGTTGAGTTTGAACATGTCCCGGAGGTGCTGCTGGAAAAAGCCGAGCTCAGTGGCAAACTGATGCCGGGTATTAATGCGATTCTGACCGGTGCTGACCGGGTCAGAGAAAAGCACCTGCTCGAACGGCTGGGCATTGCTAACTGTCCTCATCGTATCGTCGATGACATTGCTCAACTGGACAGCGTTGTTGCCGACCTGGGCGATAAACTGATCCTGAAATCCAGTCGTGATGGATACGATGGTTATGGTCAGTGGCGATTACAGGATAAGGCTGGCCTGGTGGCATTGAAGCAACAGCTGGCAGAACTTGATCTGAAAAAAGTGCCGCTGGTGGTAGAAAAAATGCTCAGCTTTGACAGAGAGGTGTCGCTGGTTGGAGTGCGCAGCAAAAAAGGCGATATCAGTTTCTATGAGCTGACAGAGAACCTTCATCATCAGGGCCAGTTGCATGTGTCTCTGGCGCCTGCACCAGGGATTACCGATAAGCTGACTGCGCAGGCCAGAGAGATCTTTACTGCACTGGCCGGGGCTTTGGATTACACCGGCGTACTGGCGGTGGAGTTTTTTTCAGTTAGGCGACCGTTTACTGGTGAATGAAATTGCCCCCCGTGTACACAACTCCGGTCACTGGACTATGCAAAGTGCGGATACCTGTCAGTTTGAAAACCATTTGCGTGCTGTATGTGATCTGCCTTTAGGAGATACCAGTAACCAAGGGGTTTGTGCCATGATCAATATTATCGGCTACGCCTCTTTCGCCAGGGATATGCTGGCTGTCAAAGGTTGTCACCTGCATTGGTATGGCAAAGAAGTCAGAGAAAAGCGCAAAATGGGGCATTTCAACCTCGCAGCGCAAACCTATGCTGACCTGGCGTCTTCGATGCAGGCTCTGGCCGGTTATCTTCCACAAAGCCATTTTCCACACCTGGAAAGTAAGGCCGAAACGCTGTCCTGAAGGGCAATAATCAGAGATTGAAGCAGAACAGGTAATTAAACACAGATGGATCAGCAAACGAATAACATTATCAATATCGACCTCGATAATTTTCAATCAGTAATCCTTGAAGCCTCTCAGCATAAACTGGTGATGGTAGATTTCTGGGCTGACTGGTGCGAGCCATGCAAAAATCTGATGCCAGTGCTGGAAAAACTGGCAACAGAAAGGCCGGATGGTCTGATTTTGGCTAAGGTTAATTGCGACGAGCAGCAGCAGATCGCTATGCAGTTTGGAGTACGCAGCCTGCCTACGGTGATCCTGGTGAAGGATGGACAACCCGTCGACGGCTTCGCCGGAGTGCAATCGGAAACAGAGATTCGCGCCTTATTGGATAAGCATTTACCCAGCCCAGCAGATGAATTGCTGGAGCAGGCTCGTGCAGCTTTGGCCCAGTCTGATGTCCAGCAGGCCTTCAGTCTGGCAAAACAGGCCCTGGAACTGGAGCCTGAGCGCAGTGATATCAAGTTTGTATTGATCGAGTGTTATATTGAGCTCAAACGTGTCAGCGAAGCGAAAGAACTGATGGAAACAATTGGGCTGGTAGATCAGGATGCCACCTATCAGAGTCTCAGAGGGCGCATAGAGCTGGCCGAAGAGGCCGCAGAATCTCCTGAGATCAAGGCGCTGCAGCAGGCGTTGGCGCAAGATCCTGAGAATATGGAGCTTAAAGTCAAGCTGGCGGTGCAGTTGCAGCAAAATGGGCGGGCCGAGGAAGCGCTGAACCTGTTGCTGGAGGTACTGCGCAAAGACCTGAATTTTGGTGATGCCCGCAAAATTATGCTCGATAGTCTCAACGCACTGCCCGAGGGGGATGCGCTGGCCAGCCAGTATCGGCGTAAGCTATATAGCTTACTTTATTGATGGCAAAGGAGCTGTCGTAAGTTAAGCAGAACTGGGTGCAGTTTTAAGGATAGGGTTAATGTGGTCAAAGGCTGAGAAAGGTATAAACAAATTACCGGGCGGTACTATTGTACTGTTCTTAGCCTTAGCAATGCTGCCAACAACGTTATTCGCTCAGGGCAAGCTTACCGATTTCTTCCAGGAAAGCTGGACCACCAGAGACGGTTTACCTCACAACACCATTAACAGTATTCAACAGACAGAAGATGGTTATTTGTGGTTTGCCACATGGGAAGGGGTAGCCCGTTTCAACGGCCGCAATATGAAGATTTTCGTGCGCGGCGAACAGACCGGTTTACCCGATACCGGAACTTTCAGTCTGGGTAAAGATTGCCAGGGCAACCTGTTGGTGAGCAGCGCCCGGGGAGGACTGAGCCAGGTGCGCCCTGAAAACTGGCGGGTTTTGCAGGAATCCAGCTCGATGATTCGCGCGTTGCACTGTGATAGCGCCGGTAATCTCTGGCTTGGCACAGACAGTACCGGAGTGGTGCGACAGCATTCTGATGGAAGCCGGACTACATTCGCTTCGTCCAGAGGGCTTACCAATGAAAGAGTCTATGCCCTGGTAAGTGACGGCAACGGTGCAT
The DNA here is from genome assembly GCF_001466725.1 of Lacimicrobium alkaliphilum. Taxonomy (NCBI): domain Bacteria; kingdom Pseudomonadati; phylum Pseudomonadota; class Gammaproteobacteria; order Alteromonadales; family Alteromonadaceae; genus Lacimicrobium; species Lacimicrobium alkaliphilum. The sequence goes on from NZ_CP013650.1 coordinate 502,602, forward strand.
TATGGGTGGGTACGGCCAGCGGATTGTTCAGGATTTCAGGTGAACAGGCGCAGGCCATTGAGGACGATGGTCGTTTTAGTGGTTTGCCGCAAGGCCCTGTGTTTTCTCTCAAGGTAGACAGTCAGGATCGGTTGTTGATCGGCACAGAAAACGGCGTCCATCGTCTTGAAGATCATCAGTTTACCCCCCTTGACGCCAGGCTTTCCGGTGTAGCGGTTCTGGAGATGCTGGTGGAGGAAAACGATACAATCTGGATTGGTACCGTAGAGGATGGCCTGTTCAGAATTCAGGATGGCGAACTGGAGCATTTGTCCGCTGAGGAGGGGTTGCCCAACAACCGTATTACTTCTTTATTTATCGATCGTGAAGGCAGCCTCTGGCTGGGTACTAATGGTGGCCTGTTCAGGTTAAGAGATGCTCCCTTTTCGGCCCTGACTGAAGACAAGGGGCTCAGTGACAATTTTGTCCGTACTCTCTTGCAGGGCAAAGGGGGAGAAATTTATATCGGTACCAGTCGGGGCCTGAATGTTTTTCAGGATGAGAAGTTTCGCACTCTTGATGGGCCTATCGTCAGTAGCAGTGTGCTGAGTCTGGCTCAGGGCCTGGATGATGCCGTTTGGGTCGGTTCTTACACTCAGGGGCTGGCTCGTTGGCAGGATGGGCAGGTACAACAGGTATTCACCCGGGACAGCGGACTGTTCTCGAATGAAGTGCGAGCCATTCTTCCGGTTGATGATAAAACCCTGTGGGTAGGCACAGTCAATGGTCTGAACATTATTGAAGGCCAGGATGTGACGGCCTTACCTCAACAGCAGGATCTACCCAGCCCTTTTATCTCATCATTATTGCATGCCCCCGATGGCCGTATCTGGATAGGTACCGCCAAAGGACTGGCCTTTTGGAAAGATGAGAAGTTGCAGGTAATGGATTTACAGCCCTTCGAGCAGGCTGAGTTTATTTTCGGTTTATATCAGCAGCCGGACAACCAGGCTTTGTGGGCCGCCAGTGACAGGGGGTTGTTGCGTTATGACTACGCTACTGAATCGCTTGGGTTGGTAGGCGTTGATGCCGGCATGCCATTTGATAAGTACTTTCAGATTCTGGCAGATGACCAGGGATTCTTCTGGGTCAGTAGTAACCGTGGCATCGTCAGAATTGATAGCCAACATGCTAAAGAAGTAGCCCTCGGACAGCGCAGCGAGCTTGAGCATGAATTATTTGGCGAGTCTGATGGTATGGTCAGTTCCCAGGCAAATGGTGGCTCAAATCCGGCGGCCATCAGAGCCAGTGATGGCAGTATCTGGATTGCCACGGCCAAAGGCGTGGCCAGGGTACAGCCACAACGCTTGTCCGAATTTTCGGCTATCGTGCCTCCTGCAGTGATTGAAAGCCTGGTCGCTGATGGTAAGTCCTATCTGCCAGCCAATGTTCCATTGCTGCCGGCAGGAACTAATCGTATAGAAATCCGTTATGCGGGCTTAGGTTACGTGATGCCAAGCAAGATTCAGTACCGTACCCTGTTGGAAGGGTTTGATAATGACTGGGTGTCCCGGAATACCCAGACCAGCAGTGAGTTTACCAATTTGCCCCCTGGCGACTACGAATTCAGAGTCATGGCGTCCTACCCGGATGGTGAATGGAGTGAGCAGGAATCCATTCGCTTTTCTATTGAGCCTTTTTTCTGGCAACGAACCGGTTTCTGGGTTTTGGTGGTGGTTACATTAATGCTTGCTCTTGGTGGGCTGATCCGGTGGAGGCTCAGCAGTTTGCGACGTGCAGCAGCGACCTTGCAGAATACAGTGGCCGAACAGACTGCTCAGTTGCGGCAAAAAGCCGAATCGTTGCAGCGGGCCGATAAAGAAAAATCAGATTTACTTGAAAAAATTCGTCAGCAGTCTGAAGCCTTTGAGCTCCAGGCCCGACAGGATTCACTGACGGGTCTTGGCAACAGGCGGGCCTTTGATGAGGCTATTGTTCGCGAGTTGTCCAGAACCAGACGTCATTCGAGTCCTTTATGTCTGATTTTGCTGGATTTGGATTATTTCAAGAAGGTGAATGATAAATTTTCTCACGCTATTGGTGACAAAATACTGATCATGGTTGCGCAATGTATTCGTGATAACAGTCGTGAAGTGGATTCCATCGCCCGTTGGGGCGGGGAGGAGTTTGCTTTATTGCTGCCCAATACCAGCCTGGAAGATGCATTGGCGCTGGCTGAGCGTTTGCGCCGGGCGATCAGTAAACTGGATTGCAGGGAGCTGGTCGGTGAACTGGAGCTTACCGGCAGCCTGGGGCTGGCACAAGCTAGAGAAGGAGAAGGTGCAGAAGATCTGCTGCATCGTGCCGACGATGCCCTTTACCGGGCCAAGGATGAAGGCCGCAACAGAGTTTGTGTGGCCTGTTCAGACAACCAATAATGAATCCGGATAGTCTGCGGCGCTATTTTTTCAGTCGCTGAGCGAACTTCTGCCGGAATTTAGCCAGTTTGGGCGCAACCACCATATTGCAATAGGTGTTCTGGGGATTATTGGTAAAATAGTCCTGATGATAATCTTCTGCCTGATAGTAATTGTTTACTTCTGTCACTTCAGTAACGATCTTACCTGGCCATATTTGTTGTTTATCCAGCTCGTCGATCAGAGCCTGGGCCTGCTCTTTCTGTTCATCGTTGTGGTAGAAGATGGCGCTGCGGTATTGCGGTCCGATATCATTGCCCTGACGGTTTAGCTGCGTTGGGTCATGCAGGGCAAAAAATATCTCCAGCAGCTCTTTGTAACTGATTTCATCGGCATCAAAGGTAATCCTGACAACTTCTGCATGACCTGTGTCGGCCTGACAAACCTGTTCATAGGATGGTTCTTTAACATGACCGCCAGCATAACCGGAATAAGCCGACTCAATGCCTTTGAGGCCATTGAAGGCCGACTCAAGACACCAGAAGCATCCACCTGCTAATGTTGCCTGTTGTAAATTCTTTGCCATGATGGCTTCCCCAAAAGGTTGTCAAAGTAAGGTAATGGGACTGATATTACCCATATTCAAGTCATCCAAAGTGAACTTTTATACGTATCAAGGCTTTTCGTGTCGACAGGCCAGAGATAATGAAGACGACCTTAATAGTGGGTTCCGGTGGTGGCATTGGCAAAGAAGTGGCCAGGCAGCTTAGTGACGATCATTACAAGAACAGTATTTTTGCAGTCAGCCGTCGCCACCAGCAGGAGCTGTCTGCTCCGGTCCGGCAGTTTCAGATAGCTGAGTATGACGATATCAATATCGCCCGCTATTGTCAGGGACTGGCAGAAACCGGAGTACACATCGACCAATTTATCTGTTGTGTGGGCCTGTTACACGATGGACAGTTACAACCGGAGAAAAAAATTGAGCAACTGGATGCCGCGCATCTGCAACAGTATTTTGCCGTTAACAGCATTATCCCTGCCTTGTGGTTAAAACACCTGCCTGTGCTCTTAGACAGGAAAAAGCCTGCACAAATAGTGTTTATCAGTGCCAGAGTCGGCAGTATCAGTGACAATCGTCTTGGCGGCTGGTATGGCTACAGAGCCTCCAAGGCGGCGCTGAATATGCTGGTAAAAACCGCTCAGGTAGAATACCGGCGCCGCTTCCCGGACACCGTATTGGTAAGTTATCACCCGGGTACGGTGGATACACCCTTATCCAAACCCTTTCAGGACAGAGTCCCCGAACACAAACTGTTCAGTCCACAACAGGCTGCAGGTTTTCTTCTTGAGCAGTTGCAACACCTTGACCCCGGGCACGCGCCTTACTATCTGGACTGGCAGGGCAAAACAATTCCCTGGTGATTAATAGTCGCATCAGTAGACGAATAAATCCGTTGAGGCACAAAGACTTTTTGTTACGCTGCTGTTAATATCCTTTCCGCTGACCAGCTCGTGTTGATCTCTGGTATTAGATAACATTCATACACCAAAGATGAACACGCTCTAAATAACAATTAATAAGAATCAGGGAGCTCGCGCACTAATGAAACGTGAACAATTCAGTTCCAGCCTTGGCTTTGTACTGGCTGCGGCCGGCTCGGCTGTTGGTATCGGCAATCTGGTGGCTTTTCCGGTAATGGCCAGCAAAAACGGTGGTGCCGCCTTTTTAATCATGTATGCCATCTTTGTGTTTTTTATCTGTTTACCGGTAATGTTGGCCGAGATGAGTCTGGGCCGGCATACCCGCCAGAGCCCCCTGGGTGCTTATACTGAGATTGGCCAGAATCCTGCCTGGCGGGCCGTTGGCTGGATGTCTGTGATTACGCCCTTTATGATCGGCGTATTCTATCTGGTCATCACAGTGTGGATATTCGGTTATCTGGCCAAGTCGGTGATGGGACAACTGGAGTTTCTGGCATCCCCGGGCAGTTTCGGTGAGTTTATCAACAGCAATGAACTTTTTGTGTATATGGCGGTGGTGATTGGCCTGACCTTTCTGATCCTTCAGGGAGGGGTCAAAAGAGGCATCGAAAAGGCGGCCCGCGTACTGATGCCGCTGCTGTTTCTGATGCTTATGGCGCTGGTGATTTATGTTCTGACTCTGGACAATGCCATGCTGGGGGTTGAATTTTTCCTGATTCCTGATTTCGACAAGCTCACCGGCAAGGTACTTAATGGTGCGTTGGCGCAGGCGTTTTTCTCCCTCTCTCTGGCGATGGGGATCCTGATAACTTATGGCTCCTATATCCAGAAGAGCAATAATATCATTCAGGCCGGAAAAATGGTGGCGGGCTTATCTCTATTGGTTGCTGCCGGTTCAGGTTTGCTGATCCTGCCTGCGGTGTTCTCTTTTAATCCTGACGTACAGCTCAGTGAGCTGTCTGAGTCCAGTATCAGCATGATCTTTACCTTTCTGCCGAAGATCTTCCTGGCGCTGCAGGCCAATATCGGTTATTTAGGTGCCTCCTTTGTTGCCAGCTTCTTCTTCCTGTTGGTATTTTTTGCAGCATTGACCTCTCTGGTGTCCATTATTGAAGTGCCCGTAGCCAGTCTGATGGATGGTAAAGGGATGCGTCGTCGTACAGCGTTGTTATCTCTGGGCAGCGCCATGATTGTGCTGGCAGTGATCTGTGCATTGTCATTTGGCCGGGTTGAGATATTTACAGAGTTGACCAGCTATGGTCTGGATGCTGAAGGCCAGCCACTGGTCAAATCCTTTTTTGACCTGGTTTACGATATTTTCTACGAGACTATTTTGCCATTAAACGGATTTTTGCTCTGTTTGTTTGTGATCTATCGCTGGAGGAAACACAATTTTGATGCAGAAATCAGCCAGGGCAATGACAGTTTTGCCGGGTCATTTTTGCAGAAATACGTGAATTTCTCCCTCGGTACCTTTATCCCGGTGATCCTGGCGGTGATCTTCGTGAACACGGTTTCGACCATATTTTTTGGTAAGAACCTGCTGTTCTGAATTTCCTGAAAAGCGCCGGGCCATCAGCTCAGTTCTACCGGCATTTGCATAGGGTCAGGATAGTTCAGACTGATGCCAAGCTGCCTCAGGGTTGCTCTGGCATCAATCTCTTTACCCGGCCCGCTGCTAACCTTATCCGTTGTGAAAACAGGCGGTGCTAACTCAGCCAACCCTGCGGCCTGGCAATAAAAGTCCTGCCGGGTTGGATGTTCAGTGGCGGACAGATGAAATACCTGACCCCAGTGATTTCCTTTAATGATTGCAATAATGGTCTTTAACACATCCTCAAGGTGCACCAGGTTGACCCTCTGATGGCCTTTATCCAGAGTGCGGCCCGCCAGAAATTTTACCGGATGCCGGTTCTGGCCGATCAGTCCTGCCAGGCGCAATATGCTGGCTTTGCCCGTTGCCAGAAGATATTGCTCTATTTCCATGTGAGCAAAACCTGAAGCCGTATTTGGTGTTGGTGCGGTCTGTTCATCCACCTTACCCTGACTGTTGCCGTAAACAGATGTGGTGCTGATAAAGAGGATCTGCTGGCAGCCTCGTCTCAGAAGCTGGTCCGTCAGCAGTTTGATTGAGTGCACAAAAGACACCGGCTCAATAGTTTTACGATTGGGGGGGATATTGAGAATACAGATATCTGCTCCGGCGATGGCGTCGGGAAGAGGATCGCCCAATTGAAATAACCAGGTTTCGATACCATCAGCGGATAATTTTTGCTGTTTGTGTTTGTGACGACAGGTGCCCAGCACCCGGTATCCCTGCTGCAAAAACTGAAACGCCAGCGGCTGTCCAAGCCAGCCGCAACCACAAATGCTGATACTGATCATAGTGTCACAGATTACCCTCGGTCTGATAAGAGATTAGCAATATACCATGGACAGGTCTGTGCTGATCATTACATCAGATTTCGATCGCCCTCAACTCTGACAATATCCAGTTCAGATAAGTCGGGAATCTGGTGGCTTATTTGCTGTTCCAGATCATCCAGCCTGGCCAGATCATAGCAAAGGCTGTCGGCTCTTTTTTCTATGATCTCCGCTTTGCTGGTGATGCGCTGTTCTAGATTCTCGCCGAAATTCTCCATGCGCTGCTCGAAGTTTTTCATATCGCCACCACTGGAAAGCATTTGCTTACCCATCGCCATCATCAGACTGCCCATAGAGCGAGCCACCATTTTTTTAACTTTCTGTTCGATTTCAGACTCAAACTGCGGTCCGAAAAACTTATCGTCTTTGAGTTGCACGGAGTTAAACCGAATACTGCCATCCTCAGCGTAGAGCTGTTGCGAGACTTTTTCTTTTAGCATGCTCATCTCCTCGCTGAACTCCAGCACCAGTTCATCGTCATATCCGAGTAACTCGCCAAACGCGCTGTTAATTCCTTCGCTGGCAAGCTCAACAGCATCCATGGCAATTCCTGCAACCTGCGGAGCCAGTTCGGATACCTGTTGATGATATTGGTTTAGCAGTTGCTGCTGTTGTGTGTTCAGCGACATAGTATTGCCGTTAAAGGTAGCCCCGGTTCCATCCAGTACCAGAGGTTGATTGTCCTGGGTCGACAGAGTCAGAATGCCTTTTTCAAGACTGAGATCGCCTTTAAGATTAACATTACAATCGGTCGCTATAGCGGATGAGCTGATAACAAGCAGTGAAGCGAGCAGTGTTTTCATCGGTATTCCTCAATTCATATTAAAAATTATTCTACAGTGTCGGATACAGCAACCCTTATGCCAAAAATCTAACCTGTTGTTTCTAAATGGGTTGTGCTCTTTGTCAGGACGGTGATAACAGAGCCTTTTGGTCAATATCACAATTTAGTGGGCGTTTGAGCCATACATCAAAGCTGCGCAAAAAATTGATCTGGTGCACTGATCAGTTAGCACTTTTACGGCATAATAGACTCATATTCATCGTTTGAGGCATATTTATGGGAAATTGGGTTGAAGCAATTTTATTTGGTCTGGCATTGTTGGCTTTTGTGCTCGGTGTCAGCAGCATTATCATGGCCATGACGTATAAACCGGCTGCCGCCGATGTACAGATGAAATCTAAAGTAGAATATGGCTTTTTCGGGGTGAGTGGGCTGGTATTAGGTTTGCTGTTTGTCTACGCCCTTTAGATGAGCTTCAGACTCAGTTTAAAAAGGCGCCATCGGCGCCTTTTTAAAACACTTTTATCGGGCATGGTGATAGGTATCTATGCCGAACAACTTGTACAACCAGCAAATACCGGTTGATGCGGTAGTCCAGAGCGCCAGGCCGACAACAACCAGAACAATACTGACTGCGGCAGGAAATATACCTTCCACTGCCACTGCCAGTAAAATGCATGACAGCACTGAGCGGATTAAGGTATCCCAGACACCCACATTGTCTTTATCTTGCATCATCTTATCTCCTCGTCATTTTGCCTGAGTATGTTCCGGTAAAGACCACGATGCTTTGACCAGGATCAATTTGCTCAATATCCCTGATTAAAAAGGGGTATAAGTTGTTCCAGATCAAAGTTGCGTCTTGTATGCCACTCTTAATAAAGTAGTAGTCAGTTTTGTCTGCACTTGCCAATAGCATTAACAACTTTATGGGAAAAGTATGAATTTTGACCAGATTGTCGATCGTAAGCCCACCTTCTCTTTCAAGTGGCAGAAGTATAAGGGCCAGGATGTTTTGCCTATGTGGGTGGCGGATACTGAGTTCAGATGTGCTCAGCCTATTCTCGATGCCCTGACTAAACGTATTGAACATGGGGTACTGGGCTATACTCTTCCTGCCCAATACGAACCGGCAAAACAGGCGGTGGCAGATTGGCTAAGCCGACGTTATGACTGGCAAATTGAGCTGGACTGGATAGTGTGGATGCCTGGCGTGGTACCAGGTTTTAATGTGGCCTGTAAGGCATGTTGTGAACCCGGTGATAAAGTGATGATCCAGGTGCCTAACTACCCGCCTTTGTTGGCGGCACCACAATTAAATCAACTGCAGCGAGCGGATATACCGACCCTAGAACAGGACGGACGCTGGATGCTGGACTTTGACGAGCTGGAAAAGCAGGCCGCCGATCCGGCAACTAAGCTGTTTGTATTGTGTAATCCAATGAATCCGGTCGGCACGGTGTTAACTGAGCAGGAGTTAGCCCGTGTTGCAGATATCTGTCAGCGTAATGGGGTCACGCTGTGCAGCGATGAAATTCACTGTGATCTGATTCTTGATGATCAGGCTTCGCACCTTCCTGCCGGCAAACTCGAAGCGCTGAAATCCAACAGCATTACCCTGATGGCGGCCAGTAAAACCTTTAATATTGCCGGGCTTGGTGCGGCCTTTGCGATTATCCCTGATGCCCGCTTGCGTCGTCAGTTCAATCAGGCGGCGATGGGTATTGTGCCCTGGGTCAATGTGCTTGGGTTGTATGCTACTGAAGCCGCCTTTACCCAATGTGATGACTGGTATGAGGCGCAGCTGGATTATTTGCGTGGCAACAGAGATTATCTGGTCGAGCAAATCAACCAAATTGAGGGGTTGCAGCTGATTTCTCCCCAGGCGACGTTTTTAGCCTGGATCGATGCCAGTGGCCTGGGGATGGATAATCCACAGCGATGGTTCGAAGACCGGGGAGTCGGTCCTTCACCCGGAGCAGATTTTGGTGATAAACAGTTTGTGCGGATAAATTTCGGCAGTCCCCGTGAATATTTACGCGAGGCCATTAACCGTATAAAGCGGTGTGACTGACGCTGATCCTGTTGATCAGAGCTTTATCATTAGGCATTTTTGCCGATAAAAAAGCTGGTGATGATCTGCAACTGTCCTGTGCGGGAGAATGAGAATATGATTAGAACGTTGTTTGGTGCATGTTTACTGGCTGTGGCAGCCGTGCCTGCACTTGCCCAGCAAAGCGAACTCAAAGCCGTACAGATCTATTCTCAGGATGAGTTAATCGCCATGATTAATGAAAATACCCATCTCGATCGGGTGGTGATGGATGATTGCCAGCTAGTGCAGGATATCGAAGCGCGGGCGACAACGCTGAAACTGCCTGCTTATCAGTTTCTGTGGGGAGATATGCTGGCCTGGGGAGTGTGTCTTAAAGCCGACCCGGAACGGGGGATACACTATATGCATGAGGCTGCCGAGCAAGGCCTGCCTGCCGCAATGGAACAATTAGGCCGCTACTATGCCGTGGGCCGGTTGGTGCAGCAGGATATCGACAGGGCTATCGTTTTCTTAAGAGAAGCCGGTAGTCTGGGTAATCTCAAAGCGCAGTTACGGTTGGCTGAATTGTTTATCGAGGGCCATGGCAGCCCCTATGACTATGAAGATACCTACCACTGGCTATATAACGCGATTACTGACGACAAAGCCGTGCACCAGCAAATTGCCCGTTGTCTGCAGGAACTTGAAAAGCTGATGCATCCCAAGGTGGTGCGCAAGGCCCGTCGTCCGCTTAATTCCTGAGTTCGTCAGGTTGTGGAAATTGTGCAATCATTCGGGCCCTGAATTCGTTATACTGTGCGTTAAATATTCAGAAAATAACGGAAACTAGCATTGCCAACGCAACACGATGACCCCTATTACCAGCGCGAAAAAGAAAAATACGACAATCCGGTAGCCAGCCGGGAATATCTCCTTAAGCTCCTGACCGATGAAAACAAGCCCCTTTCCATGCTGGAAATTTGTGAGTTGGTGGGTGCCGAAGATGAAGAGAGCCGTATTGGTATTCAGCGCCGCTTAAGGGCCATGGAGCGGGAAGGGCAGATTCTGTTTAACCGTAACAAGAAATACGGCCTGGCAGATAAGATGGACCTGATCCGAGGCAGGGTCATAGGCCACCGTGACGGCTTTGGCTTCCTCAAACGTGAGGATGGTAAACCGGACCTGTTTATTCACAATGCGCAGATGCGGACCTTACTGCATGGTGACATCGTGTTGGTTCGTGAGAGCAATCAGAATTACAAAGGTAAAACCGAAGCCCGTATTGTCAGAGTCGTTGAACCCCGCACGGAACCCGTAGTCGGGCGTTATTTTGTCGAGCATGGTTTCGGTGTGGTCGTGCCTGATGACAGCCGTATCTGCCAGGATATTGTTATCCCTCCTGAGCAAACCGAAGGTGCCCGTCAGGGACATGTAGTGGTGGTCGAGATTGTGCAGCGCCCGAACAAAAGGGTAAATGCCACCGGTAAGATCATCGAAGTACTGGGCGAACATATGGCGCCGGGCATGGAAATCGAAATGGCCATGCGCACCTATGATATTCCCCATGACTGGCCTAAAGCTGTTACTGAACAAATTAAGGGGTTAACCGAACAGGTACCGGAGCAGGCCAAGCAGGGGCGGGTGGATTTGCGTCAGTTACCTCTGGTGACTATAGATGGTGAAGATGCCCGTGACTTCGACGATGCCGTGTATTGTGAGCCACTGGATGAAGGTGGCTGGACACTTTGGGTCGCCATTGCCGATGTCAGTTATTATGTAAGGCCTGGTTCTGCGCTGGATAAGGAAGCCATTGAGCGGGGTAACTCGGTGTACTTCCCAGAACAGGTGGTGCCCATGCTGCCTGAAGTGCTGTCTAACGGGCTGTGTTCACTCAATCCCGAAGTGGATCGGCTGTGTATGGTATGCGAGATGCGCATCGACAAAACCGGCCACCTGAAGAGTTACCAGTTTTATGAAGCGGTAATGAACTCTCATGCCAGGCTGACCTACAATAAAGTGTGGGATATTCTGCAGGGCGATAAGGAGTTGTATCAGCGCTATGAGCCGCTGGTGCCCCATCTTCGTAGTTTGCATGATCTGTTCCGGGTACTCAAAAAGGCCAGAGCCAAGCGTGGCGCTATTGAGTTTGAAACCCAGGAAAATAAATTTATCTTCAATGCACAGCGTAAAATCGATCATGTGGTGGCGGTTGAGCGTAATGACGCTCACAAGATGATTGAAGAGTGCATGATCCTGGCCAATGTCAGTGCCGCCATGATCCTGCAAAAATATGAAGCCGAAGCTTTGTACCGTGTGCATGACAAGCCCGATGCCGATCGCCTGATGAGCTTTTTAGGCTATCTGGCCGAAGTGGGGATTCCCCATGGTATCGGTAACGATCCGGTGCCGGCCGATTTTTCCAACGTTGTTAATAAGGTCGCTGGAAGGCCGGATCAGGAACTGATTCAGACCATGTTACTGCGCTCCATGAAGCAGGCTATTTATGACCGCGAGAATATCGGCCATTTCGGTCTGGCTCTGGAAGCCTATGCCCACTTTACCTCACCCATACGCCGCTATCCTGATCTGGTTGTACACCGTGCCATCAAAGGGGTACTGGACAAGCAGAGTAAACGTAAGAGCAGCAGTGGTGGTAAGGCCTATTCCAGCGAGGAAGTGCAGCAACTGGGTGAACAGTGCTCAATGACCGAGCGTCGCGCCGATGATGCTACCCGTGATGTGGCCGACTGGCTCAAATGTGAGTTTATGCAGGACCATGTGGGCGCCAGCTTTGACGGCGTGATTGCCTCAGTCACCAGTTTTGGCTTCTTTGTACGTCTGAGTGAGTTCCATATCGATGGTCTGGTGCATATTACTGCGCTGGAAAATGACTACTATCACTTTGATGCGGTTAAGCAGCACCTGATTGGTGAGAACTTTGGCACCGTTTACCGGCTCGGGGATCAGGTGCGGGTCAAAGTGGCCGGCGTTAATCTGGATGATCGTAAAATCGATTTTGTGCTGGATCAGCCCCAGGGAAAAGGTAAAGGCGGTCGCAAAGTGGCGGTGAAAAAAGCAAAAGGCAAACGTGCCGCTGCACAAAAGCCTGTATCAGATAAAGCAGCCAAGCCTAAAGGGCAAGGCACAAAGCGTAAGCCGGCCAAAGGCAGGAAGTAACAAATGGCACAAACTCAATGGCTGTATGGCATACATGCCTTAGAAGCGTTGCTTGAACGGGAGCCTGAACGACTGCTCGAGCTGTTTGTGCTTAAGGGCCGGGACGATCAGCGCCTGATTGATATTGTGAATCAGGCCAGACGCTTTGGTGTGTCGGTACAGTTTTGTCAGCGCCGCACCCTGGATGATAAAGTCGAAGGCGCTCAGCATCAGGGTGTTGTGGCCAGGGCCAAACCGGCCAGGGTACTGGATGAAAGCGATCTGGATGCCATTGTTGCCGCCAATAACGCCCCTTTCCTGCTGATTCTGGACGGCGTGACCGATCCTCATAATCTGGGTGCCTGTATTCGCAGCGCTGATGGTGCAGGGGTGCATGCGGTGGTCGTGCCAAAAGATAAATCAGCGGGTTTAACGCCCACTGTCAGCAAAGTGGCCTGTGGCGCGGCAGAAGTGGTGCCTTTTATTCAGGTAACCAATCTTGCCAGAACCCTCAAGGAGTTGCAGCAGGCCGGAGTCTGGGTGGTGGGCACAGCAGGCGAAGCCGAGCAAACTCTGTATCAGGCCAGATTAACCGGCCCGATGGCGCTGGTGATGGGGGCTGAGGGCAAAGGCATGCGCCGCCTGACCCGCGAGCATTGTGATGAGTTAATTAAACTGCCCATGGCAGGCTCAGTGTCCAGCCTGAATGTATCTGTGGCAACAGGCATCTGTTTGTTTGAAGTGGTCAGACAGCGGCAGATGACATCTTCCTGATCCTAAGGTTGCCGGTCAGGCAGCCTCCTTTCTTGCCTGCAAAATTCTATATATCATCATAACGATTCCAGTGAGACTGTGAATAATCGTCTTCAAACTGTAGCAATATTGAGTCCAACGTAAAGGAATGTAAGCATTGGTAAAGAATGTAAATCGTTGATAACTCAGCAACTTAGCGGTGATAAATTGTGGTTCTAAACAACATTAAGGAACCGCTATGAATTTTCGTATTTTGTCTTTACCACTGTTAGTTTGCTGCGCTCTGCTGCTCCCCGCCTGTGGCGGATCAAGTGGCAGCGACAGTGACAACAGCTACCCTGAGGCCTATGTACAACTCTACAACGGGTCCCCAAACAGTGCCTCGACCTCGCTGTATATTGATGATGCTGCTTTGGGCAAAGCCAGTTATGGCAACGCAACGGGGCTCTATGCCCGGGATGAAGAAAAGACGACTCTCAGCCTCAGGCGCACTGACGCCAGCGATAAGGTAGTCGAGATCATGAGTCAGGACATTAATCTCAGTGACGGGCATAAATCTTTGTATCTGATGCTGGGCGACTACAAAGATCCTGAGCTGATAGAGCATAAATTCGAGCGCGCAGAACTGGACGATCATTTTACCCTGCACGCTATTTCTGCGGTGGCTGATAAAGAATATGATCTCTACGTTGCCGAAGCCGGGGCGTCCCTGACGGATGCACATTTAATGGGATCGCTGATATTCGGGGAACTCTTCCAGGCAGAGTACTGGGACGGTGACTCAGACAGCGCAAACTGGAATCTGGACGATTACGTAGTCTATCTCACTGAGCCGGGTAAAACTGAAGTGGTGTATGAAAGCGGCACTATGGCTTTCAACTTCGAGACCGAATATGTCATGGTGATCCGATCTTCGACCGGGGCGTCACAAAACAATCTTATCGTCGACTTGATCATTAACACTGCCCGCGTGCCTTCCTATAAAGATATTCGGGCCGGTGCCCAGTACCGTTTCTATAACAGTCTGGACGCTGGCATTGGCCTGACAGCGACGTTGAAGGGCAACGACATAGACCGAAGCGCTGATGTGGCAGCCCGAGAGTTGAGCGCTTTTAGTAGCGTCAAATATGGGGACTATCAGATATCTGCCAGTTCAGAGAATGCCCAGTGGGCTTTCAATAATCGTCTGTTGACCCTCAACCAGGGAGAGAGCAAAACCGTGGTTCTGTACAGCAATGCACAGGAGCAGCTCAGCTCGCTGGCTTTTGAAGACAGCGATTTGCCGCAAGTCTATGAACATGAGTTAAATATGGTTAATTTGGTGAAGGACTTCAGCAATATTGATATCTATTTTGTCAGGCAGGATGAGACAGTAGAGACCGCAGAGCACAAGCTGTTGAATCTGGGGTTTGCGGAATCTGATGATATCAGCCTGCCCAGCGATTACTATGAAATCATCGCTTTGTATGATGATAACAGTGGTAATCAGACACTTCTGTATCGCACTCAGTCTCTGGCAATTGATGAAGAAGTAAATTATGTGGTGTCAGTGGAGCCGGACAGCAGTTCCGCAAGTGGTTACCGGATCGCTCTGCTGCATTGAAGATATAGAATAAAGAGCGATGGAAAAGGCATTATCAGAGCGCATAACAACTGCTGCAATGAACGGCCAGGCATAGAAGATCTGGCCCGGACTCCGGCTGAATACGGGATGCGTCCGAGTGCAGTTCCGGGTAAAAAGCGCTCCCGGCGTTTTTTTACTCCGGACTATCCCTGTCCTCCGTCCTTCGGGCCGTCGTCGCGGGCTCCGACGTTAACCAGGTATTGCCGGAAGCAATACAGAACAGCTTTAGCTGGCCTGCGCAGCAGGCGATTTACAGGGATGTAATGAGTAAAAACGCTCCCGGCGCTTTTTTACTCCGGACTATCCCTGTCCTCCGCCCTTTGGGCCGTCGTCGCGGGCTCCGACGTTAACCAGGTATTGCCGGGAGCAATACAGAACAGCTTTAGCTGGCCTGCGCAGCAGGCGATTTACAGGGATGTAATGAGTAAAAACGCTCCCGGCGTTTTTTTACTCCGGACTATCCCTGTCCTCCGCCCTTTGGGCCGTCGTCGCGGGCTCCGACGTTAAAAAACGCTCCCGGCGTTTTTTTACACATTCGGGTATCACATCCCATTGTTTTCTGTTATAGTTTCGCGCCCTTTTTATGGGGGTATGACTATTAAAGCAGCTAATGGCCTGAAAATGGCCTTAACAACAGCGGAGCACTAGCATGATCCAAATGCAAACTAACCTGGATGTGGCCGATAATTCCGGCGCTCGCAGGGTTCAGTGTATTAAGGTTCTTGGTGGCTCGCATCGCCGTTATGCACATATCGGTGACATCATCAAAGTTACCGTCAAGGAAGCAATTCCTCGCGGTAAAGTTAAAAAAGGTGACGTACTGAATGCAGTGGTGGTGCGTACTAGAAAAGGCGTTCGTCGTCCTGACGGTTCTCTGATCCGTTTTGATAACAACGCAGCCGTGTTGCTTAACACCAATAAGCAACCCATTGGTACGCGTATCTTTGGCCCGGTTACCCGTGAGCTTCGTGGAGATCAATTCATGAAGATCATCTCACTGGCCCCAGAGGTATTATAAGGAGTCACGATAATGGCAAGAAAAATTCGTCGTGATGATGAAGTTGTCGTATTAGCCGGTAAAGACAAAGGCAAAACAGGCAAAGTCCTGAAAGTACTGACTGAGTCTGACCGACTGATAATAGAAGGTGTGAATTTGATGAAGAAGCACCAGAAGCCTAACCCACAGTTAGGTGTTACTGGTGGTATCGTAGAGAAAGAAGCATCAATTCATGTATCTAATGTTGCGATTGTGAACCCGCAAACGGGTAAAGCAGATCGCGTCGGTTTCCGTTTTGAAGATGAGAAGAAAGTACGTTTCTTCAAGTCTAACGGCGAACTGGTTTAATAATTGGAGATTACGATGGCGAAACTGCATGATTTCTATAGAGAAACAGTAGTGGCAGAACTTGCGAAGCAGTTCGGCTACAAAAGCGTCATGCAAGTCCCTCGGATTGAGAAAATCACCCTGAACATGGGTCTGGGTGAAGCGGTAGCGGACAAAAAGGTGTTGGAAAACGCCACTTCTGATATGCAGGCAATTGCCGGTCAGAAGCCTGTTGTCACCGTTGCACGCAAATCTGTTGCGGGTTTTAAAATCCGTGAAGGATATCCGATTGGCTGTAAAGTAACCCTACGTGGCGAGCGTATGTGGGAATTTCTTGAGCGTTTGATTTCAATCGCTATCCCGCGTATCCGTGACTTCCGTGGCCTGAATGCTAAGTCATTCGACGGTCATGGTAACTATAGCATGGGTGTTCGCGAGCAAATCATCTTCCCTGAGATCGACTTTGATAAAGTCGACAAAGTACGTGGTATGGATATTACTATCACCACCACTGCCGGGACAGATGAAGAAGGTCGCGCTCTGCTGGCTGCTTTCAACTTCCCATTCAAGAAATAAGGTGTAGGGTTATGGCAAAACAATCAATGAAAGCACGTGAAGTAAAGCGTGCCAAGCTGGTAGCCAAGTACGCCGAAAAGCGTGCTGAGCTAAAAGCCATTATCAGCAGTGTTAATTCTTCTGATGAAGAACGTTGGGACGCGGTTCTCAAGCTGCAACAACTACCTCGTGACTCTTCCCGTGCCCGTCAGCATAACCGCTGTCGTATCACTGGTCGTCCACATGGTTTCCTGCGTAAGTTCGGCCTCAGCCGGATCAAGTTACGTGAAGCGGCCATGCGTGGTGAAGTCCCTGGTCTGAAAAAAGCCAGCTGGTAAGGAGTAGCTTAAGATGAGTATGCAAGATCCAATCGCGGATATGTTTACCCGCATTCGTAACGGTCAACTGGCGAACAAAGTTTCCGTTGCTATGCCTTCTTCCAAGCTGCGCGTTGCAATTGCAAAAGTGCTGAAAGAAGAAGGTTACATCACTGACTACCAGGCCTCTGGCGATGTTAAGCCTGTTTTGGAAGTTACGCTTAAGTACTTCGAAGGCAAAAAGGTGATCGAAACTATCGAGCGAGTCAGCCGCCCCGGTTTGCGCATCTATAAGAAAAAAGATGAGCTGCCGAAAGTTATGGGTGGTCTGGGTGTCGCAATCGTTTCCACATCCAAGGGCGTGATGACCGACCGTGCTGCGCGTAAAGCCGGCATGGGTGGTGAAGTCATCGGCTATGTAGCGTAACGGAGGAGTAATCGATGTCACGTGTAGCAAAAGCCCCGGTTGATATCCTGTCTGGTGTTGAAGTTAACATCAACGGACAGCAAGTCAGCCTTAAAGGTAAAAACGGAACGTTAAATTTTGTGTTTAACGACGGCGTTGAAGTAGTAAAAGAAGAGAATCAACTGAAAACTCTTCCCCGCGAAGGCGTAGCCGATGGCTGGGCTCAGGCAGGTACTGCTCGCTCTGTTCTGAACAGCATGATGCTTGGCGTTACCACAGGTTTCGAGAAAAAACTGGAGCTTAATGGTGTGGGTTACCGTGCTCAGGCACAGGGTAACAAACTCAATTTGACTCTGGGTTTCTCTCATCCTGTTTCCTACGAGATGCCTCAGGGTATCAGCGTAGAAACTCCTAGTCAGACTGAAGTTGTCGTCAAAGGCGCCGACAAGCAGCTGGTGGGTCAGGTCGCAGCTAACATTCGTGGATACCGTCCACCAGAGCCATACAAAGGCAAAGGTGTCCGTTATGCCGATGAAGTTGTACGTCGTAAAGAAGCTAAGAAAAAGTAGGTGGGTGATACGATGGATAAGAAAACATCTCGTTTGCGTCGCGCTACCCGCGCCCGCAAAAAGATTAGTGAACTGGCAGTGCATCGCCTGGTAGTTCACCGCACTCCCCGTCATATCTATGCACAACTGATCGCCCCTAGCGGCGCAGAAGTGCTGGCGACGGCATCTACTGTTGAAGCTGATCTGCGTAAAGACCTGAAATCCACAGGTAATGCAGATGCGGCAACCACAGTAGGCAAAGTGATTGCTGAGCGTGCGATTGAAAAAGGCATTAAAGAAGTGGCTTTTGATCGCAGTGGTTTCAAGTATCACGGTCGAGTGAAGGCATTGGCTGATGCTGCTCGCGAAGCAGGTCTTCAGTTCTAGGAGTTAATTATGGCTAAAGTAGAAGTTCAAAACGGTGAACTGTTAGAAAAGCTGATTGCCGTAAACCGTGTATCCAAAGTGGTTAAAGGTGGTCGTATCTTTAGCTTCACTGCATTGACTGTAGTGGGTGACGGTAACGGTCGCGTCGGTTTTGGTTACGGTAAAGCGCGCGAAGTACCCGCTGCCATTCAAAAGGCAATGGAAAAAGCACGTCGTAACCTGGTTACCGTGGATCTGAACGGGACAACCCTTCAGCATCCGATCAAGGGGCGTCATTCCGGCTCTAAGGTATACATGCAGCCTGCATCTGAAGGTACTGGTATTATTGCCGGTGGTGCGATGCGTGCAGTCCTTGAAGTTGCTGGTGTACAAGACGTACTTTCAAAATGCTACGGATCTACCAATCCTATTAACGTAGTGCGTGCAACGATTAATGCCCTGGTTGAGATGAAATCTCCGGAGCAGGTTGCTGCCAAGCGTGGGTTGGCCGTAGAACAGATTTTGGGGTAATGGACAATGGCTAAGACTATCAAAGTTAAACAAACCAAAAGTGCAATCGGCCGTCTGCCAAAGCACAGGGCTACACTGACTGGTTTGGGATTAGGTCGCATTGGTCGTGTCCGTGAGTTGGAAGACACTCCTGCTGTTCGCGGCATGATCAATAAAGTCAACTATATGGTTGAAATAGTGGAGGAGTAATCCATGCATTTGAATACACTTGCTCCTGCACCGGGAGCTAAAAAATCTTCCAAGCGGGTAGGCCGTGGTATCGGTTCCGGTCTGGGTAAGACTGGTGGCCGTGGTCACAAGGGTCAAACCTCTCGTTCCGGCGGTAAGATTCGTCCGGGCTTCGAGGGTGGTCAGATGCCTATCCAGCGCCGTTTGCCTAAGTTTGGTTTCACGTCACGCAAGTCTCTGGTTACTGACCAGGTCACGCTGACTGAAATCGCTAAGGTTGAAGGCGAGGTGGTATCACTGGAAACACTGAAAGCGGCAAATCTGATTAAAAAAGAAGTGCTGTTTGTAAAAGTAATGAAAAGTGGTGACCTCTCTCGTGCGGTGACTGTAAATGGCTTGAAGGTAACTAAAGGCGCTCGTGAAGCTATTGAAGCTGCCGGCGGTAAAGTAGAGGAATAAGCTAAATGGCTAAACCAGGACTGGATTCAGGTGCCAAAGGCGGGCTGAGTGAACTGAAATCAAGGCTTTTATTTGTCCTTGGTGCGATTATCGTATTCAGGCTCGGCTCATTCGTGCCTATTCCTGGTATTGATGCGGCTGTTCTGGCTCAGTTGTTTGAGCAGCAAAAAGGCACCATCGTGGAGATGTTTAACATGTTCTCCGGCGGTGCTCTTGAGCGTGCATCAATATTGGCACTTGGCATCATGCCTTATATTTCGGCATCCATTATCATGCAGTTGATGACAGTAGTTCATCCGCAAATGGCTGAACTGAAAAAGGAAGGTGAGGCAGGACGCAAGAAAATCAGCCAATACACCAGGTATTTAACCCTGGTTTTGTCGATTTTCCAGGCCATCGCCATTGCCACTGGTTTGCCTAATCTGATGCAGGGATTGGTTCTCAGTCCGGGCTTTGGATTTTACTTTACAGCTGTAGTCAGTTTGGTCACAGGAACGATGTTCCTGATGTGGTTGGGTGAGCAGGTTACCGAACGCGGTATAGGTAATGGTATTTCGATTATTATCTTCGCGGGAATCGTAGCCGGCCTGCCTACCGCCATAGGTCAGACAGTAGAACAAGCCAGGCAGGGTGACCTGAACATGCTGTTTCTGTTGCTGATTGGTGTGATTATTGTTGCCGTTACTTACTTTGTGGTGTTTGTGGAGCGTGGACAACGTCGTATCGTTGTTAACTACGCCAAGCGTCAGCAAGGACGTAAAGTCTTCGCTGCACAAAGCACGCATTTACCACTTAAAGTGAATATGGCTGGGGTGATACCGCCGATCTTTGCATCAAGCATCATTCTGTTCCCGGGCACTATTGCCAGTTGGTTTGGCTCTAATGAGAGTATGTCCTGGTTGCAAGACGTGTCACTGATGTTGTCCCCGGGACAACCTCTGTACGTATTGTTGTATGCTGCGGCGATCATTTTCTTCTGTTTCTTCTATACTGCGTTGGTGTTTAACCCGCGTGAGACAGCAGATAACCTGAAGAAATCCGGTGCTTTTGTACCTGGAATCCGCCCCGGTGAGCAGACCTCGAGATATATCGATAAGGTCATGACCCGACTGACGCTGGCAGGTGCCTTATACATTACCTTTGTATGTTTAGTGCCCGAGTTTATGATGATTGCCTGGAACGTACAGTTCTATTTCGGCGGTACTTCATTGCTGATTATCGTGGTGGTAATCATGGACTTTATGGCGCAGGTGCAGACCCATTTGATGTCTAATCAATATGAGTCTGTTCTGAAAAAAGCTAATCTGAAAGGCTTCGGCCGTTAAGATTGGTCAATCACGGAGTAACGAAATGAAAGTTCGTGCATCTGTTAAGAAGATTTGCCGTAACTGCAAAATCGTCAAGCGCAACGGTGTTGTGCGGGTGATTTGTACAGAGCCCAAGCATAAGCAAAGGCAAGGTTAATCGATAAACAAGCTCATTTGAGCTAAATTTGCAATTTTGTCGTCGGATAAGTATCCTAGCGGGCTTTTTAGGCTGATGACATATTAACTAGAGGAGTGCTGTTAGTGGCCCGTATCGCTGGCATTAACATCCCTGAACACAAGCACACCGTAATCGCTTTGACAGCTATTTTCGGTGTTGGCGCCACACGTGCGAAAAGCATCTGTGCAGCCGCAGGTGTTGCAGAGAGTACTAAGATTAAAGATCTTGATGAAACGCAAGTTGATAAACTTCGTGAAGAAGTCGCCAGGTTCACTGTTGAAGGTGACCTTCGTCGTGAAGTATCAATGAGCATTAAACGTCTGATGGACCTAGGTTGTTTTCGTGGCATACGCCATCGTCGCAGCTTGCCTATACGTGGTCAGCGCACTAAAACTAATGCGCGTACCCGTAAAGGTCCTCGTAAGCCGATTAAGAAGTAAGCGGGGGAATTATGGCAAAAGCACCAGTACGTACACGTAAACGCGTAAAACACCAGGTAGCAGATGGTATGGCTCATATCCATGCCTCTTTTAACAACACGATAGTGACCATCACGGATCGCCAGGGTAATGCCTTAGCATGGGCTACCTCCGGAGGTTCAGGTTTCCGTGGCTCGCGTAAGTCCACGCCGTTCGCTGCTCAGGTAGCAGCAGAACGCGCTGGTGTAGCAGCTCAGGAATACGGTCTGAAAAACCTTGAAGTGTTTGTAAAAGGTCCGGGTCCAGGCCGAGAGTCTGCGATCCGTGCCCTGAACGCGACGG
The DNA here is from genome assembly GCF_001466725.1 of Lacimicrobium alkaliphilum. Classification (NCBI taxonomy): domain Bacteria; kingdom Pseudomonadati; phylum Pseudomonadota; class Gammaproteobacteria; order Alteromonadales; family Alteromonadaceae; genus Lacimicrobium; species Lacimicrobium alkaliphilum. The sequence goes on from NZ_CP013650.1 coordinate 524,179, forward strand.
GTTACCGTATCACTAACATTACCGATGTGACGCCTATTCCTCACAACGGTTGTCGTCCACCTAAGAAACGTCGCGTTTAAGCACGTTTTCAGGACAGTTGGAGAAAGATCATGGCAAGATATTTGGGTCCAAAACTCAAACTTAGCCGTCGCGAAGGAACAGATTTGTTCCTCAAAAGCGGCGTTCGGGCAATTGACTCGAAATGTAAGATAGATACTGCACCAGGTCAGCATGGCGCCCGTCGTGGCCGTTTGTCTGATTACGGTGTGCAGTTGCGTGAAAAGCAAAAAGTACGTCGTATGTTCGGCGTGTTAGAAAAGCAATTCCGTAATTACTATAAAGAAGCGGCACGTCTGAAAGGCAATACAGGTGAAAACCTGCTTCAGCTTTTGGAACAACGCCTTGACAATGTTGTTTACCGTATGGGGTTTGCCAGCACTCGCTCTGAAGCGCGTCAGTTGGTCAGCCACAAAGCCATTCTGGTAAATGGTCAGGTTGTTAACGTTCCTTCTTTTAACGTTTCTGCTGAAGACGTTGTGTCCGTTCGTGAGAAGGCCAAAAAGCAAGCCCGTATCGTGGCTGCTCTGGAACTCGCCGACCAGCGTGAAAAGCCTACCTGGATAGAAGTGGACAGCAAGAAGATGGAAGGCACTTTTAAGCGCATTCCTGAGCGTGGTGACTTGTCTGCCGAAATTAACGAACAGCTGATCGTCGAACTTTACAGTAAGTAAAGAAGGTCAAAGAGAGGAAACAATGTCGGGTTCTGTAACTGAATTCCTTAAACCAAGGTTAGTCGAGATAGATAACGTATCCCCAACTCGCGCCAAGGTGACCCTTGAGCCGCTGGAGCGTGGCTTTGGTCATACGCTGGGCAACGCATTGCGTCGCATTCTGTTGTCATCCATGCCCGGATGCGCCGTAACAGAAGTGGAAATTGATGGCGTACTGCACGAGTACAGTACCAAGGAAGGTGTCCAGGAAGACGTTATCGAAATACTGTTGAACCTCAAAGGTTTGGCAGTGCGTCTGGAAGGAAAAGATGAAGCCAATCTGACCCTGGTTAAATCTGGTTCAGGCCCGGTTGTAGCGGGTGACATACAGCATGACGGTGATGTGGAAATCGTTAATCCCGATCACCTGATCTGTACTTTAACCGGTGATGCGTCTATCAATATGCGCATTAAAGTGGAAAAGGGGCGTGGATATGTTCCTGCCGCTGCCCGCCGCACCTCTGAAGAAGACGAGAGACCCATTGGTCGTTTGTTAGTCGATGCTTCTTTCAGTCCGGTTGAACGTATTGCTTATGCAGTAGAGTCTGCGCGTGTAGAACAGCGTACTGACTTGGATAAATTGATTATCGATATGGAAACCAACGGCACTATCGATCCTGAGGAAGCCATTCGTCGCTCTGCCACTATTCTGGCTGAGCAACTGGATGCCTTCGTAGAACTTCGGGATATTAAAGAGCCTGTTGCCAAAGAAGAGAAGCCGGAGTTCGATCCTATCCTGCTTCGTCCTGTTGATGATCTGGAACTTACCGTACGTTCAGCTAACTGTCTTAAGGCAGAAGCTATCCAGTACATCGGTGATCTGGTGCAGCGCACAGAAGTCGAGTTACTTAAAACCCCTAATCTGGGTAAAAAGTCTCTGACCGAAATTAAAGATGTGCTCGCTTCTCGTGGTCTCTCATTGGGTATGCGCCTGGAAAATTGGCCCCCAGAGAGTATCGCTGAGAAAGACTAATCAGGTCGCAAGTTAAACTGATTTGTTAAGAAGGAAAGAACCATGCGCCATCGTAAGAGTGGTCGTCAGTTAAATCGCAACAGCAGCCATCGTCAAGCGATGTTTCGCAATATGGCAGGTTCTTTGGTGAAACATGAAATCATCAAAACGACTCTGCCCAAAGCGAAAGAACTGCGTCGCGTAATTGAACCTCTGATTACACTTGCCAAGCAAGACAGCGTGGCTAATCGCCGCCTGGCTTTTGCCCGTACAGGTGATAAAGAGGTTGTAGGTAAACTGTTTAATGACCTGGGTCCACGTTATACCGAACGTCCGGGTGGCTACATTCGTATTTTGAAATGTGGCTTCCGTACCGGTGATAATGCTCCTATGGCATACGTTGAACTGGTTGATCGCCCTGTTGTTGACGTTGAAGAAGACGTTGCAGAGGAAGCGGTTGCTGAATAAGCTACCAGAGCAATAAAAAAACCGGGCCTGGCCCGGTTTTTTATTGTCTGCTTTTTAGTGTAGAAGGATTACTCTTTACTCTCGAGTTGTTCCATCAGCGCAGAAAAATCCTCTTCTGTTACTCCACCATTGATCGCATAGAGCTTTATTTCATCGTCGTTGATTCCTGCCCCTCTGGCAGTAGCCAGAATTCGAAGCAGATTGTTACCATTATTCAGATTGGATTCTTTGAAAGCAGTAGTGATAACAGTCTCGGTGCTTTGTGGATAAGATATCAGCAGCGCCTCAACAATATATTCTCCAACCAATGGTACCGCACCGATGGCTGTTGTAATAATTTCTGCGAGTCTGTTGGGTTGCGCTTCTGCGACAGAGCGGACAATGGTGTCCGCTGAATTTGGTTCAGTGATCACCGCTACTCTGACAATATCCTGCAGTTCTTCCGGGGTAGCATGGGTAGCAGCATTAACAACAAAATCAATATAGCTGGGCTCCGCATGTATGGCGGTTTTTACAATGTTGGCACAATGCTGGGGATGTTTCTCAATAGCAATGCTGACGACATCCTCGGTTAGCGCGGGCTGCGCCGATATAGCTCCGTGAACTATCTCCCTGTAGTGTTCAGGGTATAGATCCAGAGCGGTCCTGATGACTATTTCAACATCCTGAGGATAGTGACTGACGATACTCTTGATAGCCCGTCCCACCGACATATTTTGTTCGACCTGCTTCTCTATGAAGTCGATTGTTTTGTCATTAGAATGCGGGGGCTTTGATTCCTCAGCAAAGATTGGGCTTGCTGTGCACAGTGAAACTAATAATGTTGAGCAAAGCATCTTCTTCATTTGCCGGGTTCCAAAAAGCTACATCGGGACTAGTACGACTGATATGTATCAGAAGAGTTCAAATTTAACAAAAAATAAACAAAATGAAATAAAAAACAACCAGTTGTCTTAAAAGTAAGCATAAAAACAAAAACTTTTGCTGAATTTGCGGTTTTGGGGTTGACGGTGACACAGAAATCTCTAAAATGCGCGCCACTTCGACGGGGTAAGATGCTTACGCCGGGTCAGGATGACGACCGAAGGCGATGGCAGTTCAGCTGTTATCAGCATAAGGAACGTGAAGGGGTTAGCGTTGACGATTAGTGTTACTAATTGGCGCAAAACACCTTGACAGTGACCCCGGATAGCGTAAAATGCGCGTCCCGCTTGAGAGAGGCCTTGAAGGTGCTTTTGAGCGACTGTTCTTTAACAATTAGCAACAAGACAATCTGTGTGGGCACTCGTTAAAAGAGTGTCAGCCAAAAAGTTATATTCATGATTTATTTAATTGAAGAGTTTGATCATGGCTCAGATTGAACGCTGGCGGCAGGCCTAACACATGCAAGTCGAGCGGTAACATTTCTAGCTTGCTAGAAGATGACGAGCGGCGGACGGGTGAGTAATACTTGGGGATCTGCCTGATGGCGGGGGACAACCACTGGAAACGGTGGCTAATACCGCATAATGTCTTCGGACCAAAGTATGGGACCTTCGGGCCATACACCATCAGAGGAACCCAAGCGAGATTAGCTAGTAGGTGAGGTAAAGGCTCACCTAGGCGACGATCTCTAGCTGTTCTGAGAGGAAGATCAGCCACACTGGGACTGAGACACGGCCCAGACTCCTACGGGAGGCAGCAGTGGGGAATATTGGACAATGGGGGCAACCCTGATCCAGCCATGCCGCGTGTGTGAAGAAGGCCTTCGGGTTGTAAAGCACTTTCAGTGGTGAGGAAGGGGAGTATGTTAATAGCGTACTTCATTGACGTTAGCCACAGAAGAAGCACCGGCTAACTCCGTGCCAGCAGCCGCGGTAATACGGAGGGTGCGAGCGTTAATCGGAATTACTGGGCGTAAAGCGCACGCAGGCGGCTTGTTAAGCCAGATGTGAAAGCCCCGGGCTCAACCTGGGAGGGTCATTTGGAACTGGCAAGCTAGAGTCTTGGAGAGGGGAGTGGAATTCCAGGTGTAGCGGTGAAATGCGTAGAGATCTGGAGGAACATCAGTGGCGAAGGCGGCTCCCTGGCCAAAGACTGACGCTCATGTGCGAAAGTGTGGGTAGCGAACAGGATTAGATACCCTGGTAGTCCACACCGTAAACGCTGTCTACTAGCTGTGTGCGAATTTAATTTGTGCGTAGCGAAGCTAACGCGCTAAGTAGACCGCCTGGGGAGTACGGCCGCAAGGTTAAAACTCAAATGAATTGACGGGGGCCCGCACAAGCGGTGGAGCATGTGGTTTAATTCGATGCAACGCGAAGAACCTTACCTACTCTTGACATACTGGGAATTTAGCAGAGATGCTTTAGTGCCTTCGGGAATCCAGATACAGGTGCTGCATGGCTGTCGTCAGCTCGTGTCGTGAGATGTTGGGTTAAGTCCCGCAACGAGCGCAACCCTTGTCCTTAGTTGCCAGCATTAGGTTGGGCACTCTAAGGAGACTGCCGGTGACAAACCGGAGGAAGGTGGGGACGACGTCAAGTCATCATGGCCCTTACGAGTAGGGCTACACACGTGCTACAATGGTTGGTACAGAGGGAAGCGAGACCGCGAGGTGGAGCGGATCCCTTAAAGCCAATCGTAGTCCGGATCGGAGTCTGCAACTCGACTCCGTGAAGTCGGAATCGCTAGTAATCGCAGGTCAGCATACTGCGGTGAATACGTTCCCGGGCCTTGTACACACCGCCCGTCACACCATGGGAGTGGGATGCAAAAGAAGTGGTTAGCTTAACCTTCGGGAGGGCGATCACCACTTTGTGTTTCATGACTGGGGTGAAGTCGTAACAAGGTAACCCTAGGGGAACCTGGGGTTGGATCACCTCCTTACGTAAGGCTGCGCTTTTTTAGTGTAGTGTCCACACAGATTGTTTTGTTGTGAAAAAAGAACGAGCAAGCCATGCTCATGAGTTGAGTGTGGTTTATTGCGATGAATTTTGTTCCAGGCAAGCCGACTGAGGAGCGAGGAAAGGCGTTTAGTCCACTAAATGACTGACCGAGTGACGAATCAAGGCGCAGCATGGGGCAAAAGGCTTAAAGCAAGAAACGGGTCTGTAGCTCAGCTGGTTAGAGCGCACCCCTGATAAGGGTGAGGTCGGTAGTTCAAGTCTACTCAGACCCACCAATCATGAATGCTAAGTGATAAGTTATGAATGCTGAGTGAACGCATTCAGTCCTAATCACTCATCATTCAGCATTATCAAGGGGCTATAGCTCAGCTGGGAGAGCGCCTGCCTTGCACGCAGGAGGTCAGCGGTTCGATCCCGCTTAGCTCCACCACTTCATTGTGGTGAAAGACGAGAAGAATAACCTTAATGAATAAACGCTTTAGAAGTGTGTATTGATTAAGGTTTTTTAAGCCTTAAACCTGTTCTTTAACAATTTGGACAAGCTGATAAAGAAATCATCCAGCTAAATTAAGCAATTGATTTAGCTAGAAGTAGCGTCATTGGTATTCTTGATTAGAGAATGTTGATGAAGTTGTTTGGCTGTAGAGCACTGAATTACGACGTAATTTGGGGTTGTATGGTTAAGTAACAAAGCGTATACGGTGGATGCCTAGGCAGTTAGAGGCGATGAAGGACGTGTAAGTCTGCGAAAAGCTGTGGTGAGCTGACAAAACGCATTTGAGCCACAGATGTCCGAATGGGGAAACCCAGTGCATTTATGCATTATCACTTAGTGAATACATAGCTAAGTGAGGCGAACCGGGAGAACTGAAACATCTAAGTACCCCGAGGAAAAGAAATCAACCGAGATTCCCCTAGTAGCGGCGAGCGAACGGGGAGTAGCCCTTAAGTTATCAGTGTTTTAGTGGAAGGCTCTGGAAAGTGCCGCCATAGTGGGTGATAGCCCCGTACACAAAGGAACGCTGATAGTGAAATCGAGTAGGTCGGGACACGTGTTATCTTGACTGAACATGGGGGGACCATCCTCCAAGGCTAAATACTCCTAACTGACCGATAGTGAACCAGTACCGTGAGGGAAAGGCGAAAAGAACCCCTGTGAGGGGAGTGAAATAGAACCTGAAACCGTATACGTACAAGCAGTCGGAGCCCTTCGGGGTGACGGCGTACCTTTTGTATAATGGGTCAGCGACTTATATTTAGTAGCGAGGTTAACCGATTAGGGGAGCCGTAGCGAAAGCGAGTGTTAACTGCGCGTTCAGTTGCTAGGTATAGACCCGAAACCCGGTGATCTAGCCATGGGCAGGTTGAAGGTTGAGTAACATCAACTGGAGGACCGAACTCACTAATGTTGAAAAATTAGGAGATGACTTGTGGCTGGGGGTGAAAGGCCAATCAAACCGGGAGATAGCTGGTTCTCCCCGAAAGCTATTTAGGTAGCGCCTCGGACGAACACCTACGGGGGTAGAGCACTGTTTGGGCTAGGGGGTCATCCCGACTTACCAACCCCATGCAAACTCCGAATACCGTAGAGTGCTATCCGGGAGACACACGGCGGGTGCTAACGTCCGTCGTGAAGAGGGAAACAACCCAGACCGCCAGCTAAGGTCCCAAAATATTGCTAAGTGGGAAACGATGTGGAAAGGCCCAGACAGCTAGGAGGTTGGCTTAGAAGCAGCCACCCTTTAAAGAAAGCGTAATAGCTCACTAGTCGAGTCGGTCTGCGCGGAAGATGTAACGGGGCTAAGCAATATACCGAAGCTGCGGCAGCATACTAAGTATGCTGGGTAGGGGAGCGTTGTGTAAGTGGCTGAAGGTGACTCGAGAGGGTTGCTGGACATATCACAAGTGCGAATGCTGACATGAGTAACGATAAAGGGGGTGAAAAACCCCCTCGCCGGAAGACCAAGGTTTCCTGTCCCATGCTAATCAGGGCAGGGTAAGTCGGCCCCTAAGGCGAGGCCGAAAGGCGTAGTCGATGGGAAACGGGTTAATATTCCCGTACCGGTATTATCAGTGAAGGGGGGACGGAGAAGGCTATGCAGGCATGGCGTTGGTAGTCCATGTGAAAGTGCGTAGGGAGATGAATTAGGTAAATCCGGTTCATTAATTCTGAGACACGAGACGAGTCACTACGGTGATGAAGTTGCAGATGCCCTGCTTCCAGGAAAAGCCTCTAAGCTTATGATAATACTGACCGTACCCCAAACCGACACAGGTGGTCAGGTAGAGAATACCAAGGCGCTTGAGAGAACTCGGGTGAAGGAACTCGGCAAAATAGTACCGTAACTTCGGGAGAAGGTACGCCCCTGTTTGTGAAGGCTTTACGCCGTAAGCGAATGGGGGCCGCAGTGACCAGGTGGCTGGGACTGTTTATTAAAAACACAGCACTGTGCTAAATCGAAAGATGACGTATACGGTGTGACACCTGCCCGGTGCCGGAAGGTTAATTGATGGGGTTAGCTTAGGCGAAGCTCTTGATCGAAGCCCCGGTAAACGGCGGCCGTAACTATAACGGTCCTAAGGTAGCGAAATTCCTTGTCGGGTAAGTTCCGACCTGCACGAATGGTGTAACCATGGCCACGCTGTCTCCACCCGAGACTCAGTGAAATTGAAATTGCCGTGAAGATGCGGTGTACCCGCGGCTAGACGGAAAGACCCCGTGAACCTTTACTACAGCTTGGCACTGAACATTGACCCTACATGTGTAGGATAGGTGGGAGGCTATGAAGCATTGTCGCCAGATGATGTGGAGCTGCCCTTGAAATACCACCCTTGTATGTTTGATGTTCTAACGTTGTCCCATTATCTGGGATGCGGACAGTGTCTGGTGGGTAGTTTGACTGGGGCGGTCTCCTCCCAAAGCGTAACGGAGGAGCACGAAGGTTGGCTAATCCTGGTCGGACATCAGGAGGTTAGTGTAATGGCATAAGCCAGCTTAACTGCGAGACAGACACGTCGAGCAGGTACGAAAGTAGGTCATAGTGATCCGGTGGTTCTGAATGGAAGGGCCATCGCTCAACGGATAAAAGGTACTCCGGGGATAACAGGCTGATACCGCCCAAGAGTTCATATCGACGGCGGTGTTTGGCACCTCGATGTCGGCTCATCACATCCTGGGGCTGAAGTCGGTCCCAAGGGTATGGCTGTTCGCCATTTAAAGTGGTACGCGAGCTGGGTTTAGAACGTCGTGAGACAGTTCGGTCCCTATCTGCCGTGGGCGCTGGATGATTGAGGGGAGCTGCTCCTAGTACGAGAGGACCGGAGTGGACGAACCGCTGGTGTTCGGGTTGTCATGCCAATGGCACTGCCCGGTAGCTACGTTCGGAATCGATAACCGCTGAAAGCATCTAAGCGGGAAGCGAGCCCCAAGATGAGTCATCCCTGACAGTTTACTGTCCTGAAGGGTTGTCTGAGACTAAGACGTTGATAGGCAGGGTGTGGAAGCGTTGTAAGGCGTTAAGCTAACCTGTACTAATTGCCCGTGAGGCTTAACCATACAACGCCCAAATTACGATGTATGTGTAGCCACAACTGATTCAACCATGACGCTACAATTGATTTCTTTAAAGCTTGTACCAAATTATTAAAACCAGTTTTGCCTGGCGGCCATAGCGTTACGGAACCACCTGATCCATTCCGAACTCAGCAGTGAAACGTAACAGCGGCGATGGTAGTGTGGGGTTTCCCCATGTGAGAGTAGCACACCGCCAGGCTCCTATTCAGAATCAAGGCCACCTGTTATCAGGTGGCCTTTTTTTGTTGTGCGCAGCGAAAACATTGAATATCCCCTTATCTCAAATGTTACAGGTGGCCCTGCTCCTGAATCAGGCTAGCGTAAACACTCCAAAGGAAACCCAATCCATCAGCTGTGGACCGTTCCACGTTAGTACGGCTGACAGCCATCTGTCACACATCCTTGTGAGAGCCTCCAGGTCGGCCATCCCGGGTCGCTACTCGGGCTATCCATGCCCTCGCCCTGCGGGCCATCGTCGTACCTCCGATGTTCAAATCCTTTCCAGAAGGATTTGTCAGGCGGGCGCGGCGCTGCCGCTAAAGAATCCGCCTTCACCCCCATGTGAGAGTACCCTGTAGGTCGGACTTCAGTCCGACGCTGTTCACACCGCCAGAGAATCAAGGCCACCTTTTATCAGGTGGCCCTGATTCGTTTCAGACACTTAAAACCTCTGCGTCCCTGCGCCTTTGCGAGATCATCTGGCTTTTTGTTTTTGATCTCGCAGAGACACAGAGGCGCTGAGATATGAATAGAATCAAAATACACAGTGCTTTTGGGAGAGAACATAGACATTACACCGTCATCCTGATGGCAATCAGGGCCTCTTACCAACGGCTGTGCTGTTGATTATCCCCCTCAGCGCCTCTGTCAGAGAATATAGACGATGATAGGAGATAAATACTCGACCTTGTCTGTGCGGTTACTTAAACTAGAGCGATGATCCATTGAAGAAGTGTATTTTTGATTAATCTTGCCCCATTCCACACCTTTGGCTTTAACAGCACCGCCAGGAATTTACTTTATCTTAAAGATGTAAGTTCTCTGCCTTCGATTGATGAGGGTTCATATTTTATTCTCGGTGAGGGGAGCAATACCGTTTTCCTGGAAGAGTATCAGGGAACCATTTTGAAGGTCGCTCTTAAAGGGATGACGGTTAAAGAAACCGACGAGTATTACCAGGTAAGAATAGCCGCCGGTGAGAACTGGCATCAACTGGTTGTTGCCTTGTTAGGTAAAGGGATTTATGGGGCTGAGAATCTTGCACTGATACCCGGCACAGTAGGGGCCGCACCGATACAGAATATAGGCGCCTATGGCCGTGAACTGGCTGACTTTTGCTACAGCGTTGAAGTAGTGGATTTAAATAGCGGCGACAGCGATGAGCTATTAGCCGGGGATTGCCAGTTTTCATATCGGGATAGCCTATTTAAGAGAGAGAAGATGAAGGGGTGCCTGATTACCCATGTTAACTTAAGGTTCTCAAAGAGCTGGCAAGGGGTAACGGACTATGGCGAGTTACAACAGCTGGGTCGGGATCCCAGCGCCCAGCAGATCTTTGATAAGGTGGTGGAGATACGAAAGGCTAAGTTGCCCGATCCAGCCAGATTCGGCAATGCCGGCAGTTTTTTTAAGAACCCCTATCTTAGCCAGTCTCTGTATGCGGACTTAAAACAAAGGTGGCCAGAGATACCGGGCTATCCACTGAATAGTGGAGAGGTCAAGGTGCCGGCGGCCTGGTTTATCGACAAACTGGGTTTTAAGGGTAAAACTGTAGGTGGAATTATCTGTCATCAGAAACAGCCACTGGTACTGGCAAATTACCATAATGGTCAACCCCGGGAACTGCTGGCCCTGGCCAGACAAATTAAGCAGGGAGTCAAGCTGGAGTTTGGCGTAGAACTGGAAAATGAAGTTCGGCTAATGGGAGCTAGCGGGCTGATTGAGCTATGAGCCGAAGCACAGAAAATACCCGGAATCAGATTCTCTTGTATCTTGCTAATGGCGGATTTTACTCCGGTGAAATGCTGGGGCGTAAGCTTGGTATATCCAGAGCTGCGGTTAGCAAACATATTCAGTCGTTGTCGGAGCTTGGTCTTGATATTTATAGTGTGACAGGCAAGGGTTACAAGCTTGCGGGGAAACTCCAGTTACTGGATTCTCAACAGATCAAGATAGCCTGCAAAAGTCATAATGCCCCATTACAGATTTTAAGCGTGGTGGATTCCACCAATACCTACCTTAAACACTCCACCGAATTACATATAAATGGTGCAGCTTGTCTGGCAGAAGCGCAGACAGCAGGGCGCGGCAGACAGGGACGTAAATGGGTTTCACCCTTTGGGGCCAGTTTGTACTTATCCATGTACTGGGGTTTTCACGGTGGCTACCAGGCCCTGGGAGGCCTTAGTCTGGTGATTGGTGTTGCAGTTGTCAGGGCGTTGAAGGCGTTTGGCAATATTAGTGCACAATTGAAATGGCCTAATGATATCTATCTGAATGGTAAGAAGCTGGCTGGCATTCTGGTTGAGGCTGAGGGACAACTAGATGATATCAGCCACTGTTTTGTCGGGGTCGGCGTCAATATCAGACTGCCTGACAATCCGGCTGATGAAATCGATCAACCCTGGGCGGATCTCTACTCTGACTCAGACACTGAACCAGACAGGAACAGGCTGGCCTCTATACTGCTTGACCAGCTTTATAAAGCACTATGCCGGTTTGAGAATGAGGGGTTGGTTCCCTTTCTTGAAGAATGGCGTGACCACAATCTGTTTCAGGACAAATGGGTAACCTTGCTGTGCGGCCCTCAACAATTCAGTGGTCGATGTTGTGGCATAAATGAACAGGGGGCGCTATTGGTTGAAACAGATAAAGGCAAGCAGGCCTTCTATGGAGGTGAAATCAGTGTCAGGCCCTACTAATGAGTACCTTTGTCTGGATATCGGTAATAGCAGAGTTAAATTTGCCATGGTGACGGCAAACGAGATCCTTTGCACGGGGAATCTCGATGACGACAACCATCTGCAGAAACTGCTGGAGCAATGTAAAGGAGTATACATTGCAGCTGTTGGGCAGCCAGAGCGGTTGACCAGGATCATGAAGACTATTAAAGCATCACACCGTCCCTGTCAGGAGTTGCATACCAGTGCGCAGGCTTTCGGGCTTCACTGCGCGTACTCTAACCCTGCAAAACTGGGATTAGATCGCTGGTTGGTGATGCTGGGGGCCCGCAGGCATTCCTCAAAGGCCTTTGCTGTACTTGATTTTGGAACGGCGATTACCTGTGATTTTGTTGATCACAATGGTCAACATCATGGGGGCTGGATTTGTCCCGGAATCCAGATGATGCGCCAAAGCCTTATGCAGAAAACGGCGCAGGTTACCGTTAATCAGCAACAGTGGTATCCGGGAAATATCGGCAAGGATACAGAAGAATGTGTGGATTCTGGTTGTCTGGCACTGGCAAAAGGCTTATTCGACAGGGCAGAGCAATGTCTTAAGAACCAGTTTTGTGACTATGAAATATTTGTCTGTGGGGGAGACAGTCACAGAGTTGTGCCTGATGTTACGCAAAGAATCTGCCATATGCCTGAACTTATTTTTTATGGAATGATGAATTTTATTGGTGAAAAACCACGATTTCAGGCTGAATTGCTGTGAAAACAGCCTGTGTTGGGTGCAAATTAAGCAAACAGGCCAAAACCTTGGATTTTTTATAATTTTCCTATTGCGCATGGCAAAACGATACTCTAGAATTCGCACCCACTTGATGCAGTGCCGGCTTAGCTCAGTTGGTAGAGCAACTGACTTGTAATCAGTAGGTCGCCAGTTCGACTCCGGCAGCCGGCACCATCAATCTGGAGGGGTTCCCGAGTGGCCAAAGGGATCAGACTGTAAATCTGACGGCTCAGCCTTCGCTGGTTCGAATCCAGCCCCCTCCACCATATTTTCAGGTATGAGCAGGAAGCTTGTATCAGTGAGAGGTTTGAGATTACTACCAGTTATACTGGTTCGAAGGGCTGAAGTCCGGAGTAATCCAAACCTTCACAGCATATTTCTAGTGTGAGTCTATAGGCTAGCACTTAGGGCGGCAGAAAGACGCGTTCAGTCTTGACGTCCATCAAGGTTCTTGGGATGAGGTGGCCTCAAGAGATAAGGAACGCGGGCATCGTATAATGGCTATTACCTCAGCCTTCCAAGCTGATGATGCGGGTTCGATTCCCGCTGCCCGCTCCAATTACAGTGCTGATATAGCTCAGTTGGTAGAGCGCACCCTTGGTAAGGGTGAGGTCGGCAGTTCGAATCTGCCTATCAGCACCACTTCTCTCCCCAGCTCATTCTGCGTATAAGTAGCAATCTGCATATAAGTAGTTTAATCCAATCCACGCTGGGGGAAAAATGGCAAAAGCAAAGTTTGAACGTACGAAGCCGCACGTAAACGTAGGTACTATCGGCCACGTTGACCACGGTAAAACGACACTGACAGCGGCAATCACGACTGTATTGGCAAAGACCTACGGTGGTAGTGCCCAGGCATTCGATCAAATCGATAACGCACCAGAAGAGAAAGCCCGTGGTATCACCATCGCGACGTCCCACGTAGAGTATGACACGCCAGCGCGTCACTACGCGCACGTAGACTGCCCGGGACACGCTGACTATGTTAAGAACATGATCACGGGTGCGGCCCAGATGGACGGCGCGATACTGGTAGTAGCGGCGACAGATGGTCCTATGCCACAGACACGTGAGCACATTCTGCTGGGTCGTCAGGTAGGCGTGCCTTACATCATCGTATTCATGAACAAATGTGACATGGTAGATGATGAAGAGCTGCTGGAACTGGTAGAAATGGAAGTGCGTGAGTTGTTGTCAGCGTATGACTTCCCGGGCGATGACCTGCCGGTAATTCAGGGCTCAGCTCTGAAGGCGCTGGAAGGCGATGCCGAGTGGGAAAAGAAAATCATCGAGCTGGGTGAAGCGCTGGATACCTATATTCCGGAGCCAGAGCGTGACATTGACAAGCCGTTCCTGCTGCCAATCGAAGACGTATTCTCCATCTCAGGTCGTGGTACGGTAGTAACAGGTCGTGTAGAGCGCGGAATTGTAAACACCGGTGACGAAGTTGAGATTGTTGGTATGAAAGATACCACCAAGACCACGGTAACGGGTGTAGAAATGTTCCGTAAGCTGCTTGACGAAGGTCGTGCGGGTGAGAACATCGGTGCCCTGCTGCGTGGTACCAAGCGTGACGACGTAGAGCGTGGTCAGGTACTGGCCAAGCCTGGTTCAATTACTCCACACACCAAGTTTGAAGCCGAAGTCTACGTCCTGAGCAAAGACGAAGGTGGCCGTCATACGCCATTCTTCAAAGGCTATCGTCCTCAGTTCTACTTCCGTACTACTGACGTTACTGGTGCGGTAGAGCTGCCAGAAGGCGTAGAGATGGTCATGCCAGGCGACAACCTGAAATTCAAGGTTGAGCTGATTGCGCCGATTGCGATGGACGAAGGCTTGCGCTTCGCCATCCGTGAAGGTGGCCGTACAGTTGGTGCTGGTGTTGTTTCCAAGATTATCGATTAATCCGGACACAAACTAACGCAAACAAAAAAGGCCGCATTAATGCGGCCTTTTTTTATGGCGCCAACAGTTCTTCCACCGAAACGGCGTTCCGTGACAAAATCGCTCCTGGCGATTTTTTATTACCTGCACCCAAAAGAAAGCGCACTTCACCACAGAGGCACGAAGGGCACAGAAGTTTAAAGCCGTCTTGTCATCTCTGTGCTCTTCGTGCCTCTGTGGTTATATTAAACCTCTCAAAGACGCTGAGCTCGCAGAGAATTGAATAGTTAAACACTTATTTTCTGTTTCACTGTGATTTGTGGCGAGGTGGCTAACTCCTCGCCCCCCAATCATCTTCATTGGTAATATAACCCTGGCCTTGTATAACCGAAATCAAAAGGTATAATACCGCACCCTTCTTATGCACGAATCCCTTTTCTAAGTTTTGAAATTGGATATGCTTGTATAAGTCGGGTAGTTAGGGGTGTAGTTCCAATTGGTAGAACAGCGGTCTCCAAAACCGACGGTTGGGGGTTCGAATCCCTCCACCCCTGCCAAAATATTTGGGCGTCTGAGTATTCAGGCGCTTTGCGTGCAGGAAGCATACAGGCAACGATATTATCAGCCTTAGGAAATTATCTAAGGTGCCACTGAGGTGGCAGGCTTTTTATCCCCAGGCAGAGGACGGCGCGGGCAAAGCCATCAGGATCACACTTGGTATTGAGTGTGGTATCAAGTCCGTAGTTATAGGTAAGTTCATGAGCGTCAATACAGAAAATACATCCAATGCAATGGATTCGGTCAAATGGGTGTTGGTTATCGGCCTTCTGGCTGCGGCCGTTGCAGGCAACTCTATTTATGAAGACCTCTCGGTACTGATACGCGCAGTATCTGTGGTGGTGTTGGTAGCCATAGCAGGCTTTATTGCAGCCACTACAGACAAGGGTTCCCGGTTCATTAATTTTGCCAAAGAATCCCGCATGGAAGTGCGCAAGGTCGTATGGCCGACCAGGCAGGAAGCGACACAGACCACTCTGATTGTTTTGGCTGCTACCGCAATAATGGCACTGTTGCTATGGGGCCTTGATGGTATTCTGGTACGTTTGGTATCACTGGTAACAGGGCTGGGAGTTTAAGATGGCTGATAAGAGATGGTACGTGGTACAGGCTTTTTCCGGTTACGAAGGAAGAGTAAAGCAATCTCTGCAGGAGCATATCAAAATCCACGGTATGGAAGACTACTTTGGCGAGATACTTGTACCCACTGAAGAAGTGGTTGAAATGCGTGCCGGTCAGAAACGTAAAAGTGAGCGTAAGTTTTTCCCTGGCTATGTGCTGGTTGAAATGGAAATGAATGAAGACTCCTGGCATTTGGTTAAAAGTGTGCCCAGAGTGCTGGGCTTTATCGGTGGCAATGCAGATCGTCCTGCCCCAATCAGCAAGCGCGAAGCCGATGCCATTCTGAATCGTCTGCAGGAGTCAGTAGATAAGCCCAAGCCAAAAACACTGTTCGAACCGGGCGAAGTGGTTCGGGTTACCGATGGTCCGTTTGCCGACTTCAATGGTGTTGTGGAAGAGGTGGATTATGAGAAGAGCCGACTGAAGGTTTCTGTGCTTATCTTTGGTCGTTCCACCCCTGTGGATCTGGATTTTGGCCAGGTAGAGAAAGGTTAAAAGCGGACTCTTTTGTGAAAATGCGCGGCTCACCTGTTGCTGTATAAGATGACAGGGGAGCCGAAATAAGCGTGAAAGTCAAATTACGGGCTTGAACACTGGTGCAGATTAAAATATAATCCGCACCCTTTTTAAACATGGGGAGCCGTTTGAGTAAGCATCCTCTAATGCTTACAAGGCGTTATACCCACATCAGAGGTTATTAAAAAGATGGCTAAAAAAGTAAAAGGCTTGATTAAGCTTCAGGTCGCTGCGGGTTCTGCCAACCCCAGTCCGCCGGTTGGTCCTGCACTGGGTCAGCATGGTGTCAATATCATGGAATTCTGTAAGGCATTTAATGCCAAGACAGAGAGTCTGGATAAAGGCGCCCCGGTACCTGTTGTCATTACCGTATACGAAGACAGATCCTTCACCTTTGAGACCAAGACACCACCGGCCTCTTATCTGCTGAAGAAAGCGGCGGGTCTGAAAAGTGGTTCTGCACGTCCCAATACTGACAAAGTGGGCAAAGTGACTCGTGCACAGTTGGAAGAAATCGCCAACATTAAAGAACCTGATCTTACAGCAGCTGATATGGATGCTGCGGTAAATACGATCGCAGGTTCTGCGCGTAGTATGGGCTTGGTAGTAGAGGACTGATAAATGGCTAAATTAACCAAACGTATGCGCGCTATCCAGGAAAAAGTGGATGCGACTAAAGAATATGAAATCAATGAAGCCGTGGCTTTGTTGAAAGAGCTTGCTACCAGCAAGTTTGTTGAGAGCTTTGATGTGGCTATCAATCTGGGTGTTGACCCCCGTAAATCTGACCAGAATGTGCGCGGTGCGACTGTACTGCCCCATGGTACTGGTAAAGATGTGCGTGTTGCGGTGTTTACTCAGGGCGCAAACGCTGATGCAGCCAAAGAAGCCGGTGCAGATATCGTCGGAATGGAAGATCTTGCAGAGCAGGTCAAGAAAGGCGAAATGCCTTTTGACGTTGTGATTGCATCTCCTGATGCTATGCGCGTTGTCGGTACTCTGGGTCAGATTCTCGGTCCCCGCGGCCTGATGCCAAACCCTAAGACTGGTACCGTAACACCTGATGTTGTCACGGCGGTTAAGAATGCCAAGGCAGGTCAGGTACGCTACCGCAACGACAAAAACGGTATCATTCATGCCAGCATTGGCAAAGTGAGCTTCGAGCCACAACAAATTAAAGAGAACCTGGAGTCGTTACTGGAAGCGCTGAGAAAGGCCAAGCCTTCAACTTCCAAAGGTTCTTATGTGAAGAAAGTCAGCCTGAGCACCACTATGGGTGCTGGTTTGGCAGTAGACCAGGCCAGTCTGGCCGGTTAATTCATCACAGGCAGCCGGAACCTGTGTTCCGGCCTCTCTTAAGAATATGGGTTGGAGCTTCATTGGGAAGCTCCCGTCCAAGACCGCAGGCGCATTCTGTGCAGATGAACTAAGAGAGCATCTGCAAAAAAACAGAATGCTTAATCTATCAGCCTGCGCAGACGGTGATCTGACTCAGACTCTCTGGGAATAGCGAACACCGTGGAGCGGTAAGGCATTGGGCCTTATCAATCTATAAACTCTGAGAAGGTAACTTCTCAGTAACTAAGAGGTGAACTCAGTGGCACTAGGTTTAGCAGCAAAAAAAGAGATCGTCGCTGAAGTCAGCGATGTAGCCTCTCGCGCTCTATCCGTCGCCGTCGCTGAATACCGCGGAATGGAAGTGGCCGATTTGACGCAACTGCGTGTCAAGGCTCGTGAGCAAGGTATTTATCTGAAGGTTATTCGGAATACCCTTGCCAAGCGTGCCCTGGCAGACAGCAAGTTTGCTGATATTGATGACGCCCTTACCGGACCTTTGATTTATGGTTTTTCTCTGGATGCACCAGGTGGTGCAGCACGTCTTTTTAAAGACTACTCCAAAGATAACAAAAAATTAAAAGTCATGGCACTTTCCATCGGTAGTGGTTTGCTGGGTCCGGAAAAACTGGATGCAGTGGCTTCTCTACCTACCCGCGACGAAGCTCTGGCAAAACTTCTTGCTACCTTCAAAGCACCGGTTGGCAAATTCGTTCAGACAATCAACGAAGTGCCTTCCAAGTTTGTGCGTGTATTGGCGGCAGTCAAAGACACCAAGTAATTTGGTGTGTTTGGTTATTTGAATTTTTAACATTAAACCCAGGAGTTTAGAGAAATGGCTCTAACTAAAGACGATATTTTGAATGCAATCGCTGAAATGCCAGTGATGGAATTGGTTGAACTGATCGAAGCCGCTGAAGAAAAATTCGGTGTTTCTGCTCAGGCTGCTGTTGCTGTTGCCGCTGGCCCAGCTGCAGGTGGCGAAGCTGCTGCAGAAGAGAAAACTGAATTTGACGTAGTACTGACTGAAGTTGGCGGAAACAAGGTTTCTGTTATCAAAGCAGTACGTGCTGCTACAGGTCTTGGCCTGAAAGAAGCGAAGGACGCTGTTGAAGCTGCTCCTAAAGCGATCAAAGAAGGCGTAAGCAAAGACGACGCTGAAGCACTGAAGAAAGAGCTTGAAGAAGCTGGTGCTAAAGTTGAGATCAAATAATCTGTCTTTTGACAGATTATTTGCCTGATATCAGGCAAAGGCTGGTGATCATTTGATCACCAGCCTTTTTGCGCTGTAGGATAGTGTACTTACACCGTTTGTTACCTATCCATAAAAAGGCGCACAGGAAACCTCTATTTCAAGATAACTTAGTCGTCAGTAATCGGGGCTGACTAAGGCGAAAGATAGAAAGCTCCTTAAAAACGGTGCTGGAAGTTTGTCTATTGCTCATCATGGTATGAGTGCAGTAAAGGCAAGTTGGGTCAAAAATCAGCAGGCTGAGGAACCCATGGTTTACTCTTATAGCGAAAAGAAACGTATTCGTAAGAATTTTGGCAAACGCCCACAGGTATTGGAAATACCGTATCTTCTTTCAATCCAGCTAGACTCTTTTAAGAAATTTATCGAAATTGATGCCGCAGGCCAGTACGGTCTTGAAGCCGCGTTCAGTTCGGTATTTCCGATTAAGAGCTATTCAGGTAACTCTGAATTACAGTATGTGAGCTATCGACTCGGTGAGCCGGTGTTTGACGTCAAGGAATGTCAGATCCGCGGCGTCACTTACTCGGCTCCACTGCGGGTGAAGTTGCGTCTGGTGCTGTTTGATAAAGAAGCTGCGCCGGGCACAGTGAAAGATATTAAAGAGCAGGAAGTGTACATGGGCGAGATTCCGCTCATGACAGAGAATGGTACTTTTGTTATCAATGGTACCGAGCGAGTTATCGTTTCTCAGTTGCATCGCTCTCCAGGCGTGTTTTTTGACCACGACAAAGGCAAAACCCACTCTTCCGGTAAAGTATTGTATAACGCCAGGGTAATTCCTTACCGTGGCTCCTGGCTGGATTTCGAATTCGATCCTAAGGACAACCTGTTTGTCCGTATCGATCGTCGTCGTAAACTTCCTGCTTCCATTATTTTGCGGGCTCTGGAAATGAGCACCGAAGAAATACTGGATCTGTTTTTCGAGAAGAACCAGGTACGCATTACCGATGAGAAGGTAATGATGGATATCGTACCTGATCGTCTGCGTGGTGAAACGGCGCAATTCGATATTCTGGATAAAGAAGGCAATGTGCTGGTTGAAGCCGGCCGTCGTATTTCTGCTCGTCACACCCGTCAGTTGGAAAAGGCTGATATCAAAGAGCTGGAAGTTCCCGCAGAATATCTGGTCGGTAAAGTTGTTGCCCGCACTTATGTTGATGAGTCAACGGGTGAAGTGGTTGCTAACGCCAATGATGAGTTCACTCTTGATACGTTGCTGGCTCTGAAAAAAGCCGGTTACACCAGTTTCGAGACGTTGTACATCAATGAGCTGGATCACGGTGCCTATATGTCTGAGACATTGCGTATCGACTCCACCACAAACAAGCTGGAAGCATTGGTAGAAATTTACCGGATGATGCGTCCCGGCGAGCCGCCCACAAAAGATGCGGCTGAAACCCTGTTTGAGAATTTGTTCTTCTCTGACGACAGGTATGATCTGTCCTCCGTCGGACGGATGAAGTTCAACCGCCGATTGGGCCGTGATGAACTGACAGGCGAAGGCACATTGTCAAAAGAAGATATCGTGGCGGTAATGAAGCAATTGATTGCTATCCGTGACGGTAAAGATGATGTGGATGATATCGATCATCTGGGTAACCGCCGTATCCGCTCTGTGGGTGAGATGGCTGAAAACCAGTTCCGTGTTGGCCTGGTGCGTGTAGAGCGCGCTGTTAAGGAGCGCCTGAGTCTTGGCGACCTGGACAATGTGATGCCACAGGATCTGATCAACGCCAAGCCTATCTCGGCAGCGGTGAAAGAGTTCTTCGGTTCCAGTCAGTTGTCCCAGTTTATGGATCAGAACAATCCACTGTCGGAAGTGACGCACAAGCGTCGCATCTCTGCTCTGGGTCCGGGTGGTTTGACCCGTGAACGGGCAGGCTTTGAGGTACGTGACGTACACGTTACTCACTACGGCCGTGTTTGTCCTATCGAGACACCTGAAGGACCCAATATCGGTCTGATCAACTCGCTGGCAACCTATGCCAGAACCAATGACTTTGGCTTCCTGGAAACGCCTTATCGTCGTATCGTCGATGGTATCGTGACCGAGGAAATTGACTATCTGTCGGCCATCGAAGAAGGACAGTACGCCATCGCTCAGGCGAATGCGGTACTGGATGACGAAGGGCATCTGGCTGATGATCTGGTTTCCTGCCGTCACCGCGGTGAGTTTACTCTCAAGCCAAAAGAAGAAGTCGAGTATATGGATGTTTCGCCGCAGCAGATCGTATCTGTTGCTGCCAGCATCATTCCGTTCCTGGAGCACGATGATGCTAACCGGGCCCTGATGGGCTCGAACATGCAACGTCAGGCTGTACCGACTCTGCGCGCTGAGAAGCCGCTGGTGGGAACCGGCATGGAAAAAACCATTGCTGTCGACTCAGGGGTTACCGTTGTCGCTAAGCGCGGCGGTGTTGTCGATTATGTGGATGCCAGCCGTATTGTTATTAAGGTCAATGAAGAAGAGACCTTTGCCGGTGAAGCCGGTATCGATATCTACAATCTGACTAAATACACCCGCTCTAACCAGAATACCTGTATCAATCAGAAGCCAAACTGTAACGTGGGTGAGCCGATTGTTGCCGGTGATGTGCTGGCTGATGGTCCGTCTACTGATATGGGTGAACTGGCATTGGGTCAGAATATGCGTGTCGCATTTATGCCCTGGAATGGATTCAACTTCGAGGATTCCATCCTGATTTCCGAGCGCGTAGCGGAAGAGGACAGGTTGACCACCATACATATTCAGGAACTGAATTGTATTGCTCGTGATACTAAGCTGGGGCCAGAAGAAATTACCTGCGATATTCCCAATGTCGGTGAATCTGCGCTGGGTAAGCTGGACGAATCCGGGGTGGTTTACATTGGCGCCGAAGTCAAAGGTGGCGATATTCTGGTCGGTAAAGTGACACCTAAGGGTGAAACTCAGTTAACTCCGGAAGAAAAACTGCTGCGTGCCATTTTCGGTGAGAAGGCCTCTGACGTTAAAGACACCTCTCTGCGCGTACCTAACTCGGTGCATGGAACGGTCATTGACGTTCAGGTGTTTACCCGTGACGGTGTTGAAAAAGACAAACGTGCACTGGAAATCGAAGATATGCAGTTGCGCCAGGTGAAAAAGGACTTGTCAGATGAGTTCAATATCCTGGCCGATGGTATTTTCTCCCGTGCCCGCAATCTGTTGCTGAACAACGGCATCAAAGAAGAGAAACTGGATAGCCTGCCACGTGAAAAATGGTTTGATATCAGTCTCAAAGATGAAGACGCCCAGAACGATCTGGAGCAGATCGCCGAGCAGCATGGTGAAATCAAAGAAGACTTTGACAAGAAGTTTGAAATGAAGCGCCGTAAGATCACTCAGGGCGATGATTTGGCTCCGGGTGTGCTTAAGATTGTTAAAGTTTATCTGGCCGTAAAACGTCATATTCAGCCTGGTGACAAGATGGCCGGTCGCCATGGTAACAAAGGTGTTATTTCCACCATTGTGCCTGTGGAAGATATGCCGTATGACGAACATGGTCAGCCTGTTGATATCGTACTTAACCCTCTGGGTGTTCCCTCGCGGATGAATATCGGTCAGGTACTGGAAATGCATCTTGGTATGGCTGCACATGGTATCGGTGCGAAAATTGACCGTATGCTTAAAGAGCAGCAGGACAAAGCCAAGCTGCGGGGCTTTATCAAAGAGGTTTATGACCTTGGCGAAGCTCACCACAAAGCCGACATCGACAGTTTCACCGATGACGAAGTGGAGCGTCTGGCTGGTAATCTGCGCAAGGGCTTGCCGATTGCGACGCCGGTATTTGACGGTGCCACTGAAGCTGAAATCAAACAGATGCTGAAGCTGGCTGATATTCCTGAAGATGGACAGATCGTATTGCATGATGGCCGTACCGGCCGCCCATTTGAGCGTAAAGTGACAGTGGGTTACATGTACATGCTGAAACTGAACCATTTGGTCGATGACAAGATGCATGCCCGTTCCACCGGCTCTTACAGCCTGGTAACGCAGCAACCATTGGGTGGTAAAGCTCAATTTGGTGGCCAGCGCTTCGGTGAGATGGAAGTGTGGGCACTGGAGGCATACGGTGCCGCCTATACCTTGCAGGAAATGCTGACAGTCAAGTCGGACGATGTGAATGGTCGTACCAAAATGTATAAGAACATTGTGGATGGCGACTATCGTATGGAACCTGGCATGCCGGAATCTTTCAACGTATTGCTGAAAGAAATCCGCTCGTTGGGTATCAACATCGAACTGGAAGAAAACTAGGCCACTGACGATTCTCAGGGCATGTTGGGAGCCTGCGGGCTCCCATAGGTTAATGACTCCGCAGGGAGAAAATCGTGAAAGACTTATTAAAGTTTTTGAAGCAGCAAAATAAGACCGAAGAATTCGATAATATTCGTATCGGTCTGGCTTCACCGGATATGATCCGATCGTGGTCTTATGGTGAGGTTAAAAAACCCGAAACCATTAACTACCGCACCTTTAAACCAGAGCGTGAAGGCCTGTTTTGTGCGCGTATTTTTGGTCCGGTAAAAGATTATGAGTGTTTGTGCGGCAAGTACAAACGCCTTAAGCATCGTGGCGTGATCTGTGAGAAGTGTGGTGTTGAAGTCACACTGACCAAGGTACGTCGGGAGCGTATGGGCCATATTGAACTGGCCAGTCCGGTAGCCCATATCTGGTTCCTGAAATCACTACCGTCCCGCATCGGTCTGATGCTGGATATGACATTACGTGATATCGAGCGGGTACTGTATTTCGAATCTTATGTGGTGACAGAGCCCGGCATGACTACGCTGGAACGTTCACAGTTGCTGACAGAAGAAGAATACCTGGATGCGCTGGAAGAACATGGTGACGAATTCGAAGCCAAGATGGGCGCCGAAGCGGTATTCGATCTGCTTAAAGTGCTGGATGTGGACGCCGATGTGGTGGCCATGCGCGAAGAGCTGCCTTCGATCAATTCCGAGACCAAGCGTAAAAAGATCTCCAAGCGCCTCAAGCTGCTAGAGTCTTTCCAGCAATCAGGTAACCGCCCTGAGTGGATGATCCTGACCGTATTGCCGGTATTGCCACCGGACTTGCGTCCGCTGGTACCGCTGGATGGCGGGCGTTTTGCCACATCCGATCTGAACGATTTGTATCGTCGTGTGATCAACCGTAACAACCGTCTCAAGCGCCTGCTTGATCTGGCTGCGCCAGATATCATCGTGCGTAACGAGAAGCGTATGTTGCAGGAAGCCGTCGACGCGTTGCTGGACAACGGTCGTCGTGGCCGTGCTATCACAGGTTCTAATAAGCGCCCGCTGAAATCATTGGCAGATATGATCAAGGGTAAGCAGGGTCGCTTCCGTCAGAACCTTTTGGGTAAACGTGTCGACTACTCAGGTCGTTCCGTTATCACAGTGGGTCCTACTCTTCGCCTGCACCAATGCGGCCTGCCGAAGAAAATGGCCCTTGAGCTGTTCAAACCCTTTATCTATGGCAAGCTGGAAGGTCGCGGTCTGGCGACAACCATTAAAGCAGCCAAGAAGATGGTGGAGCGTGAAGCGCCGGAAGTCTGGGATGTACTGGACGAAGTTATCCGCGAACACCCGGTTCTGCTTAACCGCGCACCAACCTTGCACAGGCTGGGAATCCAAGCCTTTGAACCTGTACTGATCGAAGGTAAAGCAATACAACTGCACCCGCTTGTGTGTGCGGCCTATAACGCCGACTTCGATGGTGACCAGATGGCAGTGCATTTGCCACTGACACTGGAAGCACAGCTTGAATCCCGTGCGCTGATGATGTCGACTAATAACATCCTGTCGCCGGCTAACGGTGAGCCCATTATCGTTCCTTCTCAGGACGTGGTGCTGGGTCTTTACTATATGACCCGGGACCGGGTGAATGGCAAAGGCGAAGGCATGGTGTTTAAAAACCCCCATGAAGCCGAAAAAGCCTATCGCACGGATATCGCAGAACTGCATGCCCGTGTCAAAGTGCGTATCCGCGAAGTGGAAGTGGATGAGCAGGGTAATAAGACTGAAAAGTATTCGCTGATCGACACCACGGTGGGCCGTGCTATTTTGTCACTGGTATTACCGGAAGGTCTGCCCTTTGAGCTGATTAACCAGCCTATGGGTAAGAAACAGATCTCAAGGTTGCTGAACGTTTGTTACCGTACTCTGGGTCTGAAAGACACCGTTATTGCCGGTGACCAGATCATGTACACGGGCTTTCATTATGCAATGATTGCCGGTGTGTCAATCTGCCTCAACGACATGGTGATCCCTGATGAGAAGGTTGAAATCATCGGTGAAGCCAGTGCTGAAGTGGCAGAAATCCAGGAGCAGTTCCAGTCTGGTCTGGTAACAGCCGGTGAGCGCTATAACAAGGTTATTGATATCTGGTCTGCGGCTAACGAGCGTGTTGCCAAAGCCATGATGAGCAACCTGTCGAAGGAAGAAGTGGTTAACCGTGATGGTGAAACCGAAGAGCAGAATTCTTTCAACTCCGTATACATGATGGCCGACTCCGGCGCCCGGGGTAGCCCGGCGCAGATTCGTCAGCTGGCCGGTATGCGTGGTCTGATGGCTAAGCCCGATGGCTCCATCATCGAGACGCCCATCACCGCCAACTTCCGTGAAGGTCTGAACGTACTACAGTACTTTATCTCGACTCACGGTGCCCGTAAGGGTCTGGCAGATACCGCTCTGAAGACAGCAAACTCAGGTTATCTGACTCGTCGTCTGGTCGACGTGGCGCAGGATCTGGTTATCACCAATGACGATTGCGGCACTTTCGAAGGTGTGAAAATGACACCACTGATCGAAGGTGGTGATGTGGTTGAACCCTTGCGTGAGCGGGTGTTGGGCCGCACGGTCGCTGAAGATGTGTATACACCGGGTACTGACGAAGTGCTGGTAGAGCGTAATGTGATCCTGGACGAAGCTCTGGTGGACTTGCTGGAGGCTCACTCTATCGATCAGGTGATGGTACGCTCGGTAATTACCTGTGAAAACGACTTCGGTGTATGTGCCAAGTGTTACGGACGTGACCTGGCCCGTGGTCATCAGGTTGGTATCGGTGAATCTGTAGGTGTTATCGCCGCACAGTCAATCGGTGAACCTGGTACCCAGCTGACCATGCGTACCTTCCACATTGGTGGTGCAGCATCCCGAGCTTCAGCTGAAAACAGTGTGCAGGTGAAAACCGATGGTCGCCTGAAACTGCATAACGCCAAATTTGTACGTAATACCGAAGACAAAGTGGTGATCACTTCACGTTCAACTGAAATCACAATTATTGATGACCAGGGTCGTGAGAAAGAGCGTTACAAGGTTCCTTATGGTGCCACCCTTGCTGTGGATGACAGTGCTAAGGTTAACGCCGGTGATGTGGTAGCGAACTGGGATCCCCATTCGCACCCTATCATTGTTGAGCGTGACGCCAAGATCAGCTTTGCCGATATTGACGACAGCAACACTGAAATGCAGCAGGATGAGCTGACCGGTCTGACCCGTATCGTGGTCAAAGATCTGACCAAGGCCAACGCCAAAGAGCCTAAGCTGATTCTGGAATCAGAAGAGCATGGGCTGCAGGAAATTCGTCTGCCGAGCTTCACGACTATTGAAGCGGCCGATGGAAAAGTGGCCAAAACCGGTGACGTGCTGGCGCGTATTCCGCAGGAAAGCTCCAAGACCCGGGATATTACCGGTGGTCTGCCGCGGGTTGCGGATCTGTTCGAAGCCCGTAAGCCCAAAGAGCCGGCTATATTGGCCGAAGTGTCAGGTACCATCAGCTTTGGTAAGGAAACTAAAGGTAAGCGCCGTCTGGTGATAGCCCCTGAACAGGGTGAAGCCTATGAGGAAATGATTCCGAAATGGCGTCAGCTGAATGTATTTGAAGGTGAAAAGGTCGAGAAAGGGGAAGTGATCTCCGATGGTCCTGAGTCACCCCATGACATTCTGCGACTGCGTGGTATCAGTGCGGTGTCCAACTATATCGTCAATGAAGTTCAGGATGTCTATCGCCTGCAGGGTGTAAAGATTAACGATAAGCATATCGAGGTGGTGATCCGCCAGATGCTGCGTAAGTGCCTGATCACTCATCCGGGTGACAGTCAGTTCCTCGAAGGCGAACAGATTGAGTTGGCAGCGGTTAAGATTGAAAACCGCAGACTGGAAAAACAAGGCAAGATCCCGGCACAGTACGAGATACAGTTACTGGGTATTACCAAAGCCTCGTTGTCTACCGAGTCGTTCATCTCTGCGGCGTCCTTCCAGGAAACCACCAGAGTATTGACCGAAGCGGCAGTGCAGGGCAAAGAAGACGATCTTCGCGGTCTCAAAGAGAACGTTATCGTGGGTCGCCTGATTCCTGCCGGTACAGGTTTTGCGTATCATCAGCAGCGCCAGCGCAGAAAGATGGCGGCTGCGGAAGTGATGGAAGATCCATCGGTTTCCGCCGCAGAAGCAGAGCAGGCATTGTCTGATGCTCTGAATGCCGAAACCGGCAGTTCTGATGACGCCGAAAGTTAATAAAGCAAATTTGCCGGACTTCTGGTCCGGCGTCAGACTGTAAAGCCTTCTGCGGGCCTTCAAACCGGCCTTTGGCTTGACAGCTCAATCTTTGCTCTATAGAATTCCGCGACCCTGTTTCAGGGTTGCGGTTTTTATCATTTTTTTGCCGTCGGAAAATGCGTTGTAAAGGCGCCGTCCGGGTTAAAAAATGAGTGTTATACGATTAAATCAGTAGTTATTTTTATCAGGAGCTAGTTAATGGCAACAGTTAACCAGTTAGTGCGCAAGCCACGCCAGAAGGTCGTTGAAAAAAGCAACGTCCCTGCGCTTCAGGCTTGTCCACAACGACGTGGTGTATGTACCCGTGTATATACCACCACACCAAAGAAGCCGAACTCCGCACTGCGTAAAGTGTGTCGTGTTCGCCTGACCAACGGTTTCGAGGTCAGCTCATACATCGGTGGTGAAGGCCACAACCTGCAAGAGCACAGTGTTGTGCTGATTCGCGGTGGTCGTGTTAAAGACCTGCCCGGTGTTCGTTATCATACCGTTCGCGGAACACTTGACTGTGCTGGCGTAAGCGCCCGTAAACAGGGTCGTTCCAAATACGGCGCGAAAAGGCCCAAGTCTTAACGGTTCTCCGTTTAGTAAGGCCAAACTGACATAAATACAGAGTTTTGGGTTACCCCTGAATTCAACGGAGAATAGAAGATGCCTAGAAGAAGAGTCGTAGGTCAGAGAAAGATCCTACCCGATCCTAAGTTCGGATCACTATTACTAGCCAAGTTCATGAATGTCGTCATGCTGGACGGCAAAAAATCAACTGCTGAAAAAATCGTATACGGCGCGCTGGATATCGTTGCTGGGAAAACCAGCAAAGATCATCTGGACGTGTTCGAAGACGCACTGGATAACATCCGTCCGTCTGTGGAAGTAAAGTCCCGCCGTGTTGGTGGTTCAACCTATCAGGTGCCTGTAGAGGTTCGTCCTGTTCGTCGTAATGCCCTTGGCATGCGTTGGTTGGTTGAAGCTGCCCGTAAGCGCGGCGAAAAATCAATGGCTCAGCGCCTGGCTGCCGAGATGCTTGATGCATCAGAGAACAAAGGTTCTGCGGTCAAGAAACGTGAAGACGTGCACCGCATGGCAGAAGCGAACAAAGCATTCGCTCACTACCGCTGGTAAACTGGATCTAAGAGGCAATTATGGCTCGTAAAACCCCTATTGAGCGCTATCGCAATATCGGTATCTGTGCTCACGTGGACGCGGGTAAAACCACGACCACTGAGAGGGTGCTGTTCTATACGGGTTTGTCACATAAAATCGGTGAGGTTCATGATGGCGCAGCCACCATGGACTGGATGGAACAGGAGCAGGAGCGGGGGATTACTATTACCTCTGCTGCGACTACCTGTTTCTGGGCCGGCATGACGCAACAGTTTGAGCAACACCGTATCAACATCATTGATACCCCGGGACACGTAGACTTCACTATCGAAGTTGAGCGTTCTTTGCGGGTGCTGGATGGTGCGGTTGTGGTGTTCTGTGGTTCATCCGGCGTGGAGCCCCAATCTGAGACTGTATGGAGACAGGCCGATAAATATCACGTTCCGCGTATGGTATTTGTCAACAAGATGGACAGAGCCGGTGCCGATTTCGAACGGGTTGTTAAACAGATCCGTACCCGACTCGGTGCTACTTGCATTCCGATCCAACTTAACATCGGTGCCGAAGAACACTTCAAAGGTGTCATTGACCTGCTCAAGATGAAAGCCATTAACTGGAACGAAGCTGATCAGGGTATGACCTTTACCTATGAAGAGATCCCGGCTGAGCTTCTGGACAAAGCCGCACAATACCGCAGCGAGATGATCGAAGCGGCAGCGGAAGGCTCTGAAGAGCTGATGGAAAAGTATCTTGAAGGCGGCGAGCTGACTGAAGACGAAATCAAACAGGGTTTGCGTATTCGTACCCTGAAAAATGAGATCGTTCTGGCAACCTGTGGTTCAGCCTTTAAGAACAAAGGGGTTCAGGCCGTTCTGGATGCAGTGGTAGAGTATCTGCCTGCTCCGTGTGATGTACCAGCCATTAAGGGGCATCTTGATGATGCTGCTGAAACGCTGGATGAGCGCCATGCTGATGACAGCGAACCCTTTTCTGCGCTGGCATTCAAGATCGCAACGGATCCTTTTGTCGGAACCCTGACCTTTTTCCGCTGTTATTCCGGTGTCGTTCAGACCGGTGATACGGTATATAACTCGGTGAAGTCAAAACGAGAGCGCTTCGGACGTATCGTGCAGATGCACGCCAACAGCCGGGAAGAACTCAAATCTGTGTGTGCCGGTGACATTGCTGCAGCCGTAGGGCTAAAGGATGTCACTACCGGGGATACCCTGTGTGATCCTAATCACGTTATTATCCTTGAACGCATGGAGTTTCCCGATCCGGTTATCTCTGTCGCAGTAGAACCAAGATCCAAAGCTGACCAGGAAAAAATGGGTATAGCTCTGGGTAAACTGGCTGCTGAAGATCCTTCTTTCAGGGTCAAGACAGATGAAGAGTCCGGGCAAACGATTATCTCAGGTATGGGTGAACTGCACCTGGATATCATCGTTGACCGGATGCGACGGGAATTTAAAGTGGAATGTAATGTGGGTAAACCTCAGGTTGCATACCGCGAAACTATTCGCAAAACCGTTGAAGTGGAAGGTAAGTTCGTACGCCAGTCTGGTGGCCGTGGTCAATACGGTCATGTGTGGCTGAAAATAGAGCCGCAGGAAGAAAGCGCTGGTTACGAGTTTGTCAACAATATCGTCGGTGGAACGATTCCCAGAGAATTTATCCCTGCCGTCGATAAAGGGATCCAGGAACAGATGCAAAACGGTGTTATCGCTGGTTACCCTGTTCTTGATGTGAAAGTGACGTTATTTGACGGATCTTTTCACGATGTTGACTCTTCTGAAATGGCGTTTAAGATCGCAGGTTCGATGGGTTTCAAGAAAGGGGCCGCAGAAGCGAAACCTGTGTTACTTGAACCGACCATGAAAGTAGAAGTCACCACTCCCGAGGAGTGGATGGGTGATGTTGTGGGTGACCTCAATCGTCGCCGGGGTATCATCGAAGGTATGGAAGACGGCGTTGCCGGTATCAAGATAGTGCGTGCTAAGGTACCATTATCAGAGATGTTTGGTTATGCCACCGACCTGCGTAGCGCTACCCAGGGGCGAGCATCATACTCAATGGAATTCTTTAATTACGCGGAAGCACCAAGTAGTGTTGCTAACGCGATTATTGAAGCTAGAAAATCTTAATGAAGGTCTGGTCCGGTAATCTGCCTGTGGCAGGGGGCCGGACTTTTAACTTAGGAACTTAGTAAAATGGCAAAAGCAAAGTTTGAACGTACGAAGCCGCACGTAAACGTAGGTACTATCGGCCACGTTGACCACGGTAAAACGACACTGACAGCGGCAATCACGACTGTATTGGCAAAGACCTACGGTGGTAGTGCCCAGGCATTCGATCAAATCGATAACGCACCAGAAGAGAAAGCCCGTGGTATCACCATCGCGACGTCCCACGTAGAGTATGACACGCCAGCGCGTCACTACGCGCACGTAGACTGCCCGGGACACGCTGACTATGTTAAGAACATGATCACGGGTGCGGCCCAGATGGACGGCGCGATACTGGTAGTAGCGGCGACAGATGGTCCTATGCCACAGACACGTGAGCACATTCTGCTGGGTCGTCAGGTAGGCGTGCCTTACATCATCGTATTCATGAACAAATGTGACATGGTAGATGATGAAGAGCTGCTGGAACTGGTAGAAATGGAAGTGCGTGAGTTGTTGTCAGCGTATGACTTCCCGGGCGATGACCTGCCGGTAATTCAGGGCTCAGCTCTGAAGGCGCTGGAAGGCGATGCCGAGTGGGAAAAGAAAATCATCGAGCTGGGTGAAGCGCTGGATACCTATATTCCGGAGCCAGAGCGTGACATTGACAAGCCGTTCCTGCTGCCAATCGAAGACGTATTCTCCATCTCAGGTCGTGGTACGGTAGTAACAGGTCGTGTAGAGCGCGGAATTGTAAACACCGGTGACGAAGTTGAGATTGTTGGTATGAAAGATACCACCAAGACCACGGTAACGGGTGTAGAAATGTTCCGTAAGCTGCTTGACGAAGGTCGTGCGGGTGAGAACATCGGTGCCCTGCTGCGTGGTACCAAGCGTGACGACGTAGAGCGTGGTCAGGTACTGGCCAAGCCTGGTTCAATTACTCCACACACCAAGTTTGAAGCCGAAGTCTACGTCCTGAGCAAAGACGAAGGTGGCCGTCATACGCCATTCTTCAAAGGCTATCGTCCTCAGTTCTACTTCCGTACTACTGACGTTACTGGTGCGGTAGAGCTGCCAGAAGGCGTAGAGATGGTCATGCCAGGCGACAACCTGAAATTCAAGGTTGAGCTGATTGCGCCGATTGCGATGGACGAAGGCTTGCGCTTCGCCATCCGTGAAGGTGGCCGTACAGTTGGTGCTGGTGTTGTTTCCAAGATTATCGATTAATCCGGACACAAACTAACGCAAACAAAAAAGGTCGCAGTGATGCGGCCTTTTTTTATGGCGCCAACAGTTCTTCCACCGAAACGGTGTTCCGTGACAAAATCGCCGGGAGCGATTTTGAACGCCTGAAAGGCGGCCCGAAGGGCGCAGGGCAGGGATAGTCCGCAGTACTGATTTCGATACTTAGTTAACATCCTAAAAAAGGTCACTTCGGTGGCCTTTTTTATTACCTGGAATAAATCGAGTCCAGGAGACTAATGAAAGGTTCCGGAGAGAGCTTTTTTATTGCCTGAATTTGGGTATGCTGTGACCAAAAGACGAGTCGGAGTCATCATGCAATACGATCTGTTAGGTTCGAGCGACCTTAAGGTTTCACAGGTTTGTCTGGGCAGTATGACCTGGGGCAAGCAGAACTCGCAGGAAGAGGCTAATGAACAGCTGGAAATAGCTCTAGCCAAAGGGGTTAACTTCATTGATACGGCAGAGATGTATGCGTTTCCTCCCGCTGCGGACACCTATGGGGCGACAGAAGCTATTATTGGTCATTGGCTAGCTAAGAACCCTTCACGCCGAAAGCAGGTTGTTATCGCCAGTAAAATTGCGGGTCCAGGCTTATCTTACATCCGCGGCGGAAAGCCAGTTGATAGCAACGCTATCATGCAAGCCGTAGAAGGCTCCCTGAGCCGCTTACAGACGGACTATCTGGATCTGTACCAGTTACATTGGCCAAACCGCACTTCTCCACATTTTGGCAGGCACTGGCCCGACACGCCGCGATTCACAGATGTGGACACTAAGCATGAATCAGCCGGGATGCTGGAGATCCTTGAGGCACTTGGCGACTGTGTGAAAGCCGGTAAAATCCGTTATCTGGGGCTGTCCAATGAAACACCCTGGGGGGTGAGCGAGTACCTCCGATTAAGTGATCAGCACCAACTTCCGAGGATGGTTTCAGTCCAGAATGAATTTAGTCTTTTGCACACCAAAGATTACCCCTATCTGCTGGAGCAATGTGTCAGAGAAAATGTCGGGTATCTGGCATGGTCACCTCTCGCCGGGGGGGCGTTATCCGGAAAATATCTGGGCGGTAAACGGCCTGATGGGAGTCGCTGGACTATGTTGCAACGTAACGGATTATTCAGAAACACTGAAGCCTCTGAACGGGCGATCAGAGAGTATGTTGCGCTGGCTCATGATTGTGGACTGACACCCTCACAACTGGCTTTGCGTTGGTGCCGTGAAATCGAGGGGGTATCATCAGTGATTATTGGCGCCACGTCCACAGAGCAGCTCAATGAAAACCTTACAGCATTTGACCAACCGCTTAGCGATGATCAGAAAAAATACATTGCTGAAAAACTAAGGGCGCATCCGGCGCCGTTTTAATCCTGATTACAGACGGTGGCCAGCTTTTATTCACCTACATCAATAGACTGGTCAGGGATAGGCTGTAGTGCCGTGGGGGCCTTGATGATGTCCTCCAGGCTATTCACACGCAAGCCGACATCCTGGATGCTTTGCTGAATCTCGCGCATTTTACTCCGCAGCTCGTCGATTTGGCTGCTCAATTTTGGCTGAGCGCTAAGCATCTTTTCCATACTCACCTGCAGATTGTCCTGAGTATTCTGAAGCTTGCTGAACTGCTCTTCGATGGCGGTGAAACGCGTGTCATTCATGGTGATATCAGAGGCCAGAAGGTTGGCTTTGTCCTCCAGTGCCTGCTGCGTTTTATTCAGATCGGCCACTTTGCTGTTCTGAGCGCCCAGTTTGGCACTCAGATCCTGAATTTCTGACTGATTGCGACGCCAGGCTGACGCCCACAGTTTATCCATCTGTTCCCACAGCTCTTCTGACTTCTCCCCCAGCTCTTTCACTTTTACCTGCAGTGCCACAGTCGACTCGCCAATTTCTTCCCCGGTATCTGACAGCCGCCTTTCCAACTCGTTGATACGTTGCTGTGATGAGAGCAGTATTTGCTGCTGTTGTTGGTTTTCATAGTACAGCCAGCCGTTTGCGCCCAGTGCCCCTAACGCCAATAACAGGCAGACAATGCTCAGGCCCTTTCCGCCGCCACTGCCATTGTTGCTCTGGGGGACTTTTTCAGTTTCTGGTTTCGCCGCAGTCTTGGGTGCCTTGCTGCGCTGTTTCAGGTACGCCTGACGGTCTTCCTGATCAAGCTGAATGGAGGGCATATCATCTGGATTGTCTTTGTTCATTAAAGGCTCTTTTGCTGGTTGCAACTGTCCATAGAGTACCTAAAAAAACCACCTTTCAAAAGCGTGCTGACAAGGATCGTCAGTTTTTCCTGAATCGGCTATCCAACAGACAAAAAAAAGCCCCGGAATACCGGGGCTTCTTGTGCTTTAAAATAATAAGCTTATTTTTTGGCGTTTCTTGCTTTCACTTCTTCAATAACCTTTTCAGCAACATTCTGAGGACAAGGCATGTAGTGAGAGAATTCCATTGAGAACTGTCCACGACCTGAAGTCATAGTACGCAGGTGGCCGATGTAACCGAACATTTCTGACAGTGGAACATCAGCTTTGATTCGCACACCAGTGGCACCGGCTTCCTGATCCTTGATCATGCCACGGCGACGGTTAAGGTCACCGATGACATCACCTACATTGTCTTCAGGAGAGAACACATCGACTTTCATGATGGGTTCAATCAACTGGGGTCCAGCCTTAGGAATTGACTGACGGAAAGCGCCTTTTGCGGCGATTTCAAAGGCCACCGCCGAGGAGTCAACAGCGTGGAAACCGCCGTCGTACAGCTCTACTTCAACATCCAGAACCGGAAAGCCAGCCAGAACACCTGTTTCCATCATGTTCCTGAAGCCTTTCTCGATCGCCGGGAAGAACTCCTTAGGTACGTTACCGCCTACAACAGTAGAAGAGAACTTGAAACCAGAACCAGGTTCACCGGGACGAATACGATAATCAATCTTACCGAACTGACCAGAACCACCGGACTGCTTCTTGTGGGTGTAGCTATCTTCGATCTGCTGAGTGATAGTTTCACGGTAAGCAACCTGAGGCTGACCCACTTCCAGCTCAACACCATAGGTACGCTTGAGGATATCAACCTTGATGTCGAGATGCAGCTCACCCATACCCTTGAGGATGGTTTCACCGGAATCTTCATCGGTTTCTACCTGGAAGGACGGATCTTCTGCAACCATCTTGCCGATTGCGATACCCATCTTCTCTGTAGAGCCTTTGTCTTTCGGTGCAACGGCGATTGAAATCACCGGCTCAGGGAAGATCATTGGTTCCAGTGTACAAGGGTGCTTAGGATCACAAAGGGTGTGACCTGTTTGTACGTTCTTCATACCTACAATGGCAAGAATGTCGCCGGCATGAGCAGAGCTGAGCTCTGTTCTGTCATTGGCATGCATTTCCACCATACGACCGATACGCTCTGTTTTGCCGGTGGCAGAGTTGAGGATGGTGTCACCCTTGTTCAGCCTGCCTGAATAAATACGTATGAAGGTCAGGGCTCCGAAACGATCATCCATGATTTTAAATGCCAGAGCGCGCAATGGCTCATCCAGGGCTACTTTTGCCACTTCACCTGTAGGTTCACCGGTTTCAGCATCAGTCAAATCCTGCGGATCAACTTCTGTGGGGCTTGGCAGGTAGTCAACTACCGCGTCCAGCACCAGCTGAATACCTTTGTTCTTAAACGCAGAGCCACAGAAAGTGGGGAAGAAGGCCAGATCACGGGTACCTTTACGGATACAACGCTTGAGGTCTTCAATGGAAGGTTCTTCGCCATCCATGTAGGCCATCATCAGGTCGTCGTCCTGCTCTACCGCAGTTTCTACCAGTGCTTCGTGGTACTGATTAACCTTGTCTACCATATCTGCCGGTACGTCTTTTATTTCGTAATTTTCCGGCTGGCCAGTTTCATCCCATACATAGGCTTTCTTGGTCAGAACATCGACTACACCAACAAAATCATCTTCGATGCCGATAGGCAGCGTCATCACCAGCGGGTTGGCGGCCAGTACATTCTTAACCTGACCAACAACGCGGTAAAAATCTGCACCCATACGGTCCAGTTTGTTAACAAAGATAATACGGGCAACTTCAGAATCGTTGGCATAGCGCCAGTTGGTCTCTGACTGGGGCTCAACACCACCAGAGCCACAGAACACGCCGATACCGCCGTCCAGTACTTTAAGTGAACGGTATACTTCGACAGTGAAGTCAACGTGCCCGGGAGTATCGATAACGTTCAGGCGGTGATCTTTCCAGAAGCAGGTAGTGGCTGCTGACTGAATGGTAATACCACGCTCAGCTTCCTGTTCCATAAAGTCTGTGGTTGACTCGCCATCATGAGTCTCACCGGATTTATGAATTTTACCGGTAAGTTTCAGGATACGTTCAGTAGTGGTAGTTTTACCCGCATCAACGTGGGCGAAAATACCGATATTTCTGTATTGGGATAAATCTGCCATGGTTTCCTTCACAAGTTAGGGAGAAAAAATCGCGCGCAAGTATACAGGAAAACACAGTGAAAAACCTGCCTTCTTGGTAAATATTGCGCAATTTTTGTCTGATTCTTACATTACAGAGTGTTCTGACCTGATCTTGGATTGCCAATTGTTGGCAGCAGGCCAGAAGCAGGTGGTGCGGAATTTAGCATATCTGCCGTTGGCTGGCTAAAGAATATGCAATTTAGTTCAGGTTTGCATGGGCATTACCCGGTTGCGACCGAGTCGCTTGGCTTCATACAGCTGCTTGTCAGCCTGCTCAAGCAAATCACTTCTGCGCATGCCCTGTTTATATTCGGCAACTCCAAAAGAGGCGGTGATACCGTCCAGGGTCTTGCCTGTGCGCCTGTCTATAACGCTGACCTTCTCCATGGTTCTGCGCATACTCTCGGCCAGATGAATGGCCTGCGAGAGTTTACTGGCCGTCATCAATACGGAGAATTCCTCACCGCCGAAACGATATGGTATCGCGTTATCCCGGCAACTATCCTTAATACGTTTTGCAATGGCCTTGAGCACCCGATCACCCATTTGGTGGCCGTACTGATCATTGATCGATTTAAAATGATCGATATCAATCATAATCAGGCAGACCCCCTGGTCAGCCTCCATGGCGGCAATTTCTTCATTCAGTACCCGACGATTATAGAGGCCGGTCAGGGCGTCATATAAAGCATCTTTCTGGCTTTCTGCCAATTGTTGTCGCAGTTGGTCAATCTCTTTTTCTGCGCTGGCCAGAGAAGCGGTGAAATCCAGTGTTGCTCGCTTTATTTGCTGGGTTTCACGAACCATTTCCCGTACCAGGTTCATTACTTCTTCCACAGACCAGCCTTCATTTTCGACTTTTTCCAAATCGGCCAGACAATTGTCCATGGTATTTTTAAAGCCCTGCGTATCGGTACGGGTATCGGTCAGAGACTGAGATAACTCTATCAGCATGGCTTCTAAGGACTGACGCAGTT
The DNA here is from genome assembly GCF_001466725.1 of Lacimicrobium alkaliphilum. Lineage (NCBI taxonomy): Bacteria > Pseudomonadati > Pseudomonadota > Gammaproteobacteria > Alteromonadales > Alteromonadaceae > Lacimicrobium > Lacimicrobium alkaliphilum. The sequence continues at coordinate 561,217 of NZ_CP013650.1, forward strand.
GCCAGGTGCCGACTTCCTGTTGATCTGACAGATAATTGCGATGCAGTTCCTGCGCCCGGCTGGATGTCAGCGGACGCCCGCTCTCGATCATTTTGTCCAGCTCGGCATTCAGTTGCTCGGACTGGCCGCTGACGTAGGTATACCAAAGGGCATAGTTGGTGGGAATGGCTGAGATTTTATGTTTTAGCAGCAATGGAATAGTCTGCTTCAGGGTCTGAAATGACGTTTCCAATTCATCTGACATCTTGTTACCTGCATGAGTGGCGATCAACCTTTTGGCAATTATGGCCTCTATTTTCTGGCTTGTCTTTAGCCGCTGATGGTTGATTCCGATCTTTATCCCTACTCCGTCACCTTTTGGTCACCTCTTTCATCAGCCGCTTGAATAGCTTGTCTGCACTTACTAACAAGAGGAAGTGCCAGTGAAAGCCAGTATATCTGTTGTGACCATGTTTTTAGTTTCCCCGGCCTTTGCCATACAAATTGATGGCAAACTGGATGAGCCGGCCTGGCAGCAGGCCATTGTATATGATGAGTTTGTACAAACCTTGCCGAATACTGGCACGCCACCAGCGGTAAAAACCAGGGCAATGTTGATAACCAGCGAAGACGGAATCTACATCGGTATTGTTAATCAACAAGAGGAACGCTCGCGGCGATACAGTAGTCACGATCAGCACACCAGTGCAGACTTCAATATTGTTTACTTAGATTTCGCTGGCAGTGGCAGCACCGCCTATGAGTTTGTCGCAACCCTGGGCGGCGGGACCATGGATGGCACCTATACCAGGGGCAATGAATCGAATCGGGACTGGGATGGGTTATGGAGTGTAGCCGTCAGTGAGGATAAAGATGCCTGGTACAGTGAGTTCTTTATTCCCTGGTCGGTGGCGACGTTTCGCTCATCTGCTGATGCTGCGACACGAAATATGGCTGTGTCTTTTATGCGTTATAACATTGCTGCTCAGGAAATATATTTTTTCCCGGATACCAGTCGGGTACTGAGTACCTTTACCTATGACTTTCAGCCATTTGATGCGCAGATTGCACAATCTGGTAGCTGGGCGGTTACTCCTTACTTTTCCGGAACGTGGCAGGTTGACGACGGTGAACAAGACAATAACCTTGGCCTGGATTTGGTTTACAAACCTAATTCAGCCCATCAATTCCTGTTGACACTAAACCCCGATTTTGGCCAGGTGGAGTCCGATGAGCTGGTGGTGAACTACACAAACATTGAAACATTGCGCAGTGATAAGCGGCCATTTTTTGCAGAAAATCAAAGCTTGTTTGATGTCAGGGGGCCAGGTAATCTGAAGCTGTTTCATACCCGACGCATAGGCGGAGCCTCATCCGATGGGTTGGGGGTGCAGGAGATCTCGCTGGCAGCCAAAAGTATCCACTCTTTAGCGTCTGCTGATGTCGGTGTGTTTTACGCACGAGAAAAGGATATGCAGCACTCTGCTGGTTCGTCTTTCCTCGCAGGACGATGGTTGCGCAGTGACGACGATTGGTCACTGGGGCAGCTCGCCACCTTTGTGGATGTGCCGCAAATGTCGCGCAAAGCGGCTATGAGCAATCTGGATTTCAACTATCGGGTTTCGGAGCAGACCACGATATTTGCCAATATTCTGGCTTCCCGGGTTGAAGACCAGCACAATGTAACGATGGGCCGCGCTGCCACTCTAAGCGCATCGTTGCGGCCTTCGAGGATTTGGAACAATCAACTCGATTTCAGCTATTTTTCCGACCAGCTGGAGTTAAACGACCTGGGGTATTTACCGCGCAACGACCTGGTACGCGCCAGGTATACAGGGGAATATAGTCTGGTGGACTTTCCCTCTGACTCAACTTTCCGCCGCATCTATCTAAAGGGTATCGCGGAGTACTCACAAAATACCGGTGGTGATGTGCTTCCTTCGGTGCACAGCGCCGTGATGAGATTGGACCTTAAAAATCGCTATTCCTGGATAGGTGTTGCTGAACGTCGCAGCTCAGGCATTGATGACTTAATTGCGGCAGACCATGGCAAGGTCGCGATGCCCGCGCAACACTGGTTCAAGATGCAGCTGGTGTCGCCCACATCCGATCTGTATTCCTACGATGTTGCCGGTATTGTCTATCAGGAGGGCCTGGATGAGTGGGCGCGCAGAGCAGATATCAACACCAAGTGGTTTGTCACCGACAATATAAGGGTGGAGCTTAATTTCCAGCATATTGACAGTGACGACTGGTTCATAGGTCGGGGGGCGGGAACTGTCAATCGATACAGTCGCACGCTACAGAAGTGGGGACTGAACCTGAATAGTCGTTTGTCCACCAACTCGGATATCAGCTGGAAGATTGAATGGTACGGATTAAAGGCTACTGGACAAGAAGGCTATCAGGTGTCAGCGCTGGATCTGATTCCCCGGGCAGAGCGTCCTGAGGATATACTTCGCTCTGCGTTATCTATGCAGGTCAGATATCGATACAAGCTGGCGCCATTGTCGGATCTATACCTGGTATATGCCAGAAGTGGCAGTGAAGTTGGGGCGGGATTGAACGTCAGCCATACAGAATTGATGAGGCGGACCTGGCAAGCCCCTAAGGAGAACTATCTGTTGCTCAAGCTAAATTACAGGTTGTAGTTATTATGTTAGCGCTACTGTACGGGGTATAGACCCACAATATTGGCTTCGTTTGTGGTGATGGTTGTCAGTATCAACTTGTTTTTTCCGGCCACTCTGAATTGCGCGTAGACACTGTCTGCGGCTTGCTGATAAAGACGTTTGGCAAGCCCCTCCTCTATTCTGTAAAAGACTAGCTGCCGGTCATTTTTATCCAGCTCCGCAGTGTAAAGTTGCTGCCCATCGACTTGCCAGCTTTTAAGCCTTCCAGGTGAGGACTGGTAGACGAGGTTGTCGGCGAGTTCAGGTGTGTTGCCTGCGTAAATCCCGTCTTGTCCTGAGGGCCGGACATACCATTGGTCCGTATCGGTTATATAGGCAGCTTGAGCAATACGCTCAGCCAGCAAGGTTGGTTCACTGCCGTGAACAGGACGGGTAAATAGCCCGGAGTTTGCCTCATTGCCAGAGATATAAAATATCTGATCTTTATCCAGCCAACCGAGGGAACTGATCTGCTTGTCGCTACTGAATAAGCGAACCGTTTCTCCGTTGTCTACGTCAATAACAAATAGCGACTGGCTGGCATTGACAAGCAAGAATGCGTTATCCGGTGACCAGGCTAGATCGTAAATGTACAGTCCTGGCTCAAACTGGCTTATCTGGCGAACGCTGTTATTAGTATCGCGCAGCCAGATTTGCGCAGAACCAGAACGTTTCGACGCAAATGCCAGTTGGTCGGTTTGTGATGAGAGGATGCCCAGATAATCCGGTGTCGATGAGTTGACCGCCAAAGGAGTCATCTCGTTGTCCCAAACTGTAAGGTTGCGATTTACATAGTGACTGGTTACTGCCAGCGCCTGGCTGCTGCCGATAGGAACGACTTGGTCCAGGTAGCCGAACTCTGCCGAGCTGACAACACGTTGCCGGCCGTTCAGAAAATGTCGAATAACCTGTTGCGACGGATGCTCGCTGACATGCATTAGTGAATCACCTTGTGCATGCCAGTGAACGGCAGAGATCGTGTAGGTGAGAGACATCTCCTTTATTAATTGTCCGCTGTCCAGGTGTTTTATCCTGATCAGGGAATGTCCCCTGGTATCGACATATAACAACGCAATGCGATCGCCCCGGGCACTGACATCAAACCAACGCAGGGATCCTTCGAGGGCTACCTGAGGCATAGGATCGGGGATAAGTGTCGCCAGGGATTGCCGGAACAATTGATTGTCGTGAACAAAGTAAAATCCGCTTCCATCCGTTTGCCATAAAACGGGTAACATCAGCGTTGTACACTGTGGCCAGCTTCTTTGGGCCATCTCCGGCAGTCCTGGGCGCTCCAACAACAGGATTTCGCAGCTCTTGGGCGCAGCAATCAACAGACTGTCCGCAGTGGGTGACCATTGAGGAAAGGATGCATCAGCGTCAAGTTTCCGTATCGCAACGGGTCGATTGTCCCGATTAACCATCAGCTGATTGGTTTGCGCAGTTTTATGGATAAAAGCAAACTGATGGCCATCCAAGGAAAAGGAAGGATTAATTTCCAAGCCCTGCAGACTGGTTAGCAGCTGAGATTGGTAAAGTGTTGGCGGGGAAGGCCTTACTATTAACCAGGCCAATAGCAGTAGACCAATTGCGCAGATTAGAATGCTTGATAAACGCGCCGCCGACAAAGTGCGTTGCCTGCCGGTGACTACTTGATGGACAGGCTCCACACGCGCTATCAGCCGGTATCCGCGCTTAGGAATGGTTCTGATAAAGGTTGGTGCACGGGAATCATCTCCCAGCACCTGGCGTAATCTGGTAACGGCCTTACTGATGGTATTGTCTTCGACAACCATACCTGACCATAGTGCCTCGGCGAGTTGATCGCGGGTGACTATTTGATCTGGATGGGCAACCAGATAGCTCAGCAACGCCATCAACTGAGATTCCAGCTGTATCTTCTGCCCATCCGGTGCGACGGCTAGTTCAGACTGTTGCGGAAACACATACCAATCATTCAGTCTATAAGTCTGATTCACTCGCTAGGTCCCGGTTACTCTGTGCCGCTGATTATCTGTACCTGGGCAATATCGGTGTCACCTTTTAATATCTTGCAGATGCCGTCCTGAGTCAGGGTACGCATGCCATCTTTCATGGCCTGCTCCTTCATCAAAGCGACAGAAGATTCTTTGTATACCAGTGCGCGAAGATCCGGGGTCATGGCTAACAGCTCATGGACGCCGGTACGACCCTTATAACCCGTATTCCCGCAGGCATCACAACCTTTACCCCGGTGTAGCATCAGGGGTTCACTGAGGTCGATTTCATCCAGATACTGCTCACCATACTGGCGCTTAATAAAGCCTATATCGGTCTCAGAGGCCTGATAGGTCTCTTTACAGTTTGGACACAGAGTACGTATCAGACGCTGAGCGAGAATGCCCACGCAGGCATCAGAGAAGTTGACCGGGTCCAGCCCCAAATCCAACAAACGGGTGATGGTTTCAGGTGCAGAGTTGGTGTGCAGAGTGGACAGCACCAGGTGGCCGGTGAGCGAGGCCTCGATACCTGCATGGGCGGTTTCTTTGTCGCGCATCTCACCAATCAGGATGATATCCGGGTCAGCCCGCAAAAAAGCACGCAGGGCATTGGCAAAGGTAAAGCCGATTTTCGGGCTGACCTGCACCTGCTGCAAGCCGGCCTGAGTAATCTCTACCGGATCTTCGGCGGTCCAGATTTTTTTCTCCGGCGTGTTGAGATCTCCCAGTACTGCATGCAAGGTGGTGGTTTTACCTGAACCTGTAGGACCTACTACCAGAATAATCCCATGGGGTTTCTTAATCATTTCCTTGATGGCTTTGTTATTACGGGGCGACAGATTAAGCTTCTCCATTGGCATGGCGCCGCCGGTGGCCAGGATCCGCATCACCACCCCTTCACCTGCCACAGTGGGAATGGTGGCAACCCGCACTTCTACAATCTGACCAGACATCTTGACCGCCAGTTTTCCATCCTGAGGGACGCGTTTTTCGGCGATATTCAGATTTGCCATAATCTTAATTCTGGCCACTACAGCGTTGTGATGGGATGCCGGCACCTGGGTAATATCCCGGCACACGCCGTCGATTCGCATACGGACCCGGGTCGGACCGCTTTTTTCCGCGTCTACGTGAATATCAGAGGCATTAAGTTTCTTGGCATCATGCAGGATGCGGCTGACCAGGCGCACCACAGCGGGGGCATCGTCAGACATTTCCTCTGTCTGTTCTTCAAGATCATCACCGCTGGTACCGATTTCATCGAGAATCTCATCCATATCGCCGGGCCCGCTGCCGCCCCCGGCGCTTTCACCAAGGTATTGCAACACGGTATTGGGCAAGGCCACACAGATATCGTAACTGTTAATGCCTATGGCACTCTCTATTTCCATCAAAAGTGCGGCATTGTTGGGCTCGGCCATCAGGATGATAGGATTGTCCGAAACGTCTGCAATAACCGCCACATAGTTGCGCTTGAGATAAGAGAGGTTGAGTCTGCTGTCACTCTGATACAGATGATACTTATCCGGCAGGTATCCCATAAAGGGGACCTGGTAGTGCACCGATAGCGCGTTACCAAGCTCTTCTTCGGCGATACGGTATTCTGTGGTCAGGCGTTGCGCCAGTTGCCGGGGGTCCCGGCAACTTTCCAGCAGCTGATCCAAATCTCCTGAGGAGATTAACTTTTTATGCACTAAATACTGAAAAGGCTTATTGGTGCCGCCAAGCTCATAGCGGAACTTGGTTCCCAGCATAGTCGCGAGCTGATTCGCCAGATCCAGATCCTCGCTGATAAAGTCACCCCGTTGCTTATTGATTATCTGCATGACGCCGAGTAAGACGCCGGCATTCATCACCGGCACACAGATAATATTTCGGGTTTTAAAGGAACTGGATTTATCAAATTTATCAGCAAACCTGAGGCGGGGGTGGATGGTGGCCAGCTCTTCCTTATTATAAGGATCGGATATCAGCAAGGGTAACTGACTCAATGCCACGTAACCGGCGATAGATTGAGGGGTTATCGGAACCTTAATTTCCCGCACTTCTTTACCGGTCTTAAAACGGGCTACCAGATCCTGGTGCTGACGCCGTCGCTGGAAAATACTCATACGCTCGGCGGCGAACATATCCAGAATGATGGGTTCGAGCTTTTCGTAGGCGTCCATCAGCTCCTGATGGGTTTCCAGCAGTTGGTTGATTTGTTCCAGTTGCTGATCGGCTTTAGTGGTCATCATATAATTTGTGGTCTGTTCAACTTCTGTTCGCAAGAAACCATGGCACACGTAACTTTGCATGTTAGGTGGTTTCGGCGCCCAAGGCCAACATCATTCACCTATGTTGCCACAATCCATGAGTTTTTTGCCATTGTGGCTTGCATAAAAAGCCGACATAGGTATAATTCGCGTCCACTTGTCCTGACGGACATGCGTTTTTACTCTGGTAACAGGTAGAAATGAACTACAAGGCCCCGATTGGGGGTCAGCAGTTTACACCCATCCTTCCCCAATAAAAGTTGGTGGTGAGGGTGAATTTTTTTGTTCTTTTGATTGGAGCTTGGTCGATGCCAAATCAAAGAATTCGTATTCGTTTGAAAGCGTTTGATCACAAGTTGATCGATCAGTCCACGGCTGAAATTGTCGAGACTGCCAAACGCACTGGTGCTCAGGTTAGCGGTCCTATTCCACTGCCTACTCGCAAAGAACGCTATACGGTATTGGTTTCTCCTCACGTAAATAAAGATGCACGTGATCAATATGAAATCCGTACGCACAAGCGTCTGGTGGATATCATTGAGCCTACTGATAAAACAGTAGATGCTTTGATGAGATTGGACTTGGCTGCCGGCGTTGATGTTCAAATCAGCTTGGGCTAACAAGAGAGGGTTTAAACAATGGCGATTGGTATAGTCGGTCGTAAAGTCGGTATGACCCGTATCTTCACTGAAGATGGCGTGTCTATTCCTGTGACTGTTATCGAAGCAACGCCTAACCGCGTGACTCAGCTCCGTACTGAGGAAATCGACGGTTATAAGGCGTTGCAGGTCACTGCAGGTACCAAGAAAGCTAACCGCGTCAACAAGGCCGAAGCTGGTCAGTTCGCAAAAGCCGGTGTCGAAGCCGGACGTGGTAAGTGGGAATTCCGCCTCAATGGTACTGAAGGTGAAGGCATTGAAGTGGGCAGTGAAATCACTGTCGAAATCTTCGCTGAGAATGCCATGGTAGATGTAACGGGTACCTCTAAAGGTAAAGGTTTTGCCGGTGCGATCAAACGTTGGAACTTCAGTTCACAGCGTATGACACACGGTAACTCATTGTCTCACCGTGCGCCGGGTTCGATTGGTCAGAACCAATCTCCTGGTAAAGTTTTCAAAGGCAAGAAAATGGCCGGTCATATGGGCGCTGAGCGCGTGACGGTACAGTCTTTGGAAGTAGTACGTGTGGATGCTGAGAACAACCTGCTGCTGGTCAGAGGTGCTGTTCCTGGTGCAACAGGTGGCGATGTAATCGTTAAGCCTGCGGTTAAAGCGTAACGTCTGGGAGATTAGTGATGGAATTAGTATTGAAAGACGCGAACAGCGCTCTTGAAGTATCCGAAGCTACCTTTGGACGTGAGTTTAACGAAGCTCTGGTACACCAGGTAGTTGTCGCATACGGTGCAGGTGCCCGTCAGGGAACCAAAGCACAGAAGACCCGTTCTGAAGTTCGCGGTGGTGGTAAGAAGCCATGGCGTCAGAAAGGTACAGGCCGCGCTCGTGCCGGTACCATTCGCAGCCCAATCTGGGTTGGCGGTGGCCGCGCATTTGCTGCCAAACCTCAGGATCATGGTCAGAAAGTTAATAAGAAAATGTATCGCGGTGCGATCAAAAGCATCCTGTCCGAACTGGTTCGTCAGGAGCGTTTGATTGTGGTCGAGAAATTCGGTGTTGAAGGGCCTAAGACCAAAGAGTTGGTTGCTAAGCTTAACGACCTGAACCTCAACGACGTGTTGATCGTGACCAAGGAACTGGACGAGAACCTGTTCTTGTCAGCCCGCAACCTGTACAAGGTTGATGTACGTGATGTACAGGGTGTAGATCCGGTAAGCCTGATTGCATTTGAAAAAGTGTTAATCACTGCCGACGCAGTGAAGCAGTTAGAGGAGGCGTTGGCATGATTAACGAAGAACGTCTACTGAAAGTGGTGCTGGCACCACATGTTTCTGAAAAGTCTACTTTGGCTGCCGAGAACAGCAACACTGTTGTGTTCAAGGTACTTAAAGATGCCACGAAAGCTGAAATCAAGCAGGCGGTTGAAAAACTGTTCGAAGTTGAAGTTGACGGCGTCCGCACTGTGAACGTGAAGGGTAAAACCAAGCGTCATGGTATGACTTTCGGCAAGCGCAAAGACTGGAAAAAGGCTTACGTTGAGCTCAAAGAAGGTCAGGACATCGACTTTGTCGGTGGCGCTGAGTAACAGGGGGATTAAGATATGCCATTAATGAAAGCTAATCCAACTTCTCCGGGTCGTCGCCACGTCGTCAAAGTGGTTAACCCAGATTTGCACAAAGGCGCGCCTTACGCTCCTTTGTTGGAGAAGAAAAGCAAGTCTGGTGGTCGTAACAACGGCGGTAGCATTACTGTTCGTCACATCGGTGGCGGTCACAAACAGCATTATCGTAACGTTGACTTCAAACGTAACAAAGATGGCGTAGCCGCCAAAATTGAGCGTCTGGAATATGATCCAAACCGAAGCGCAAACATTGCTCTGGTGCTTTATGCAGACGGCGAACGTCGCTACATACTCGCGCCTAAAGGCCTGAAGGCCGGTGATCAGATCCAATCCGGTTCTAATGCACCGATCAAAGCCGGTAACAGCATGCCGATGCGCAATATCCCGGTAGGTACTACGGTACACGCTGTGGAAATGAAGCCTGGAAAGGGTGCCCAGATGGCACGTTCTGCAGGCGCCTACGTTCAGATTCTTGCCCGTGATGGTTCGTATGTGACCCTGCGTTTACGCAGTGGTGAAGTACGCAAGGTATTGGCTGATTGCCGTGCCACTATCGGGGAAGTCGGTAATGCCGAACACATGCTGCGCCAGTTAGGTAAAGCAGGTGCCACTCGTTGGCGCGGTGTTCGTCCTACCGTTCGTGGTGTAGCCATGAACCCGGTAGATCACCCGCACGGTGGTGGTGAAGGTCGTACCTCTGGTGGCCGTCACCCAGTATCACCCTGGGGTAAACCTACTAAGGGCAAGAAAACCCGTAGTAACAAGCGTACCGATAAGCTTATCGTACGTCGTCGTAATAAGTAATAGCGAGGATTCACCATGCCACGTTCTCTCAAGAAAGGTCCATTCATCGACCTGCACTTGTTGAAGAAGGTAGAGACTGCGGTGGAAAAGAACGACAGAAAACCGATCAAGACCTGGTCGCGTCGTTCTATGATCATCCCCAATATGATTGGGTTGACCATTGCAGTCCATAACGGTCGTCAGCACGTTCCTGTTTTAATCAGTGACGAAATGGTAGGCCATAAGTTGGGCGAATTTGCGCCAACGCGTACTTATCGCGGCCATGTCGCTGATAAGAAAGCCAGAAGATAAGGGGGAAATAATGGAAGCATTAGCTAAACACCGTTTTGCCCGCACTTCGGCTCAGAAAGCGCGCCTGGTTGCAGATCAAATTCGCGGAATGCACGTTGAGAAAGCACTGGAACTGCTCAGCTACAGCCCCAAGAAAGCGGCTGATCTGGTCAAGAAAGTGCTGGAATCTGCCATCGCCAATGCTGAGCATAACGAAGGTGCAGATATCGACGAGCTGAAAATTGCGAAAATTTTCGTCGACGAAGGCCCGACCATGAAACGGATTAAGCCAAGAGCTAAAGGCCGTGCGGATCGGATATTTAAGCGTAGCAGTCACATCACTGTGGTTGTGGCTGATAACTAGGAGTAGATTATGGGACAGAAGGTACATCCTACAGGTATTCGCCTGGGTATCAGTAAACCATGGACTTCTACCTGGTACGCTAATACTAAAGAATATGCAGATAACCTGTTCAATGATCATCAGGTACGTCAGTTCCTGACCAAAGAGCTGAAGAATGCTTCAGTTTCCAAGATCATCATTGAACGCCCTGCGAAAAGCATCCGTGTCACCATTCACACTGCCCGTCCGGGTGTGGTGATTGGTAAGAAAGGTGAGGACGTAGAAAAACTGCGTAAGCACGTTTCTAATCTGGCCGGCGTACCTGCGCAAATTAACATTGCCGAAGTACGTAAGCCCGAGCTGGATGCGCAACTGGTTGGTGACAGTATCGCCAGTCAGCTTGAACGTCGTGTAATGTTCCGTCGCGCCATGAAGCGTGCGGTACAAAACGCCATGCGTCTGGGTGCCAAGGGTATCAAAGTAGAAGTAAGTGGTCGTCTTGGCGGCGCTGAAATTGCTCGTTCAGAATGGTATCGTGAAGGCCGTGTGCCGCTGCACACTTTCCGTGCAGACATCGATTACGCAACATCTGAAGCCAACACTACTTACGGTATCATCGGCGTAAAAGTGTGGATCTTCAAAGGTGAAGTATTGGGTGGCTTACCCGCTGCTACAGAGCAACCAGCTCCGACACCTAAGAAGAAAGGCCGCAGCGCTAAGCAAGGGGGCTAAAGATGTTACAACCAAAACGTACGAAATTCCGTAAGCAGCACAAAGGTCGTAACCGCGGCATGGCAATTGCCGGTGGCAAGGTGAGCTTCGGTACTTACGGCCTCAAAGCCGTTGGTCGTGGACGTATGACTGCCCGTCAGATCGAAGCAGCTCGTCGTGCGCTGACCCGTCACGTTAAGCGTCAGGGGAAAATCTGGATTCGGGTATTCCCTGACAAGCCTATCACTGAAAAACCTCTTGAGGTTCGTCAGGGTAAAGGTAAAGGTAACGTTGAATACTGGGTTTGCCAAATCCAACCAGGCCGCGTGCTGTATGAAATGGAAGGTGTTCCTGAAGAACTGGCCCGCGAAGCTTTCGCACTGGCCGCTTCCAAGTTGCCTTTCAAGACAACCTTTGTAACTCGGACGGTGATGTAATGAAAGCGACTGAACTGAAAGAAAAAAGCGTGGAAGAACTGAACGCAGAGCTGCTGAATCTGCTGCGCGAACAGTTCAACCTGCGCATGCAACACAGCACAGGTCAGCTGGAAAAAAGTCATCAGCTGAAGACCGTGCGTCGCAGCATTGCGCGTGTTAAAACCATTCTGACTGAGAAGGCAGGTGCGTAATGACTGAACAAACTGTACGTACACTGCAGGGCCGTGTGATCAGCAACAAGATGGAAAAGTCCATCACTGTTGCTATCGAGCGCAGAGTGAAGCACCCGATCTACGGGAAATTCATCAAGCGTACCACCAAACTGCATGCTCATGACGAAACCAACCAGTGCAGCGTCGGTGACGTGGTAACGATACGTGAGTGTCGCCCACTGTCTAAGACCAAAAACTGGATGTTGGTGGATGTTGTTGAGAAATCCACACAGATCTAATCTGTTTTGTGGATTGAAAAAAAAGCGCCTTAGGGCGCTTTTTTATTGTCTGTAGGGCCGTCAGGAGATAGGAGAATGATTAATGGTGAATGATGAATGATGAATGATGAATGATGAATGATGAAAGAATGTCGTGATCCGCCCCTAAGAAAGTAGACACCTTAATCAAAGAGGTAAGGTGTTTATGAAAGTCTTGACTAAACGGCATTACTCAGTGGACTTCAAATTATCTGTAGTACAGAAGTCCATTAGCTCACCAGATACGGTAAAATCCTTGGCGAAACAGTTGGGAATTCATCCCAGTATGCTATCCAGATGGAGAACCGAGTTGACCCGTCCACATGCGTCTACTGAGACAAGCGTTAAGAACGAAGGGCCGGAAAAAAGCTACCAGTCACTTGAGAAAGAGAACCGGCGCCTGAAAAAGGAATTAGAGCGCGCCAAGCTGGAGGCCGAAATCTTAAAAAAGGCGCAATCGTACTTCGCCACAAAGCTCAAATAAGATATGAGTTCATTGAGTGTTACCGCAGCCGACGTTGGCCGGTCACGCTCATGTGCGAAGTACTACAGGTCTCTACAGCCGGTTTCTATAAATGGTGCAGAAGAGTCCCCGGTAAGCGAGAAGAAGCCAACCAGACGTTACTGGCGTTTCTGTTACTGACAGCCGAACAGGAAGAGGGCATACCGGGCTACCGCAAGCTCTGGAAGGCAGCGGTTGACGAGGGTTTTATCTGTAGTCAGAATCGCGTACAGCGGTTGCTACAAGCGTCAGGCTATCGTTCCCGTGCGAGCATGAAGCCAGGCTATCAGAAACCCCAGCCCGGTATGCCCGTGTTACCCAACCTGCTTAATCGGGAGTTTAAGGTAGGGAAACCGAATCATGTCTGGACCTCAGACATTACACAAATTCGCTGTGCAGAGGGCTGGCTCTATATTGCCGTGGTATTGGATTTATACTCGCGAAATGTTGTGGGATGGGCGGCCAGTTGTCTGAACAGTGCAGAGCTGGTTAAAAACGCTCTGCAAGGAGCCTGGAAAAAACGCCAGCCAACGGGAAGCTCACTGCTGTTTCATTCTGACCAGGGCTGTCAGTATCGCAGTGAAAAGGTCATCGCCTGGCTTCATAAGCGGCAGGTGACGATTAGCATGTCTCGTAAAGGCAATTGCTGGGATAATGCCTGTACAGAGAGCTTCTTCGCTCAGATGAAAAAGGAGTGGCTGAGCCCTCTGACGATCCAAAGCCGTGAGGAAACGCATTTACAGGCCAAGTGGTATATTGAAGAGTATTACAATACAGTAAGGCGCCATGGGACACTCAACGGAGTCAGCCCCATGGCTTTTGAACAACAGTAAACTACAAACAGTGTCTACTTTTCTGGGGGCATACCATCGATATATTAGTGTGTTATGTCAAGCTTTTTCAGCACTCAGCACTCAGCACTCAGCACTCAGCACTCAGCACTCAGCACTCAGCACTAATCAGACGCCTCACGCCTCAGTTTTGAATCCAAACGCTCCATAACAATACTAAGGTATCAACCCCCTTACCTAAGCTGATTAAAAAGTGCGCTATGCTGAGTTTCTGATCCGGAGGGTGTACGATGTTCAGATTCGCAATTGGTGTTATATTTTTCAGTCCGCTGCTGGCAATGGCAAATGATATGTCTGTGGTCAGCTCGCCGATCTGGAAGCAAACATGGCAGACCGCGCCGGTGCAGGTTCAGAAGTATTCTCTTGGGGTGTCAGATTATCAGCACGAGATAAAGCGCTTCAGTTTTGCCCGGCCCCTGACCCGGTATCTGTCACTGTCGGCACAGGTTATAACAAGCCGCAGGGGGCTGCAGGACTGCGCCAACAGCTTTGACCAGGCAACCTTAGGTTATGAAATTATTCCCCGTCTGCAACTGGCCGAAGAGTTTGAGCTGGGTCTGGGGTATGCACGGCTTGATGGTGGTCATATGGCTTTTATCACCGGCGACAGACTGGATATGGCAGACAGCCACAGTTTTATCCTCTCCACCGAGCTGATGCAGGGACAGCCTGCTTCCAGCCTCGAAGTGAGGCTGACCCGCACCCATTATGACGCCCATGCGGTATATGATCAGCAAACCGCCTTTACGGATAATAATGTCTCCCTTTCATACCAAATACGTTTCTGAACCAATGCCATTGTATGTTTCATTGATGTATGTTTTTTTTATGCCACAATTAAGTCAATTCACACAGATAGTTACCCGCAATAAGTGAGCAGCTATCGGTGTGAACTGGTTTGACTTCTCTTAGACTCACATAGCTGTTCCGTAGACAAAGAGAGTTGCTATCAGCAGCATTAGGCATAAGGACAGTGTATCGTGGACAGTTTCGATCTGATCCTGATCGTCACCGGCGCCCTTCTGATTCTGGTTGGTCTGGGACTATTTATCTTCGGTAAGAAAGACGGTAACAAGAACTATCTTGAAGGCTTTGGTATCAAACTGGATGTCAGTAATCCGTCCATTATCCTTATTGTGGCGGGCGTTGGGTTGCTGTTAGCGCCCAGGCTTCTGCCGGCAAACAAACCCGCCATGGGCGATACATCCAGCCCATTACAGCACATCGTTACTGAGCCACAGCAACAGCAATCAGAGTTTGTGACAGAAAAATCAACTGGCCAGGACAACACGGGAAAGGAACCACCCAAACAACAACCCCGGCACTTTATGCCTCAGGGCTATTGGCAGCTCAACGATTATCAGGAGTCTGGTGTCGCCTTACCCAATGTGCAGGGGAGTATCAGTTTCGCTAATGACTCAGAACAAAAAAGGAGCTGGCAGGCTAACCTCATTTTTATGGATATGTGGGGTAATATGGCCAGCTACAGCTATCAGGGCCAGATATGGGTCGACCCGGAGGGCAGGTATTTTATCAGCCTGCTTGCCAGCAATGATCCGGGTTTTATTGCTCAACCCCGGGCGCCGCTTGAACTAATGATGGAACAGGGCAATATGCTTCATCTGGCCTATTCCTACCGGGGCACAGATATACTGATGCACTTTATGCAGTAGTATCCCCAAGTATTCAATGCATATTTTTCTCAGGCGAACACCACAGTCTTATGGTGGTGGATGATCACCCTGTCTTCAAGGTGATAACGCACGCCATTGGCCAGTGCCTGCTTCTCACAGTTCTTGCCCTTGCGCACCATGTCGGCGGCGGTATCGCTATGGCTGATACGCATGACTTCCTGTTCAATAATCGGTCCCTCATCCAGATCTGAAGTCACATAATGACAGGTTGCCCCAATCAGTTTCACACCTCTGTCATAGGCCTGCTGATAAGGCCGGGCGCCGGCGAATGAAGGCAGGAAACTATGGTGAATATTAATCGCCTTACCGGCCAGCTCCTGACACAGGCTATCCGGCAGAATCTGCATAAAACGGGCAAGTACGGTCAGATCGATTTGATAGTGAAGCAGCAATTTCTGAATATCAGCAAAAGCCTGCTGTTTGCCCAGTGCTTCAAAATCCACCCAATGAAAAGGAATATCGTACCAGTCGGCAAACTGCTGAAGGTGGGGATGATTAGCAATGATACAGGGAATGTCACAATGCAGCTCATGGGTATGCCAGCGGTGCAGTAAGTCATTCAGGCAGTGGGATTCCTTGCTGGCCAGCAGCGCCACCTTCTGTTTGTGGTGAGAGTCTGTCAGCCGCCAGTGCATATCGTATTGTTTTGCGATGGGTTCAAACAGCCCTCTGAAGGCCTCGATACTCAGAGGCAGGGAGTCGGCGCGGATTTCATGGCGCATAAAAAAGCGCCCGGTCTGCTGATCAGTGTGGTGACTGGCTTCAATAATGGTGGCATTGTGATTGGCCAGAAACTGACTCACTGCGGCCACCAGCCCGACCTGATCGGGGCAGTCAATGACCAGACGAAAGGTTTGTTGCATGGGTTACCCGTCTGTTAGTAATGAAATTGTAGTTTGGTGAATTTCAGTAGCATTGCGACACAGAATATATGACAGGTTCTGCGATCGCCAGCGACTTTGCCGCCGGTTCTGCTATCTGGGAACTTGTTGAACGTCCTCTAATCCAGTTTTCCCCGTGCCAGCTTTTCACGAATACTCAGTCCGCTATCCAGTGGCCAGCGCGCCAGTACATGATATTGAACGCCCTGACGACCCGGGCGTGACTCAAACAAACAGAACTGTTCGAAGCTTGCACTGATGTCCGGCTGCATCAGACAGACAGGAGGATTACTGGCCTGTTTACGGTATAAGCTGATGTGGGGAACATAATCCCGGTTCTCTCCAGGCAGTCCCAGTCTGCCTGCTATGGCTGAGAGATTACCGGCCAGGTTGTTTAACGCAACAGGCACCACCGAGGGGCCAATCCAGAGGGTTCTGGGTCTGGGCCAGTAGCCCATTTGATCAATGGTGAGGTTGAAAGCCTGGTTTGTCAGCCGATCCGCCTGCGCTAAAAGTGCTTCCTGTTGATGCACGGGAACTGTGCCCAGAAAGGCCAATGTAATATGAAAATTTGCCGCAGGCACCGGCCCTGCCAGTGGCGGCAGGTTAATCTCACGCCACTTCTCTATACTGAGCTTTACCGACGGAGTCAGTTCAAGACCAAAGAATAATCTCATAATACTGTATGCAGATGCTGAAAAATCGATTTTTGTGTAGGGCTTTGAATGTTTAAGGTACTTTATATAAGTGTGAACAAACATACATTTTATTATTTTTCTTTGACGTGTGCATCTCACCAGTGGCAGTTTGCAATTCTGGATTGTTTGCGCAACCTGAAGTACTAATAGCATGCTTATTCTGGCCAGTGTAGCTTGTTGTCGGCCATGGAAAAAGGAAAGCGTTAATGGAACAACATGACTGGCAACGGGTGGAAACTCTGTTTCACCAGGCGCTGGAACTTGATAAAAGGGAGATCGAGCCGTTTCTGGAGCAGGCCTGTGCCGATGCACCCGAATTAAAGCAGGCGGTGTTGTCTTTGCTGCAACACGCTGATCACACTGTTGAACTGGTGCGGCCCATCGAAGGGGCGGCACAGGAGTTTTTTGCGACCGCTGATACACTCTGTGGTCAGCGTCTTGGTCCCTACAGGATTGTCAGGCTGATCGCCAGTGGCGGCATGGGCGCCGTGTATCTGGCCGAACGGGCGGATGATCAGTATCAGAAACAGGTGGCAATCAAGCTGATTCGGGCCAGCGCCATTGCCAGCGAAATGTTACTACAGCGGTTTAAGACAGAGCGCCAGATTCTGGCCGAGCTGGAACACCCTAATATTGCCCATTTGCTCGATGGTGGTGCCACCGACGAGGGCATTCCCTATCTGGTAATGGAATATGTAGACGGGGTCGAAATCAATCAGTATTGCTCGGATAAAAAACTGTCCATCCCCCAGCGTTTGAGGCTGTTTGTAAAGGTGTGCGCGGCGATTCAATATGCGCACCAGAAGCTGATCGTACATCGCGATTTTAAACCCTCCAATTTACTGGTGACTGCTGACGGAGAGCCCAAACTACTGGACTTTGGGATTGCCAAATTACTTGCAGAATCCGGCAGTGATGAATGGGCAGTGCAGACCAGTACTGAAGAGCGGGCCATGACACCCCGCTACTCGGCCCCGGAGCAGATACGCGGGGAAACCATAACCGTTGCCACCGATGTGCATGCGCTGGGACTATTGTTATATGAACTGCTCACCGGCAGACCTGTATATGGCAAAGAGCTAAACAACAGGTATCAACTGCAACAGGCGATATTGCAGGATACCGTCATCGCGCCCAGCATTGCCGTGACAATGCCGCGCTCTGACAGCGATCTTCCCATACCTGCGGCGACGCCTCAGGGCCTGCAGCGACAGCTTAGAGGCGATTTGGACAATATCGTGATGAAGGCGCTGAGCAAAGAGCCCCAGCGGCGCTATCAATCTGCATCGGAGCTGGCCGAAGATGTCACCAATTTTCTTGAGCACCGGCCGGTACAGGCAAGGGCTACCTCTTTTGCCTATCGTTGCGGTAAATTCCTGCGTCGCAACCGCTTGAGCAGTGCGCTGGCGGCCAGTGTGCTGATCCTGGTTACGGTGTTCAGCACCGCAATCTGGGTGCAGTCACGGCAACTGGAGGTGGAGCGGGATCTGGCCCAGCAACAGCGCGATGTGGCAGAGGTGGAGCAGGGCAAGGCCGAGGCCATGAGCCGTTTTTTACTCGGCATGTTTACGGATTTGCGCCCCAATGAATCACAGGGCCGGGAAGTCAGCCTGCGTGAAGTGCTGGACAAAGCCAGTGAACAGCTGGATCAGCAAACCGATCATCAACTCAGTGCGCAACCCTTGATCGAAGCCAGAGTGCGGCGTGAAATTGGCGATATCTATTATCGTATTGGCCGGCTGCAGCCAGCTATCGCTCATCTGGAAAAGAGTCTGTCGATATTACGCCAACACCCCCAAAGGGAGCCCAGGGATCTGTTCAGAGTATTGTTATCCCTGAGTAACACCTACAGCAGGGCAGACCGCCATGATGAAAGGCTGCCGTTGCTGGAAGAGTCTGTAGAAATCTCTAAACAGATCAATGGCCCGGAAAGTGAGCAGACGCTGGGAATGATGACCAATCTGGGCGGATTTTATAATGATATTGGTCGTGCACAGGAGGCCATCGACCTGCACACCGAAATTCTAGCCACCAGTAGTAAAGTGCTGGGGGAAGACAGCTTTATTACGCTGCTGGCGATCACCAGCCTGGGTGCTGACTACATCTCTTTGTGGCGTTATCAGGATGCAGAAGAATATTTCAGTCTGGGGTTAAGGCGCAGCACAGAGGTGTTTCACGAAAACCATAACCTGGCCCTTTACAATCTGGGTAGTCTGGCCACTTTGCTGGAAGAAACCGGCCGCTACAGTGAAGCAGAAGAAGCGGCCAGGGAGTATCTGCGTCGCAATACCCAGGTTCTGGGAGACGCGCATCAGGACACTTACGAGTCTAAATACCGGCTGGCACGGGTGCTGCTCAGGCAAAGTCATTTCGAAGAAGCGGAAGCCCTGCTCAGTGAAAGCCTGCAAGGTTTACCTGCACTGGTGGGAGAACAACATGGCGTGGTGTTGCAGATAAAAAGCACACTGGCTGATTTGCTGATGCAGACCGGGCGTACTGACCAGGCCGGTCAGATGAGTGAGGCGGCACTAAACGGCGCGCTGGCACTTTGGGGCATTGCCCATCCGAAAACCTTGCCAATGGCACTGGTCATGGCGCGGATCCATCAGCAGCAACAGGCCTCAGATCAGGCTTTTGCATTGTATGAAAAGGCGCTGGCCGGATGGCAGAGTCTGGATGCTTCGCACCCCGGGCAGTATGCAACATTAGTCGCCATGGCCAGGGCATACCTGGATAAGGGGCGGGCAGCAGACGGCGTCAGTTATCTGCGCCGGGCGGTCACTCTGGCTGACAGTAATCCTGATATCTACCATGATGATCTGCCCTGGGTACTGAAAACGCTGGTGGAGCTGTTATACAGGGAAGGTGATTCACAGCAGGCTCAAAACTATGAACAGTGGCTGGCAAAACTTAATCAGCAACAAAGCGCAGGTTATTCGGGGTCGCATTGAAACCCTTGATGGACGTCACGGAATTGAATCCGCATAACTCAAAAGGAATGATCTGATGATCAATACAATAAACACTGGGGTTTTACCTGCGTCCTCAGCAGAGCGGATAGTGCTGCTGGATGCCGTTCGTGGCTTTGCGCTGCTGGGTATACTGCTGATGAATATCGAATATTTTCAGCGACCGTTGCAGGCTATCATGCTGGGGTTTGACACTCAGCAACAGGGCATGGACTATGCGGTGGCCTGGTTTTCCTTCACTTTTGTGCAGGGCAAATTCTATACCCTGTTCTCTTTTCTGTTTGGTCTTGGTTTTGTGGTGTTTATGGATCGGGCCATGCAAAAAGGCCGCGGGGCGCGGATGCTCTTTTTGCGCAGGCTGGTCATCCTGTTGATGGTGGGTGTGGCGCACCTGCTGCTAATCTGGGGCGGTGATATTCTGCATTTATACGGTCTTCTGGGCCTGTTACTGCTGTTTTTTGTCAACAGCCCGGTGAAAAGGTTGTGGAAGTGGGGGCTGGCATTCAATTTTGTGATCCCTGTGCTGATACTGTGGTTAGGGGTTCTGGCGTTACAGGGAGCCATGAGTGTTCCTGAGACAGCGGCACAGATGCAGGCAGATTTTGAGCAGGACAGAGTAACGCTGCTGGGCGATATTGTCAGGGCTGACAGCATTTACGCCTCGGGCAGTTACTGGCAGGCGGTGCAATGGCGGATGGATGAGTGGTATAGCATGTACCTCGATGGCGGGTTATTGTTCTTCGGGTTGGTTATATTCGGCGCCTTTCTGATCGGTGCCGCTTTTGGTCGTGCCGGGGTGTTTGCCGATTTATCAGCTCACCGGGCCTTATTTAAACGTCTGATGCTGTGGGGATACGGGCTGGGGGTTCCTGCTACACTGATTTGGGGCGTTAAGGGGCAGAGCCTGGATCCCCTTTATCCTACCGTTGAATATGCGGCGATGATCACCGTCAGCCAGATTGCCAATCTGGCCTTATGTCTGGCTTATATTGGTAGCCTGTCATTACTGTTTCTGCGCGGTGCTAAATGGGTAGCCTATCTTGCCCCGGCAGGGCGAATGGCGCTGACTAACTATTTGCTCCAGTCGGTGGTGTTTACCTTGCTGTTTTACGGTTATGGTCTGGGGCTCTATGGCGAGTATGGCCGTGCCGAAACCACCCTGATGGCGTTGGCGTTTTACGCCCTGCAGCTATGGCTGAGTCACTTATGGTTACAGCGATTCCGGATGGGACCGATGGAGTGGTGCTGGCGTGTGCTGACCTACGGCAAGATTCAACCGGCCAGAGGCTGACACAGTGGGTTATAAAATCCTGCTGATTTAAGGCACTTCCGGACAGGGAAATGATAAACTTTGCCTCCGATATTTACCCGGATTATTGCTGTATTAATGAGTAGACCCTCTGCGTTACCTGTTAGCGAGACCTATCCCAGGCTGGCCAGCGCTCTGGAGCAGGAAAACGTTATTCTGTCTGCCCCGCCGGGGGCGGGTAAATCAACCTGGTTGCCCCTGCAGTTATTAAAATTGCCCTGGTTATCCGGCAAAAAGATTCTGATGCTGCAGCCACGCAGAGTGGCGGTCAGGGCCATTGCCGGCTATCTGGCACAGCAGTTGGGTGAGTCTGTAGGCCAGACAGTGGGTTATCGTATTCGTGGTGAGGCCAGAGTGAGTCAGGCCACCCGGCTTGAGATCCTTACGGAGGGGCTGCTGACCCGTATGTTGCAACAGGATCCTGAGCTAAGCGGCACAGGGCTGGTGATCTTCGATGAATTCCATGAGCGCAGCCTGCATGCGGATTTTTCACTGGCGCTGTGTCTGGAAGTGCAGGCAGCATTGCGTGAAGATTTAAGGCTTCTGGTGATGTCGGCCACGCTGGAGCAATCAGCGTTGCAGACACTGCTTCCCCGGGCGCAGAATGTTCAGAGTATGGGGCGAAGCTACCCATTGCAAATCCACTATCAGCCAGCGCCATCCCGCGCGGATTGGCTGCAGCATATGGCGGGCGTGATATTACAGGCGCTGGATGAAAACGACGGCAGCGCACTGGCCTTTTTGCCCGGCGCCGGCGAGATTCGCCGCCTGGCAGACATGCTGTCCGGCAGGTTGCCTTCGGACTGTCACCTCTACTGCCTGTTTGGCGAGCTGGGTAAAGAGGCGCAGATGGCGGCGGTGGCCCCGCTGCAACAAGGTCAGCGTAAGCTGGTACTGGCCACTAATATTGCTGAAACCAGCCTGACCATAGACGGGATAAATATGGTCATCGACAGTGGGCTGGAGAAAGTGGCCCGCTTCGATCTGAATCAGGGTATCAGTCACCTGCGCTCTGTGCGTATCTCCCAGGCGTCTGCCACACAACGAGCAGGGCGTGCCGGCCGTTTAGGGCCCGGTGTCTGTTATCGTCTGTGGCCGCAGGCTGAGCAGTCAAGGCTGGCGGAACAAAGCACACCACAGATATTGCTTAGCGATATGGCGCCGATGATCTTAGAGGCCGCCGCCTGGGGCACAGAAATTCCGGCGTTGGCACTGCTGGATCAACCCACAGATGCGCAAATTGAACAGGGCCGGGCCCTGCTTCAGTCCTTGCAGGCGTTGGACAATCAGGGGCATATCACCGCCCATGGCCGCCAGCTTTGTAATCTGGGCTGTCATCCCAGGCTGGCCCATATGCTGATCCGGGCGCAGGAAATGGGCAGTGATAAACTCAGGCTGGCCTGTATGCTTGCTGCATTAACAGAGAGTAAAGACCCACTTCGCTCATCTTCTACGGCAGCCATTGAAGAGCGATTGGGTTATCTGAGCCGTAATCCTGATGACGCGGTTCTGAGGCTGGCATTGGTGTGGTTTAAACGGCTAAATGGCACTGGTAAGCTCGATCCGGCGCGGGCAGATCTCAGCCATACGGGCGCGTTGCTGGCGCTGGCCTTTCCTGACAGGGTGGCTAAATCCCGGGGCCAGGGCCGTTATCTGATGGCCAGAGGCAGCGGCGCCAGTCTCAGTGAAAACGATAGCCTCGCTAAAGAACCCTATCTGGTGATAGCCAATCTGCTCAATACCGGTGCAGGAGGAGATGCACGAATCACGTTGGCTGCGGCGATTAAAGAAGCGCAGCTGATATCACAGTTCAGCGAACAAATGGTCACAGAAACTGTCTGTCAGTGGCAGCCTGCACAAAAAGCGATGCAGGCAAGGGCGCAGCGGCGCCTGGGGAAGCTGATATTTTCCAGTGAGCCAGTACCGGTCGAGTCAGGAGAGGCTTTACAGCAACGCTGGCTGGAGCTGATTCGCCAGCAGCGGCTGAACTGGCTGCCGATGAGCGATAATGCCTGGCAGTTTATTCATCGGGCCCGGCTGGCGGCCACATGCTTAAGTGACCTTGGATGCTGGAGTGAGTCTGCCTTGTTGGAGGATATTCAAAACTGGCTGCTGCCTTATCTGGATAATTGTACGAGTTTCAGGGCACTGCAACAGCTGGATTTTGTGGCTTTGCTGAAAAACCGGCTCGACTGGGCACAGCAACAGACTCTGAATGAGCTGTTTCCTGGTCAGATTCAGGTGCCCAGTGGCAGTCGCTGCAAACTGGATTATCGCGATGATGGTTCGGTGGTGCTGGCGGTGAGAATGCAGGAACTCTATGGCTGGACAGAGACCCCCACGCTGGGTCGCGGGCAGATAGAAATACAACTGGAGTTGCTGTCACCGGCGCAGCGGCCTTTGCAAAAAACCGCCGACCTGAAAGGCTTCTGGGCCGGCAGCTATAAAGCCATCCAAAAAGAGATGAAAGGCCGCTACCCTAAGCATTTCTGGCCCGATGATCCGGCCAATGCTCAGGCCACCACTAAAACCAAGAAGAAGATGTAATGGTACAGAAAAAAACTTCAAACACTTCCCGCAAGGCGCCAAGCCGTCGCGCTAATGTCACCAAGAGCAACGCAGGTAAAAGTCGTGCCACCAACAGCAAAGCGAGGCCTTCCCTGCGCGCCAGAATCTGGATCTGGAGCTGGCGAAACAGCTGGAAGTTCCTGCTGGTGGGCTTGCTGTGTCTGAGTGCTTATGGTCTGTATCTGGATGCCAGAATTAAAGCCCGTTTTGAAGGTAATACCTGGCAGGTGCCTGCGCAGATCTATGCCCGCCCCTATACCCTGAGCCGGGGGCAGCAACTGAGCATTTCAGAAGTGGTGGAAGAGCTCAAATGGTTGTCATACCGGCCGGTGGCTCAGGTGAAAAGCAGTGGTCAGTACGCCGTAGATGGCAATAAGCTGCACTTTTATCGCCGGGAGGCCTTGTTCGCAGAGGGAGAGGAATCCGCCGCCATGACCCGGCTGACTTTTGCCAATGGCGAGCTCAGTGATATCCGATTTAATGGCCGGGCGGTGGAGCAGGTCAGTCTGGAGCCCTATCTGGTTACCCGTTTTACCAATAGCAGCGGCGAAGACCGTATGCTGGTGCAACTGGAAGATGTGCCCCAGGAATTGATCTCCATGTTACTGCTGGTGGAAGACCGCGACTTCTATCAGCATCAGGGTATTGCCCCGCTGGCAATACTCAGAGCCCTGATGGCCAATATCAGCGCCGGCCGGGCGGTGCAGGGTGGCAGTACCCTGACCCAGCAGCTGATCAAAAACCTGTTTCTGACCAATGAAAAAACGCTGCTCAGAAAAGCCAACGAAGCCCTGATGTCACTTGTGATAGAGCTGCGTTACAGCAAGGATGAGATCCTGGAGGCCTATCTTAACGAAGTCTTTCTCGGTCAGAATGGCCTCAACGGGGTGCACGGTTTTGGGCTGGCCAGCTACTTTTACTTTGATCGCCCGCTGAATGAGCTCAGTGTGCCTGAGATGGCCCTGTTGGTGGGAATGATCAAGGGGCCCTCCTATTATAATCCCAGACGCAATCAGGAGCGTGCACTGGAACGGCGGAACCTGGTATTGCGACTGATGTTTGAAGAGCAGGATGTCGCCCCGCAACACTATCAGGCCTGGTTGAAAACGCCGATAACGCTGCGTCAGCAGGGCAAGTATAACCGCAGCACTCATCCGGCATTTATGGATAAGGTGCGCGAAGAGCTGCAGCGCATTTTGCCCGATGCGTCGTTGCAGGAGGCGGGCATAAAGATTTTTACCACCCTGGATCCATTGGCGCAGCGCAAGGCTGAGGCTGTACTGAGTAAGGGCATCGCCCGTATCAGTGAGCAGCGCCAACTGCCTGACCTCCAGGGTGCCATGGTGGTGACAGATATTGCCAGTGGCGGCATTCGCGCCATGGTGGGGGACAAGAATACGCATTATCAGGGCTTTAACCGTGCTGTGGATGCCAGGCGGCCCATAGGCTCGCTGATCAAACCGGCGGTATATCTGACCGCCCTGGAGCAGCCCTTTTACTATCATTTGGGTACACCCATTGCCGATATGCCGATAGAGCTGAAAAGCAGTGAGGGCAAATTGTGGGCACCGCAGAATGCCGACCAGACCTTCCGGGGGCAGGTCTCCCTGTTGCAGGGGCTGAGTGAATCCTTAAATGTTCCGACTGTGACCTTAGGTATGGAACTGGGCCTGGATGCCGTTGCCGATACCATCAAACGGCTGGGTGTGCACCAGGATGTGCCCTTATATCCGGCGATGACACTGGGCGCCCTGTCATTGTCACCACTGCAGGTCAACCAGCTATACCAGACCATTGCCAATGAGGGCGGTTACATTCCCCTGCACAGTATCAGCGCAGTAGTGGATAATGACGGAAAATTGCTATGGCAGCACCGACAGAGTGCCAGACAACGGGCCGATCGCAAGGCAGTCTATCTGCTCAATTACGCTCTGAACAGAGTGACCCGCGAGGGCACGGCAAAGGCCCTGAAACAACGTTTTCCACAATTGCATCTGGCGGGCAAAACCGGTACCACCAACGATTACCGTGATTCCTGGTACAGCGGCTTCGACCGCCACCACCTGTCTACCATCTGGTTAGGTACCGATGATAATCAGAATACCGGGCTTGCCGGTGCCAGCGGTGCGCTGCCATTGTATATGGATTATTTGCAGCAAAGTCATCCTAAGTCCCTGTCCCGCCCCTTCCCGCAGGGGCTTGGCATAGCGCATTTTGATCTTGATAGCGGCACGCCCGTGCAACCGGGCTGCGCTGGCAGTATCAGTGTGCCGGCGGTAACAGACGCTCTGCCAGCGCCTGCTGATTGTCTCAGTGCCGAGCGGGAAAAGCCCGGGAAGAAAGAAAAAAGCTGGTGGCAGAAGCTGTTTGGAGGGGAGTAAAACCAACAGTAACCGAAAGGGGGCGCTTAAAGGTTTCATATATAAACACTTTTTGTAAAGTTCACCGATCCGTGTTTGTTTGTCGGGCCTCTGTATTGCCTTTGCGGTTGTCGCGGAACATGATGCTCAGGTATTGGCATCGTGGCTGAACAAAAAGGACAACAAGATGAGCAAAATGCAAATAACTCTGGCTGGCACTAAAGTGTTTTATCTGCTGCTTTTGGCATCTTTTTATTCGCAGGCGGCTGTCTGGCCTGACTGGCTTTCTGAGCCTGATGTGATTGTCAGCCATCAGCCCCTCGACACTCATGTGCCGCAGGTGAAATCGTTGAATAATGCGCTGCAGCGCGTGAAAGCCTTGCCCACAGGCGCGGTTATTTATATCGCGGCGGGTGATTATTATGAGCGCCTGCAAGTGACCACCGATAATCTGAAAATAGTCGGGGCGGGTCAGCAACAAACCCGGATCTATTATGATCGTTATGCCGGTCAGCCAGTGCCGGGTGAGAGCCAGCAAACCTGGGGAACCTTTCGTACCGCAACAGTTAACATTGAAGCTAAGGATGTGATCATTGCCAATCTCACTATCGAGAACAGCTTTGATTATCCGGCCAATGAGGCGTTACCGGAAGACCATCCGGATAAGGTGCGCGGTGAACAGGCAGTTGCCCTGTATATTGGGGACAATGCTGATCGCACACAGTTAGAACAGGTGTCTCTCAAAGGGTACCAGGACACCCTGTACGTAAAGGGCAAGCGTAGTTATATCGTTAACAGCCGCATCAGTGGCCATATTGATTTTATCTTCGGCCATGGCAGTGCACTGATAACCCACTCCGATATTATTTCCAGAGCGCGCCACAAGCCGGGCAACTTTAGCGGCTATATTACTGCTCCCAGTACTCTGATTGATCAACCTTACGGACTAACCTTTCGTGATTGCCGCCTGCTGGCTGAAGAGGGGGTTGGTCAGGGCTCGGTGGCATTAGGGCGCCCCTGGCACCCCACCACAACCTTTGCAGACGGACGTTACGCCAACCCCGATGCCATCGGCAAAACGGTCTTTATCCAGACTTATATGGGCGAGCACATTGCCGCTGAGGGCTGGACTTCCATGGGCGGCACAGCAAAAGACGGTTCCCGTAAGTTATTTACACCGGCAGATGCGCGTTTTTTTGAATCACAAAGCCATGGCCCCGGCGCCGCCGTCAATGGCTCTCGGGCGCAACTGACATCTGCGCAGGCAAGTGAATATGCGCCAGATAAGGTGTTGGGAAACTGGCGGCCCCGGTTGCTGATGGCCACCAGTGATTAAACCTTATGGGGTTGCGTGGGTTAAGGGATAATCCAGCGCCGCCAGTTTATTTTGCAGTAATTGTTCAAAACCCTGCTGATCCTGAACTCCCTCAGGATGCTGAGGCCACTCGGCAAGGATTTGATATTCAATGGTTTGCGTGGCGGGTTTAAACAGCAGTAAATGGTCAAATTCGCTATCCATCTGCTTTTCTACCTGATCCAGCCGGTAGAATATCGCCATACCCAGGTTGTCGGTGTCACCGGCGAGGCTCTGGTTGCCGAAAGTGGCGATATAACCCCATTTATCGCCTTGTTGCTGTAACAGCGGCAATCCGTGCCGGACCAGACCAGTGACCAGACTAGCCACCGGCTCGCTGGTTTTTACCTGGATGCGGGTGGCGCCATCTTTGCCGTGAATATGGTAGTCAGTGCTTACATCAACCATCTGGTTATCCACCTGCCAGCCGTTGTAACTGACATTAAAAACGGCATTCAGTGAGGTGTTCTCCAGCAACTGATAACGGGTTTGCTCCACCTGCTGCATGTGCGCGACCCCGCTATCTGTCAGTCGGCCCAGCGCACCTAAGCCCAGTGCCTTACCGACTTTAAGCAGATCCATGCCCCAGTCGGCCATCTGGTGATAGCTGTCATAGCCATCCTGACCCACCTCTGGCAACACCATTTTATGGGTGGTCTTGCCAAACACATCGATGGCATTGCGCCAGTCCAGATACAGGCGATAGCCCATTCTGTCGTTTTCCCAGCCCGGGCCTTCATAACGCAGATAGTAGGAGTGATCCGTCAATTGCGGCGGCGAGGTAAAGCTGTCCACTGTTTCGAAATCGAAGCCATCGGCCTGATAGACCCTATCTTGCCAGCCACCATTCTGGCGCACCGAGAGTTCGACGTGGGCCAGGTCGGGTAACGCTGAGACCGCTTCAAGACTGAAGCTTTGCTGTTCCCCCGGTGCGACTGTCGCCAGTATACGCAGACGGTCCGCTTGTTTATCGCCATTGCTGTCTATCGCTGCAGCCATCAGATTTTCTGCACTTCTGAAGTATTGGC
Organism: Lacimicrobium alkaliphilum; assembly: GCF_001466725.1. Lineage (NCBI taxonomy): Bacteria > Pseudomonadati > Pseudomonadota > Gammaproteobacteria > Alteromonadales > Alteromonadaceae > Lacimicrobium > Lacimicrobium alkaliphilum. The sequence continues at coordinate 589,585 of NZ_CP013650.1, forward strand.
CATTAGCTGTGCCAGCGGGCAGCGGTATATCCAGCAGTTGTGCTATATCACTGCCCCCGGCCGGATTGCTCAGGGTAACAGTGATCTCGTTGCGGCCATTTTCATTGCTCTGAGGCGGAGGGTTACATCCGGACAACAGGCCAAGTGGCAGCAGGGTTAGTAAGGTTTTATTGATCATAAGTCTGTCCATCAGTCAGTGAGAGTCTGGTTTATTGGCGGTCTGTGGCGTTCAATAGCCCATCAAACCGCTGCCCCTGAATGCTCAGGTTTTCCAATTTGAGCCCTTGCACGTTTTCCAGCACAAAGGGAGTTTGCGCTTCTTTGATATGTACATTTTCGACCCGCACATCGGTCAGTGGCGCATCTTTATAGGCGTGAATTTCAAACACCGTATTGGTTTTTTCCACTTCTATATTGCGAAACAGGATGTCGCGGTACTGTGAAGGATGGCCGCCCTCGATGACACCCGGATAGTTCAGCTGAAACCAGAACAAATCATCGAATTCACCGATGCGCATATTGGTTACCCGGACATGTTCCACCAGGCCGCCCCGATCCAGCGAGCCTTTAAAGCGGATCGCCGCTTTGCCTTTACGCAAGACATTGCGATCAAAATACACATGGCTGATGCCCCCTGACATTTCACTTCCCAGGCCAATGCCGTCTTCGCCACCCATATCGTTGTTGCGTACTACGATATGACGGCTGGGCCTGGCAATATTGCGGCCATCCCGATCCCGACCCGACTTGATGACTACGGCATCATCGCCGGTTCTGAACCAACTGTCTTCCACCAGGGCATAGGTGACGGAGTCCAGATCAACGCCGTCATTGTTGGAAAAATGGCTGTCGACACGAATGCCCCTGACGGTGGCGTGATCGGTATAAATAAGGTGGTTGACCCAAAAAGGTGAATTCAGACTGGTGTAATTCTCCAGTAACACACGCTTTGCGCCGATAAACTGCACCAGACTCGGGCGTAAATAGGTTCCATCGCCGAACTGGCGCTGTGCCAGCGGAGTTTGGTCAATGCCCATACGACGAAGTTGTTGCATATTCTGCTGTTGTTTCTGATACCAGTCGTGGAATTCGCTCTGAGGGTTACCATCAATACTGCCAGTGCCTGTAATCGCCACATCTGTCACGTCCCGGGCATAAACCAGCGGTGAGTAGCCATACATTTCGGTGCCTTCCCAGCGGGTTTTAACCACCGGCAGATAGTCGCTGGCATCGGCAGAGAACAGCAATCTGGCACCCTTTCGCAAATGCAGTTCGATTTTGCTTTGCAGTACTACCGGCCCGGCACTAAGCCATACGCCTTCCGGCAACACCAGTTTACCGCCGCCTCTGGCAACGAGATCCTCAATAGCTGCCATGATTGCCGGCCGGTCATTCTGCCTGCCATCTCCTTTGGCGCCATAATCAAGGACATTGACTTCTCTATCCGGGATCACTGGTAACTGAATCTGTGTGACGATATCTTCAATCTCCTTATCAATATTATCCGCCAGCGCCGATCCGCAGTTCAGACACATGGCTAGCAGTACCAGCAGTCCGGCGTACAGAACACGGGGTGGCTGCTGCGTGGAAAGTATTCTGAAATCTTGCATGACAATATCCTTCAACACTCAACAAAAAAAGCCCGGCAGCCTGCTCGTACTTAACAGCACGGCGAGACTGCTGGGCGTTAACAGGATATAGCCTGTTACATGGTATAACGGGCACCGAAGAAGAACTGTCTGCCGGTATGGTTATACTCACGCATCAGGTCCAGGCTGCCGTCACCGGTAGTGAACAGACGTTCGTACTCATCGGTCAGGTTGATGACCTCCAGAGTCAGGGTCAACTGTTCGTTGAGATTATAAAAGGCGGTAAAGTCCACGTGCGTGGGGCCGGTGGTGCCGTGTTCGGCGTTGCCGTTACTGCCACTGTAATCGGTAATATAGTCATCCCTGGTGTTGGCCGAGATCCTGGCACCATACTGGTCCTGTTCGTAATACAGGGTGAAGTTATAGGAGTTCTCAGACAGCCCGGTAATTTCACCGGATGACACCTGGGTATAGTTAGCCACGACCCCGAAACCGTCCAGACCCTCTGGCAGGAAGGTAAAGGGTTGCTGATAAATCAGTTCATAGCCACGCAAGTCCGTGCCTTCCCCGTTTACCGGTACATTGTGGGTATAGGGCACTACACGTGGGTCCAGTGCGATCTGAGGATCGTACTGAGGGTCGTTATCGATAAAGGGCAGATAGGCGGGATCAACCAGCCGCTCTTCGGTTGAACTGGTGATAAAGGTTTCTATATCCTTGTAAAACACGGTGGCAGCAAACAGTGCTTCGTCGTCGAAGTACCATTCAAAGCTGACATCCACATTGTTTGATACGAAGGGGTCCAGAAACGGGTTACCGGCACTGACGGTACCATTAATATAAGAGAAAGACGGGTTACCCGGGTTCAGTGAACTGAGGCTGGGGCGGGTCATAGAGCGGGAGACACCCAGGCGCACCACCATCTCGTCGGTGGCATCCAGTGCCAGGTTCATGGCCGGCAGGAAGTTGCTGTACCCGTTGGTGATGCTGACTTTGTCCTGCTGAATAAACCCTGAAGAAGTGGTGTCTGTTTTTACATAGCGGATACCAAAATTGGCGCGCAGAATCATATCGGCAATGTCATATTCAGAATTAAATTCCAGATAACCCGCCAGGGTTTCTTCTTCCACTTCCCAGCTCTGTGCACTGCGTGGCGACCAGGTTTTGTCCAGCAGTTGCGACTCAATCTGGCCAAAGTCGGCAACAATAAAGCGATCCAGCGGGCCGTCAAAGCCGTTGCCAAAATCGGAATAGGGTAGCGGTTGCGTGAAACCTACAGCGGAGGCCTGATCAGGGAAACCATTGATTTGTTCTTCACTGTAACTGACCACACGATTGTTAAATGCCAGCCCGGTTTTGATCACCACATCATCACTGTAATAGGTTAAATCCAGTTTGGCGGTATCGTTGTCGCGCACCACATCGGTGGCGCGCAGACGGCCATCGGAGAGGTCATACAGGCTTTCATCATTGGTGTCGTAGCCATATTCCAGCGTCGGTACATTGGCGTTGTTACTGAAATCAAAACCGTAAACATGGGGCGTATTGTTGGTCATGTTGTAGCGGTATTGTTCTGAACGGGCATCAGATTCAGCAGTACCCAGCAGCGCCTTGAGTGTGAGGTTGTCGCTGACAAAGAAGTCACCGGATAATACGTACTGGCTGAAATCTGTCGATGATATCTGCTGACGACTTTCAATCCTGGATTTAATTCCGTCGTAACGTCCTGCCAGCACCTGTTTGCCATTCGGATGGATAGTGATATCTAAAGGGGTGATTTCACTGAAGGTGCTTCTGAACATCTCGAAGAAGTTGTACATGGTACGTTCGTTGTCCAGTGTCGACTGCAGGGCATCGAAGGTGATCAGTACCGCATCAGAGGGCGCATACTGAAACGATGCTGTCATGCCCAGGCGTTCCTGTTCATTACCGAAAAAATCGGGGCGCGGTAAACGCGGTGTCCACAGACAATTTATCGGATCCACGGCAACGCCGTCGTTCTGACAATCCCCCACATTGGCAGTGCCGGATACATTGGTGTTGCTGGTATCGGCAAAAACTCCGCCACCGTCTCTGACCGGAGTGGTCCAGCGCACGGTGCCAAATCCTTCCTGACGCACGGTTCGCTCTGACATCGCCACAGAAAACAGGGCGCCGAAGGTGTCATCGGCAAAGGTATTGCTGACCATCAGAGCCAGACGTGGGTCAGTTTTCTCTGTCACATCGTTGTAGCCACCCTGAGCAGAAGCGGCAACGTGAAAGCCGGTGTCATCCAGCGGCTTGGCAGTATATAAGTCTACGGTACCGGCAATCCCGCCTTCCTCCATCGAGGCGGTGGGAGACTTCTGAATATCAACCCGGTTAAAAAGCTCCGAGGCAAACACGTTGTAATCGAATGCACGACCGTTATTGACACCACCACCTGAGTCGGTGCCATCGGTACTGGCAGGGACTTCCATGCCGTTTAAGGTGGAACGGGTAAAAGAGGGGCCAAGACCACGCAGGGTAATCTGGCGGCCCTCACCCCCTTCACGGGAAATTGCCACACCCGGCACCCGTTGCAGAGACTCTGCAATGTTCAGATCCGGAAATTTACCAATATCTTCTGCGGCAATGGACTCTCTGGCATTGACTGATGAGCGTTTGGTCATCAGGGCTTTGGAGAGCGACCCCCGAAAGCCCGATACTTCAATCACTTCCATGGCTTCTTCTTCGGCTTCCTGCTGTGGCGCTTGTTGGGCCAAAGCAAAAGGTACAGTGTGCGTGCCCAGTACCAGGCAGATACAGCTAAGTAGTTTGTTACGCTGAAATTTAGGATACATATGTCACCTCTTGAGTGCTTTTATTGTGTCAGAGTCCGTCGCAAAAAATAGTACGGCGCCTCGTGCTATTTTTTGCCACCGGTAGCAAAAAGTTGTTGACAAATTGCTACCGGTGGCAAAGAATTTTAAAACCTTGTGGGGTTTATGTAAACAAAATGTAATGAGCAGAGTAGGTGATGAAATAAAAAGCTCAAATGCTTTGAGAGAAAATCTCCAAATATGAATAAAAAATTTTATATCTGAATTCTTTTCTCTGGTTTTCTTGAACACGGCCCGGCCGTTGTTAATCTCAAAAGCCCAATCAGATGAATGCAAAAAGGGAGCAACCAATGCAAGCGAGTTTTTCTTTGCAAGGTAAAAAAGCACTGGTAACCGGTGCCAGCCGCGGGCTGGGGCAGGCTATGGCGGTGGCATTGTCAAAGGCGGGTGCTCAGGTAGTGTGTGCCAGTTCCCGGGCTAAGGGTTGTGAACAGACGCTTTCCATCATCAGGGCGGCAGGCGGTGAGGGCAAAGAGGCCGTCGCCGATCTGTCTGACAGTGCCGCAGTTGAAAAGCTGGCGCAGCAGGCACAGGGGGCCTGGGGAGGCATCGATATTCTGATCAATAACGGTGGCACCATTTTCCGCAGCCCGGCCATCGACTATCCGATGCAGGAGTGGAGGCGGGTGTTACAGGTCAATCTGGATGCGGCCTTTGCCCTTTGCCAGACAGTAGGTCGTGGCATGCTGCAGCGGCAACAGGGCAAGATAATTAATATTGCTTCGATGTTGTCTTTCAGTGGTGGCATGACAGTGCCCGCCTATACCGCCAGCAAGCACGCTATTGCCGGACTGACCAAAGCGCTGGCCAATGAATGGGGACAACATAATGTCCAGGTTAATGCCATCGCGCCGGGATACTTCAAAACTGACAATACTGCCGCTCTGCAGCAGGACAAAGTACGTAACGAAGAAATCCGCTCACGTATTCCGGCCGGACGCTGGGGTGAGCCTGAGGATTTAGCCGGTGCCGCGGTGTTTCTTGCCAGCCCCGCCAGCGATTATGTGAACGGTCATATTCTGGCCGTCGACGGCGGCTGGCTGGCGCGCTAACAGGCGCCCGTAAAAAAGAATTCAATGCAACGGATTGCCAAATTACAGGAAATTAACAATGACTGAATACGATGTACGATATGCCATAGGCCAGCAAGAAGTGAAAGGCTATGACACCGGGCAATTGCGGGAGGCCTTCCTGGCTGAAAAGCTGATGCAGGCGGGAAAAGTGTACTGGGTGTACAGCCACTATGAGCGGTTTATGCTGGGCAGTGCCGTTCCGCTGGCAACGCCTTTGTCTCTGGAAAGCATCGATCCCCTTAAGGCGGATTTTTTTCTCGCCAGACGGGAACTGGGCGTGATCAATGTTGGCGGTGATGGCTATGTGATAGCAGACGGCGAGCATTTCGAACTGGCCCGCGAGGAGGCGCTGTATCTGGGGCAGGGTAACAAAGAGGTGAGCTTTCACTCAATGGATAAAGACAAGCCGGCCCGGTTCTACCTCAACTCCGCGCCGGCACATCATGCTTATCCGAACTGCAAAATAGGTAAGCAGGACGCCAATGTTTTGCATCTTGGCAGTCAGGCGACCTCCAATGAACGGGATATTAATCAACTGATTATCAATAAGGTGGTACAAACCTGTCAGCTACAGATGGGGCTGACCCGGCTCAAATCAGGCAGTGTCTGGAATACCATGCCGGCGCATCAGCATGACCGTCGCAATGAGGTGTATTTCTATTTTGACTTGGAGGCTGAACAGGGCATTTGTCACTTTATGGGAGAACCCAGACAGACCCGGCATATCTGGGTTGCCAATGAACAGGCGGTGCTGTCACCGCCCTGGTCGATTCATTGCGGAGTTGGCACCGGCAGTTATGCCTTTATCTGGGGCATGGCGGGCGAAAACCTCGACTATGACGACATGGATAAATATCCGCCAGACCAGCTGCGCTGATAATCGGGTGAACAGAATGATAGTGCGCAAACTGATACCGAGCCTGCTGATTTTAACTCTGCTGAGTGCCTGCAAAGTCCAGGATGACCGGGTGATACTGCGCCTGGGCCATGCACTGGATACTCAGCACACGGTACACAAAGCCATGCAGCATTTTGGTGAGCGTCTGCAGCAGTATTCCGATGGTCAGATGCAGGTGATGATTTATCCCAGCAGCCAGCTGGGCTCGGAACGGGAAATGGTGGAACTGCTGCAAATTGGCAGTCTGGCGATGACCAAAGTGTCGGCCAGTCCCCTAGAGGGCTTTGTGCCGCAAATGAAATTGTTCAGTATTCCCTACGTGTTTCGTGACCGCGAGCATTTCTGGAAGGTTCTTGACAGCGATATTGGTCAGCAGATCCTATCCGGGGTTGAAAAAATGCGTCTCAAGGGCCTGGCGTATTACGATGCCGGCAGCCGCAGCTTTTATACCAATGATGTGCCGGTGCATAGCCCGGAAGACCTCAAAGGCCTGAAGATTCGGGTGTTAAACAGCCCCACTGCAGTAAAGACGGTTCAGGCTCTGGGTGGTTCAGCCACACCGGTGTCCTGGGGTGAACTCTATACTGCATTGCAACAAGGGGTGGTGGATGGCGCCGAAAATAACCCGCCGAGTTACTATCTTTCCCGGCACTACGAAATTTCCCGTTACTACAGCCTCGATGAACACACCTCTGTGCCGGACGTGATCCTGGCCAGTAAAGCAGTGTGGGACGGACTCACGCCCGAGCAGCAAGGCTGGGTGGAGCAGGCCATGGCCGATTCAGTGGAGTATCAGAAGTCGCTCTGGCAGCAGGCATCCGATGAAGCCCTTGAGGCGGTGAAAGCCGCCGGTGTGGAAGTGATTTATCCTGACAAGCAGGCATTTCGGGAAGCTGTGGCGCCTTTTCATGCCTCGCTGGCTGATACCGAAGTGGGCCGGTTAATCCAACGTATCAAGCAGATGTAGGAGTCAGCATGAAGGAATTGATCAAATGGGTGGACAAATGCCTGCAATGGACGCTGATAGCGGCCATGAGTGGTATTTTGCTGGCGGTCAGCTGGCAGGTCCTCTCTCGTTATTTGTTGCGGGATCCGAGTTCGGGGATGGAAGAGTTATCCCGTTATCTGCTGATTTGGATCGGTTTGCTGGGAGCGGCTTATGCCTACCGGACCCGCGCCCATATTGGTCTGAATCTGCTGGTTTCCGGGTTGCCACCGGCGAAAAAGAAAGTTGCCAGAATTGCAGTGGAACTGCTGGTTATCTGTTTTTGTGCCGTGGCCCTGCTCTATGGCGGCAGCCACCTGGTGATGTTAACTCTGGAGCTGGAACAGATCTCTGCGTCCCTGGGTGTCAAAGTGGGCTATGTCTATGCCGTACTGCCACTGTCCGGCGCGTTAATCATATTTTACGGGATTTATCACCTCGGGCTGTTGCTCAGTGATCACCCCTGGGAGGATGATCCATGGAAATGACCGCATTGGTTCTGCTGGGGCTGTTCTTCTTGCTGTTGATTGCCAATGTACCTATCTCGGTGAGCATAGGGCTGGCAACGTTGGTGACACTGCTGATGAGCATGGACTTGCAACCGGCCGCAACCACTATCGCACAGCGGGTCGCCGGAGGCATCGACAGTTTCGCGCTACTGGCCATTCCGTTTTTTATCCTGTCCGGGCTGTTAATGGGCCGTGGAGGCATCGCCAAACGACTGATTGAATGTGCCATGGCCCTGATCGGCGCGCTGCCCGGCGGACTGGCGCTGGTGAATGTGTTGTCCTGTATGTTATTCGGTGCCATCTCTGGTTCCTCGGTGGCTGCCTGCTCTGCCATCGGCAGCTTTATGTTGCCGGAAATGCAGAAAAAGGGTTACAACCCGGGGTTCAGTGCCGCGGTAACCGCTGCCGCTGCCACTACCGGCATGCTGATCCCACCCAGTAATATTCTGATCATCTATGCCATTGCCAGCGGCGGAGTGTCTATTGCGGCACTGTTTATGGCCGGATATCTGCCCGGAATACTGGTGGGCTTGTCGCTGATGCTGGTGTCAGTGGTATACGCAAAACGGCACAATTATCCCCTTGGTGACCGCCTGCCTTTGTCTCTGGTTGTACCCAGGGTGCTGGCGGCGCTGCCCAGTTTATTTCTTATCTTTCTTGTCATTGGCGGCATTATAGGCGGTGTATTCACTGCCACTGAGGCCGGCGCCATTGCGGTGCTGTATTCCTTGTTGTTATCGGTGGGGATTTACCGTGAAGTCAGGGTTCAGGATCTGCCCGGGATTTTACTCAAATCTGCCGAGACCACGGCCATTGTGATGTTGCTGATCGGCACGTCCTCGGCCATGTCCTGGTTACTGGCCTATGAGAATATTCCCCAGACCCTGAGTGATGCATTGCTGACCCTGAGCGATAATCCTCTGATAATTCTGCTGCTGATTAATCTGGTACTGATTGTGGTGGGTGCCTTTCTGGACATGACTCCGGCAGTGCTGATCTTCACCCCCATCTTTATGCCGGTGGCCATGGAACTGGGCATGTCGCAGCTGCAGTTCGGTATTATGCTGGTGCTGAACCTTTCTATCGGGCTCTGTTCGCCGCCGGTGGGCAGTGTGCTGTTTGTGACCTGCGCAGTGGCCAAGATCCGTCTTGAGCAAATCATCAAACCCCTGTTGCCAATGTACCTGGCCATGTTTGCGGTGCTGATGCTGGTGACTTATGTGCCCTGGCTGAGTGAATTTTTACCGGCTCTGTTCGGGTTGTAGGAGTGAACTATGGAACGTTATCTTATCCCAAGTGTTGTGCATGCCTGTGAGGCCTTCCGGCTGTTGACTGAGCATCCCAATGGCATGACGGCGGTGCAACTGGAAGTGGCGCTGGATCTGCCGCGAACCACTGTATTTCGCCTGCTGCGTACCCTGTGTGCAGAGCAGATGGTGGAAAAAAAGGGTAAGAAATATATCTGCGGCATGGGCCTGATGAATCTGGGGCTGCAAATGATTAATTCAGACCGCCTGCATCAGGTGGCGATCCCGCATGTGCAGCGGCTGGCACTGAAATCGGGGCATACGGCACACCTGGCAGTACCCAACCATGGCAGCTCGCTGATTATTGAGGTTTTTGACAGCCCCCATCCCTTAAGGGTGGCCTGCCGTCCCGGCGTCAGGGCGCTGATGCACTGCTCCTCTACCGGCAAAGTGTTCCTGGCCTTTCTTTACTATGAAGATCTGGAGTTGCTGTTTGCCGACAAAGCACTGGAACAGCGAACCGCAAACAGCATTACTGATATCGGTGCGCTGCGCAGGGAATTGCAGCGGGTGGTGGCACTGGGGTACGCCATCGATGATCGTGAATATCATGAGGATGTGCGTTGTCTGGCCGTTCCGGTGCGCGACAGCCGGGGTGTGGTGGTGGCATCCATTGGTATTACCGCGCCGGCTACCGCCTTTCCTAAATCGCAGATACCTGTGGTGGCCGCCATGGTTAAAGAAGCGGCCTGTGGCATCTATAAAGATGCCTTTCAGATGGCGCGTCAACTGGAACAGAGTCTGGCATGAGTATTGTCATGACAGCAGGCTTACATTAACGTCGCCCTATCAGAACAGTAAAGAGTAAGCGAATGAGCGACAAAAAGCCCACAATCAATGATGTAGCCCGACAGGCCGGTGTGTCCAAGCGCACGGTGTCAAGGGTGCTGAACGGCTCAGCCAGTGTCGGTGAAAGAACCCGCATACTGATCCAGCAGGTGATCGAAAAGCTGGATTACTCGCCGGACAAGCAGGCCAGAGGGCTGGCATCCAGTCGCTCTTACCTGTTGGGACTGATTTATGACAACCCCGATGCCTTGTATATCGATCAGGTGCAGCGGGGTGTACTGGATATCTGTACGCGCCGGGGTTACGAACTGGTGGTGCATCCCTGCCAGTATCAGAGCAAGAATCTGGTGCAGGAAAGTCTGAGCTTTATCCGCCGCTCACGTATCGACGGAGTGATTGTATTGCCGCCGGTATCGGAGTCCAGAGAACTGGCTGCGGCGCTGCGTGAAGAGGGGTGTCAGTACGTGCGCATGGCCTCGGTGGATCTGGATGATCATGCCAATATCGTAGTGTCTGACGATCGCGCCGCAGTCAGTGAGATGGCGCGCTATTTTGTGTCCCTTGGCCATCAGCACATAGGTTTTATCAGCGGGCCGCTGAATTATCGCTCTTCGACAGAGCGTCTTGAGGGGTTTCGCGACAGTTTGCGGGCCCAGGGCCTGGATCTGACGCAGGACAGTATTGCAGAGGGGCGCAACAGCTACGACAGTGGCCTTGAATGTGCTAACAGATTGCTCTCTCAGAACCCGCGTCCTACCGCTATTTTTGCCAATAATGATGAAATGGCAGCGGCGGTGCTGCGGGTGGCGGTGAGCATGAACATTCGTGTGCCGGAGCAATTATCGGTGGCGGGTTTTGATGACAACATACTGGCATCCAGGATCATCCCTTCGTTGACCACTATTCAGCGTCCGGTCGCCGCCATGGCAACCCTGGCGGCACAGAAAATTATTCAGGCCATAGAAAGTCATGGCAATCAGGTTCAACGGGATGACTTTCTGGTCAAGCCCCATTTGATCATTCGCGAATCCGCAGGCCCATACTCGGATAATTAATATTACCGGGGCCGTGCAATTGTTTTATTTACAGGAGTCAAATATGAAAATGCTCGCCCCGCTAACAGGATCTTTGCTGTGCGTTATCTTATTGCTGTTCAGTTCAGTGTCTCTGGCTCAGAGCCAGCCCACAGACTGGGCGCAGAAGATGACCGCTTCGGAAATCAAACGTAATCCACAGGCCTGGGCAATAGAGGGCTATACCAAACCCAAATGGAACTACACCCAGGGGCTGGTGCTGTACGCAATGAGCCGGGTATACCAGCAGCAGCCGGATGAGAAGCTGCTGGCATATATCAAAGAGTATGCCGATACGCTGATTGATGAGCGTGGAGAGATCCGCGGCTACGAGATGGAAAAATACAATATCGATATGATTAATGCCGGTAAAATACTGTTCTTTTTGCATGAACAGACCGGTGATCCCCGTTATGTCAGGGCCATGCATATTTTGCGTCAGCAGCTCTCTGAACAGCCCCGAACCAGCGAAGGCGGATTCTGGCATAAAAAAATCTACCCGTTCCAGATGTGGCTGGATGGCCTGTATATGGGCGCACCCTTTTATGCCGAATATGCAAACTGGTTCAGTGAAGGTAAGGCAAGCTTTGATGATATCGCCCTGCAGTTTCGCCTGATTGAACGCCACGCCAAAGATCCACAGACCGGCTTGCTGTATCACGGCTGGGATGAGAGCCGTCAGCAGCGCTGGGCCGATCCGCAGTCAGGCACCTCCGCAAACTTCTGGTCCCGTTCGCTGGGCTGGTATGCCATGGCGCTGGTGGATGTATTGGATCAGTTCCCCAAAGGTCACCCGGATCGGGCCTTTCTGAAACATAGTCTGGCCAGTCTGGCACAAGCCGTCAGTCAGTATCAGCATGACTCCGGCTTGTGGTATCAGGTTACCGATCAGGGCGACAGAGAGGGTAACTATCTGGAAGCTTCCGGTACCAGTATGTTTGTTTACGCCTTTGCCCGTGGGGTGAATCAGGGCTATCTGGATCCGCGCTTTATGGCAGTGGCAAAGAAAGGTTTTGAGGGCCTGACCGGGGAACTGATCAAAAACCATGATGATGGCGAGATCACCCTGACACAGGTCTGTGCCGTGGCCGGTCTGGGAGGGGATCCCTACCGTGATGGCAGCTTTGAGTATTATGTGAATGAGAAAAAACGTGATAACGATCCCAAAGCCACCGGGCCTTTTATTCTGGCTGCATTGGAATTGAGTCGCTGAGGTGTCACTGCTGGCAGTGAATCCATGACAATATTTCTAATGTTAATATTTTGTAATAGTTACGCTGAATTAATTGACGGTTGAAGCTTATTTTAGCTACAATGCCACCGGTGGCATAAAGTGACAATTACTCCCCGGAAGCCGTCAATATTGAAATTATTGTGACCTGTAGCGACAGGCCACTGACAGGAAACAGGAGCTGGACATCATGCAAAGACGTACCCTACTAAAAACCATGCTAGCCCTGGGAGTCAGTGCCGCCCTGCCTGGATGTGCCAGGCAGGTGCAGCATGCTTCGCCTTTCAGTGCCTCTGACTGGCAACAGGCAGACAGTATCCGTCAATCGATCCGTCCAACAGAATTCCCGGACAAGGATTTTCTGCTCACAGACTTCGGTGGCCTGGGTGATAACAAATCCGATAATACATCCGCCTTTGCAGCCGCCATCAATACCTGTCATGAAGCCGGTGGTGGTCGTGTGGTTGTGCCGCCGGGGAAGTATCTGACCGGGCCTATCCATCTGCGCTCCAATGTGAACCTGCACCTGTCGCAGGATGCCACTATTGGTTTTATTCCCGAGCCTGAGCGTTATCTGCCAGCGGTATTTACTCGTTGGGAAGGGGTGGAACTGATGAGCTATTCGCCGCTGATCTACGCCCATGAGCAACAGAATATCGCCATCACAGGTAAAGGTGTGCTGGATGGCATGGCTGATGACAATACCTGGTGGCCCTGGAAAGGCGAAACCAGCCATGCCCATTGGCGTATTGACCCGGTAGAGAAAACCCAGGGGCCGGCGCGCACAAAATTGTTTGCCGATGCCGAACGCGGTATCCCGCCACAGCAGCGTCATTATGCCGAGGGGGCCTATCTGCGGCCGCCTTTGTTGCAGCCTTATTCCTGCCAGCGGGTGCTGATTGAAGGGGTCACCATTACCAATTCACCCTTCTGGCTGATTAACCCGGTACTCTGTGAAGATGTGGTGGTAACAGGCGTAACCTGTCGCAGTCACGGGCCGAACTCAGACGGTTGCGATCCCGAATCCTGCAACAGGGTACTGATTGAAGACTGTTACTTTGATACCGGCGATGATTGCATTGCCCTTAAATCCGGCCGTAACAACGACGGCAGGCGCATTGATGTGCCCTGCCAGAATGTGGTGGTATCAGGTTGCAAGATGCGTGACGGCCATGGCGGTATCGTAATTGGCAGTGAAATTTCCGGTGGCGCGCGAAATATCTTTCTGGAGAACTGTGAGATGAGCAGCCCGAATCTGGACAGGGCCATTCGTATCAAAACCAACTCACTGCGCGGCGGACTGATCGAAAATATCCGAATCCGCAATGTCGAGGTCGGCCAGGTTACCGATGCCATCGTAATCAACTTTCATTATGAAGAAGGCGATGCCGGTGACTTTGACCCTGTGGTACGTAATATCGAAATTGCTGGTCTGAAGGTCAGACAGGCCCGCCACGCCTTTATGATCCGCGGTTTTGAACGGGCACCTATACGTCAGTTACGGCTGTCGGACTGTAATTTTGAAAACGTTGATAAACCGCACGTGATTGAGCATGTGGAGAATCTCACATTGGATCAGGTCAGCGTGGACGGAGACCTGCTCAGTGTCAGTGATGTGCTCAGTAATCAGGAGGCACAGGGCTCATGAGTACACAACAGGCGCTTTTGCATATTCATCCGAATGACAATGTGCTGGTGGCCAGCCGCGATCTGCAGGCCGGACAGACTTTCTCAGAATTTTCACTGACTCTGGCTGAAGATATCCCCGCAGGACACAAAGTGGCCCTCAGGAACATCGGCGGCGGTGAGCCGGTGCGTAAATATGGTTTTGAGATCGGTGCCGCGACCACAGATATCCGCGCCGGAGAACATATACACAGCCACAACCTGAAAACCTGCCTGTCGCATCAGCAATCCTACCAGTATCAGCCTCAGAACAGTGAGCCGGACGAGATACAGGACCCGCCCACTTTTATGGGCTACCGGCGTAAAAACGGCAAGGTCGGCATCCGCAACGAAGTCTGGATTATCAACACCGTAGGCTGTGTTAACCGCACGGCACAGAGAGTGGCGGAGATCTGCAATCAAAGGTTTGCCGGCCAGGCCGATGCTTTTGTGGCCTTTACCCATCCCTATGGTTGCTCGCAGTTAGGCGATGACCTGAAAGACACCCGCGCTATTCTGGCGGCCCTGGCGGGGCATCCGAATGCTGGCGCAGTGCTGATTGTGGGCCTGGGTTGTGAGAACAATCAGCTTGGAGCCTTACTCGAACAGGCTGGCGAGCTGGATAAAGAGCGGGTGCGTTTTTTCAATTCACAACAGGTCATGGACGAAGTTGAGGAGGGGGTGCAGGCCATCGAACAGATGCTGCCCCTGCTGGCAAAGGACAAGCGCACCCCGTGCCCGGCGTCAGAACTGGTGCTGGGCATGAAATGTGGCGGTTCAGATGCCTTCAGTGGTATCACTGCCAATCCGCTGGTGGGGCGGATGTCTGATCGGATCACCGCCAACGGCGGCACCGCGTTGTTGACGGAAACGCCGGAGATGTTCGGTGCCGAGCAGATCCTGATGAACCGGGCCAGAGACCAGCAGGTATATGAACAGATTGTTTCGCTGGTACAGAGCTTCAAACAATACTTTATCGACCATGACCAGCCTGTGTATGAAAACCCCTCACCGGGCAATAAGGCCGGCGGTCTGACCACCCTGGAAGAAAAGTCTCTCGGTGCTATCCAGAAGGGCGGCCAGGCCAGGGTCAACCAGGTACTGGATTATGCTCAGCCGGTGTCACAAAAAGGGCTGGTGCTGTTACAGGCGCCGGGCAACGACGCCGTCTCCTCAACGGCACTGGCCGCCAGTGGTGCGCATATGGTGCTGTTTACTACTGGCCGTGGCACACCTTTAGGCTTTCCGGTGCCCACAGTAAAAATTGCCTCTAACTCAGATCTGGCCGCACGCAAACCACACTGGATCGACTTCAATGCCGGTCAGATATTAGATGGCGTATCCAGGGACGATGCGGAGCACCAATTGTTCAGTCAACTGCTGGAAATTGCTTCAGGAAAGCCGACCCGTAACGAAGAAAATGAATGCCGGGAGATCGCCATCTGGAAACGGGGCGTCACCCTTTAACGAAAACTGGAGTCATCATGTCTGATAAGACCCTGCAATTGCATCCCGATCGTCTGTTCCCTACTGACGCCAGGGTGCGGGATATTGCCCGCAGTCTGTATAACGAGGTTAAAGACCTGCCCATTGTCAGTCCTCATGGCCATACAGACCCACGCTGGTTTGCCTATGATGAGAATTTTGGCAATGCCACTGAGCTGTTTATCCGTCCAGACCACTATGTATTCAGGATGTTGTATAGCCAGGGTGTGCCGCTGGAGTCATTGGGGATCGGTCGCCAGGACGATGCGCCGGTGGAACAGGATCCACTGAAGATCTGGCAGTTGTTTGCCCGCCATTATCGTCTGTTTCGCGGCACTCCATCGCGGATGTGGCTGGATACTGTCTTCAGTGAGGTGTTTGGCCTGACACAGGTGCTGGATGAGAACAGCGCCGGGCATTATTATGAAACCATTACCCGCCAGCTGGCTACCGATGCCTTTAAGCCCCGGGCGCTGATGGACAGATTTAATATCGAGCTGATCGCCACCACTGAAGGCGCGCTGGATCCCCTTGCCCATCATCAGCATATCAGTGGCACACCCTGGGCCAAACGAGTGATCACCACCTTCAGGCCCGATGACGTGGTGGATGCGTCCAGAGAAGATTTTGCCGACAATATTCGTGCACTGGGGGAGATGACCGGTGAGGATACCCAGAGCTGGCAGGGCTATCTGCAGGCGCTGCGTATTCGTCGCGAGGTATTTCGCCGCCACGGTGCTACTGCTACCGATCATGGTCACCCCACTGCGGCAACGTCGGATCTGTCGCAGGGCGAATGTGAGAGTCTGTTTGCCCGTTGTTTATCCGGCAAGGCCAATGCCGGTGAGCAGGAGCTGTTCCGGGCTCAGATGCTGACAGAGCTTGCCGGCATGAGTCTGGAGGATGGCATGGTGATGCAGATCCACCCCGGGGCCTACCGTAACCATAACCCTCTGGTGTTTAACCATTTTGGTCGGGATAAAGGCGCAGATATGCCCTCTCAGACCGAATATGTGCAGGCACTAAAGCCATTGCTGGATAAATACGGTAATGAGGCGAAGCTGAATATTATTCTGTTTACTCTGGATGAAACCACCTATGCCCGCGAACTGGCGCCCCTGGCCGGCCACTATCCCTGTCTTAAGCTGGGACCGGCCTGGTGGTTCCATGACAGCCCGGAAGGCATGCTGAGATTCCGGCACCAGGTCACAGAAACAGCAGGTTTTTATAATACCGTCGGTTTTAATGACGACACCCGGGCCTTTCTGTCCATACCGGCGCGCCATGATGTGGCCCGGCGTATCGATTGTCGCTTTCTGGCACAGTGGATTGCCGAGCACCGGATCACCGAGCAGGAAGGCCATGAACTGGCCTATGATTTAACCTACAGACTGGCGAAGCAGGCATATAAGCTGGGGGATGCATGAGTTACCCAGCGCAATCGTCAGTGAGTTTGCCACCGGTGGCTAAGTTATGCCAGAAGGAGAGCGGTAATGTCGTTGCTTAACCAACAATCTCTGACGAATTTACCTGACGCCATTAAAGTGCCCGGCTATAACCGGGCAAAGGCTGGCATAGGGATTGTGCATCTGGGCCCCGGCGCCTTTCATCGCGCCCATCAGGCGGTGTTTACCGACGACGCCCTGGCTCTGGGAGGAGACTGGGCCATCAGCGCCGTTTCCATGCGCAGCAAGGGCCTGCGTGACAGCCTTAAACAGCAGCAAAATTTATACACCCTCGCCGTTCTGGATCATCAAAGCCGTTATCAGGTCATCGGCGCGATTAAGGAAGTTCTGGTACTGGATGAGGATCGTACAAAGGTAATGGAGCGGCTTACCGCCGCCACTACCCATATCGTCACCCTGACGGTGACCGAAAAAGGCTATTGTCTGAATGGCCAGGGATTGCTGGCCCTGGAGCATAAAGATATTCGTCATGATCTGGCCAATCCGGGTACTCCCATCAGCGCCATAGGATTACTGGTGCTGGCCCTTAAACAACGCTTTGAAAAAGGGCACGAGCCACTGACCATCATCAGTTGTGACAATCTGGCCGACAATGGCCATAAACTGGCCCAGGCGGTACTCGCCTTTGCCGCACAATCTGATACCCGTCTGGCCGCCAGAATCGCCGATGAGGTAAGTTTTCCCTGCACTATGGTGGACAGCATTACGCCGGCCACAGACGAGGCTCTGATTGAGCAGGTTGCGGATGCGCTGGGCGTTGAAGATCAGTGGCCGGTGCAGCGTGAGGCCTTCAGCCAGTGGGTTATTGAAGACAAATTCAGCGGACCCAGACCGCCCTGGGATCAAGTCGGGGTGACCTTTACCGCTGATGTCAGCGGTTATGAAAATGCCAAGCTGAGGCTGCTCAATGGCAGCCATTCTACCCTGGCTTATCTGGGGCTGGGCTGTGGTTATGAAACCGTGTATCAGGCGATGCAGAATCCGCATTTACAGCGTTTTGTACAACGCCTGTTCGAACAGGAAATCATTCCCTCATTGAAGCCTCCGGCTGAGCTGGACTTGCATCAATACAGCCGGGCGATTCTTGAACGTTACGCCAACCCCCATATCCGCCATATGTTGTCGCAAATCGCCTGGGACGGCTCACAGAAACTGCCCTTCAGATTACTCAGAACCATTAATGACAATCTGGCCGCGGATCGCAGTATTAGCAGGCTTTGTGTCGGGGTGGCCGCCTGGTTGCAGTTTCTGGTCAGTAAGGCCCGCACCGGTGCCAAGCTCACTGATCCGCTGGCAGCCAAATTGCTGGAGGTTGCCCGGGGCTGTGATGGCAATGCCGCTGCAGACGTACAGGCGTTTCTGGCTTTGTCTGAGGTATTTGTGCCTGAGTTGTCGGCCAACCAGGTATTTGTGGAACAGTTAACTCAGGGCTATCAGCGTCTGTCGACGCTTTCTGCTGACAGTCTGGGGCAGATACTGGGAGATCTGCTATGAACTGGCGGGGCAGGACATCTTCTGCTGCTGAAAAGATAGTACCGCCTCGTCTGGGCCGGAGGTAACATGAGTCGGATCATCTTTGGTGAAGTCATGGTGGAATTGTCGCAAACCTCAGAGGGGCTTTATCGCCAGGGATTTGCCGGTGATACCTATAACACCGCTATTTATCTTAAACGCCTGAGTCCTGAGCAGCAGGTGAGTTATCTGACGGCCGTGGGAGAAGATAACCTCAGCGACCAGTTGGTGAGCAGGATGCAGCAGGAAGGGCTGGATACCCGGATGGTGTACAGGATGCAGGACAAGACCCTGGGGCTGTATATGATCAGTACCGACTCTCAGGGTGAGCGCAGTTTCAGCTACTGGCGCAGTGATTCTGCGGCGCGCAGCACTCTGGCATTGCTGGCACAGGACAGTGGCCAGGAGCAACTCGAAGACTGCCAGAGTTTTTATTTTTCCGGCATTTCACTGGGCATATTGTCCGATGCAGACAAAGAAGGCCTGCTGATGCTGGTGGCAAAGCTCAGACAGCGGGGCTGTCAGATTATTTTTGACCCCAATTACCGGCCCCGGCTCTGGCGGAATGTGGAGCAGGCCCGGGCCTGGACCGACAGAGCCTATGAACTGGCAGATTTGGCCTTTCCCGGTACCGACGATCATCTGGCCTTATATGGCCATGGTAACGGTCTGGATATTATTCGCCACGTGCAGGGGCTGGGCGTCAGCGAAATCGTGCTGAAAAGTGGTGAGAAGGGTATTCAGGTGGTAAGCCCACAGCAGCATTGCATTGTGCCCGTGTTCAGGGTGGAAAACGTGGTGGATACCACCGCTGCCGGTGATGCCTTTAACGGCGGCTATATGGCGGCCAGGTTCTGCGGATACTCGCCGCGGGAAGCGGCGCAGCAGGGCGCGCGGATTGCTGCAAAAGTGATTGGGTTTGCCGGTGCCATAATCGATATCGCATAAGAGCCTGAATTTAAAGTGACGGATAAGGAAAAAATGATGTTAGTCAGATCAGTATTGGTGGCGGTACTCACAGTGGGATTATCCTTTTCAGTGGCCGCTGCACAGAGGCTTCATCTGGTGGGTGATTCCACCATGTCCGATAAGGTTAATCCGGCCTACCCTGAGCGGGGGTGGGGGCAATTGTTGCCGGGTTTTCTTAGCCCAGAGGTGGAAGTGATCAACCGGGCTGCCAACGGTCGCAGTACCCGGCGTTTTGTTAACGAAGGGCGCTGGCAGGCACTGCTGGATGACCTGCAGGCCGGGGACTATGTGCTGATCCAGTTTGGCCATAACGATCAGAAAAAATCCGACCCAGAGCGTTATGCCTCGGTGGATAAAGATTATCCGGCCTTTCTGCGCCAGTTTATCCGCCAGGTGCAGGAAAAAGATGCCACGCCTATGCTGGCCAGCTCCATCTGCAGGCGGCATTTCGATGAAAATGGCGAGCTGAAACTGAATCTGGCTGACTATGCACAGGCAGCCAGAATGGTGGCGAAAGAGGAGCAGGTGACGTTTTTTGACTTACAAAAACTCAGTTGTGACTTTATTCAGCAGCAGGGGCCGGTAAACAGCCAGCCTTATTTTATTCAGGTACCGGCGGATTTGTATCAGAAATTTCCTGAGGGTAAGACTGACAATACCCACCTGACCCTGCAGGGCGCCAGCAGAATTGCACAGCTATTCGTGCGAGAGCTTAAACGTCAACAACATCCATTGGCAGCACAGGTGGTCAGGGAAAGGCTCTGAGCCGGACGGTTACAGAACATATTTTACAGGCTGAGCGCGCCGTCCCAGTCTTTGGGCAGCACCTGGCGGCGTAGCAGCTGGCACTGCTCAATATGGTGGTTCAGCAGAGTATCGCCGGGGCACAGATGGCTGGCTTCCACAAAGCAGGCAATGGCCTCATCCCACTGGCGGGCACGGCGGTGGGCGATGCCTTTTTCTAACAGTGGGGCACAGGCCAGCTTCTGCTGTTTAATGTCATCGTTCTGATGGGCGATGATCTCGTAAATCTCCACCGGGTTTTTCTTGCCCTTGACCCGCACCCAGTCCATCAGACGATATTCGTATAACGCTCTGGCCTCTGCGGTATCCAGCAGTTGTGCGCTGACCAGAATATCCGCTTCATATTGCGGGGCCAGAGACTCCAGCCGGTAGGCGATATTAACGCTGTCACCAATAACGGTGGTGTCCATTCTGTCTTCAGAGCCGACAGTGCCGAGGATCACCGGGCCAAAGTGAATACCAATGCCAATATTGATCGGCGGGTAGCCTGAGTTGCTGCGATGCTGATTGTACTGCATCACCGCTTTACGCAGCGCCAGTGCCGCTTTGATGCTGTCCCGCGCCTTGTCTTTATTGGTGCCACCAGGATGATCAAACAGCGCCATAATGGCATCGCCGATAAACTTGTCGATAAATCCGCCATTGGTATGAATCGGCTCATTCATGCGCATAAAGTAAGAGTTGAGAAAGTTCATCAGCTCCTGTGGTGACATGCGCTCCGAGAGGCCGGTAAAACCGCGGATATCACAAAACAGGATCGCCACTTCATCTTCGTCTGCCCGGCCCAGCTCCAGCGTATCCAGACCATGTTTGGCAAAATGCTCGGCAAACTGGCGCGGCACGAATTTTTCGAAGGTTTTGCTGATGCGTGCCGCCTGTTCATTATGCGGGGACTGGCCCACAGAATAATCGGTCGGGGCCTGAAAAATGTGGGACTCCAGTTTTACCACCGGACGGCGATAGGCCACTCTGGCCTGGCGCAGCAGGCTGGCGAGGATCACCACCAGTACCGCAAGAAAGACGCAGGTGGCAATCAGCAGCAGTGTCACAGGGTGGGAAAACAGCTCCGTCATCATGATTCAGGTCATACTCATACTGAGGCCCGACAATCCCTGTCGCTTAATCATCACAGGCTCGCCAGCACTTTATCGGCGGCGCGCAGCGTTTGCTCAATGATCTCATCATCATGAGCGGCGGAGACAAATCCGGCCTCATAAGAAGCGGGTGCCAGGTACACGCCCTCATTCAGCATGCCATGATAGAACGCATTAAACTGCTGTTGATTACAGTTAATCGCCTGCTGGTAATTGGTGACCCGCTCAACATCGGTAAAGAACAATCCGAACATACTGCCGGCATAGTTAATGCTCATCTCAATGCCGTGCTTGTCTGCCAGGGCTTTAAAGCCTTTGGCGAGCTTTTCGGTGCGTTCACTCAGCAACTCATACAGGCCGGGTTTTTGAATAGCAGTCAGGGAGGCGAGTCCCGCTGCCATAGCGACCGGATTACCCGACAGAGTACCGGCCTGATACACCGGCCCGGATGGGGCAATATGGGACATTATTTCACGTTTGCCGCCAAAGGCACCAACGGGCATACCGCCGCCTATGACTTTACCCAGGCAGGTCAGATCGGGCTTGATGCCGTAATGGGCCTGGGCGCCGCCAAGGGCAACGCGAAAACCTGTCATCACCTCATCCAGGATCAGAACGGTGCCATATTCGTCACAGATATCCCGCAGCCCTTGTAAAAAGCCTTCTACGGGTGGAATACAGTTCATATTGCCGGCCACCGGCTCAACGATAATACAGGCTATTTGTTCGCCCACCTCAGAAAACGCCTGGCGCACGGAGTCGAGATTATTGTATTCAACGGTCAGCGTGTGCTGCGCCACATCAGCAGGAATACCGGGGGAGCTGGGTACGCCCAATGTCAGTGCACCAGAGCCGGCTTTGACCAGCAGGGAGTCGGCATGGCCGTGATAGCAGCCTTCAAACTTAAGAATTTTATCCCGTCCGGTATAACCACGGGCCAGACGAATGGCACTCATGGTAGCTTCGGTGCCTGAGTTAACCATGCGCACCATATCCATCGAGGGCACCAGCTTGCTGACCAGTTCGGCAATATGAATTTCGGCCTCGGTGGGGGCGCCAAAACTCAGACCTTTTTCTACCGCCGCCAGCACCGCCTTTTTGATATCCGGATGATTGTGGCCCAGCACCATGGGGCCCCAGGACTGTACATAGTCGATATAGCGCTTGCCATCGGCATCAAACAGATAAGGGCCGTCGGCCTTGTCGATAAACACCGGCGTACCGCCGACAGCTTTAAACGCCCGTACCGGCGAATTCACACCGCCGGGAATATGTTGTTGTGCCCGTTCAAACAATTCTATGGATTTTTGCATAATACCTTCGTCATTGCGGTGAACCTGCTTACAGGCTCACAGATTTTGTTTACTGCTGTACCACTGCACATCGCAGTCGTACTTTTCGACGATCTCTTCCACCCCAAGGGTTAGCGCAAACAGGGCCATTCGGATCAGCACACCGTTATCAACCTGACGAAAAATCGCCAGATTCGGATTCAGGTTGAGATCGTTATCCAGTTCATTGGCATCGGCCCGCGAGTCTCTGGGCAGAGGGTGCATGATCACGGTTTTAGACTGAAAATGCCGGGTGTAGATATCCTGATTCAGGCGAAAACGGCCCCGGTACTTGTTGGCTTCCAGTTGTGACTCAAAGCGTTCTTCCTGGATGCGGGTCTGATAGCAGATATCCGCATCCATACTGCCTTCCAGTTGTTCCGTGACTTTAAAGGAATGGCCCGCTGCCGCGATGAGCTCCAGTATCGAATCAGGCATGGCAAGTTCTTTGGGAGAGATCAGCGTAAAGCGGATATTTTTATACAGGCTCAACAGCTTCGACAGTGAATGCACAGTACGGCCATGTTTAAGGTCGCCAATCATGGCAATGTGCATGCCGTCGATACTGTGACCATGAAACTGTAGTTCTTTACTGATGGTGTACAGATCCAGCAGTGCCTGAGTGGGATGCTCATTGGCACCGTCACCGCCGTTGATGACTGGTACCCGGCTGCCTTCGGCAAACTCGGCTACCGAGCCGGCATCGGGGTGACGCATGGCGACGATATCAGAATAGCTCGACAGTACCCTGGCCGTGTCGTAAAGGGATTCGCCTTTGGATAAGGCTGAGGTGGCCATACCGGCAGTTTCCCGTACCTCACCACCGAGCAGGTTAAAGGCGGTGCCAAAGCTTACCCTGGTACGGGTACTGGCTTCGAAAAACAGATTACCCAGTATCGCGCCATCCAGCACTTTGGTTCGTTTCAGGCGATGGGCATAGGGGCGCATTCTGTCTGCCACCGCAAAAATCTCGGCAATGCTGTCGGGATCGAACTGGCTGACGGAGAGAATATGCTGACCTCTGAACTGATTCATTAACTGGCAACCTGTTGGACGGCAAAAGTGCGGCAATTTTAGCAAGGCTTAGGGGTTATACCAATCACTGATTGTGCGGATAAATTGTTATGATAGGTATTAACTTACATTCCTTATAATGGTTTGCCATGCCAGCAGATACTGGCCTGCAGTCCGGGGCTGGTTTAACTTTAATCAGACACCGGCAGGAACTTCCACCGGTGCATGTCAGAATCAAGAGGATTAAGGTTATGATTATTCTGGTTGGTGGTGAAAAAGGCGGCAGTGGAAAAAGTTGTCTGGCACAGAATATCGCTGTTTACCTGCGTACCGAGCGCAACGCGTCGGTATTGATGGTGGATTGCGATCCGCAACGTACCACGTCTGACTGGATTCAGGAGCGGAATAATAACAACAAAGAACTGCCCAATATCAATTGTGTTCAGTTATACGGCAAAATACGCAATGAGCTGTTGAGCCTCAGAAATCATTATGATTATGTGGTGATTGACTGCGGGGGGCAGGACAATCTGGCCCTGCGCTCTTCCATGGCGGTGGCCGACCATATACTGATCCCGCTGCGCCCCAAACGTCGTGATCTGAAAACCGTGCCGCATATGGAAGACATTGTCTCCACCTGCAAGATGGTCAACCCGAAAATGAATGTGGCATTTCTGATTACCCAGTGCCCGTCGTTACCCTCGCTGGCGCCGCGCATTATTGAAGCCAAAGAAGTTTGTCGTTCCTTTGAGATCCCGGTGCTGAACTCGGTTACCTTCAGCCGCAATATGTATGATGACAGTGAAGAGCTGGGGCTATCGGTGATGGAAAATGAACCTCAGGGCAAAGCTGCCAATGAGATCCGCGCCATAGTTGATGAGTTGTTCGCCCGAGCCAAAGGAGAGAAGCATGACCTTCGCCAGTTTGAAGAAAAGCTCGCCGTCGGCCAGTCCTGAGGCAATCAGTGTCGATGAATTTATCGAAGACGCGGAAAACTATGCCCGCGGGCTGAACAAGATCGTTCGCCTGCATCCTTCAGTGGCGGCAACTGAAGAAGGGCATTGTGAACCTTTAAGAACCACCAGCGTGACACTCACCAAAGAGGCCAGGGAGAAACTCGACCTGTTGGCCTCAGCAACAGGCGTTTCCCGCTCCAGGCTGGTGCGCATCTGGTTAGCCGGTGTCGAAGTCGAGCTGGAAAAAGCGCTCTACCTGGCCAGCCAGGTTCGTTAAAAGTGTAGGGTCGACTTCAGTCGACCGTTCTTTCAGACGCTCGCAAAATACTATTTAAATCCCTTATCGAGTAATGTCCGTTGTCTTCGCAGCTATTTAAAGCTCTTCCTGGTATCGCGTATCATCAGCCCACATCACTCAGAGCTTAGAGATTTCTGATAATAAACTGCTAAGCTCAATTACCCATTCAAAAAAGAGCAAAGCAATGCGTATCATCGGCGCAGGCGTAGGACGTACAGGAACTTATTCACTTAAACTGGCAATCAATGAGCTTGGCCTCGGCCCCTGCCATCATATGGAAGAAGTGCTACATAATATGGATTTGCAGGTACCCCTTTGGAAGGATGCATTGCGTGGAGAGGCAGACTGGTCTGCCATCTACGCCAATTACAACAGTGCGGTTGACTGGCCAACGGCAGGGTATTTCCGCGAACTCTATGATGCATTCCCCGATGCCAGATTTATCTTAACTCACCGCGATCCAGAGAGCTGGGCAAGTAGTTTTGGCTCCACCATTTATACGCTGTTGAGCACCAGAGGTGATGCGCCTCAGGAAATGCGTGACTGGCTGGATATGTGCGCTGGCGTGATTGAAAAAACCGGCTTTCCCTCCGGCCTTGAACATCAACAACTAAAGGACGCCTTTATCGCTCACAATGAAGCGGTTAAAGCGACCATTCCGGCCAGGCAATTATTGGTCTTTGAGGTAAAAGAAGGCTGGCAACCGCTCTGCGATTTTCTTGAACTGCCCGTGCCTGATAAACCTTTTCCAAGAACCAATCACCGACAGGAATTCTGGGACAGGGTATCGGGTAAGATTTAAAAGTTGGTTAATCCGGTTGGTATCAGTCACCGTCGGGTATCTGAAGGGTTGATCGGTTCTGGCAACAGAAGATCACAATAGCGTTTGCACTGCGCAAACTCACCCGTTGCAGTGTTTTGATTCGAGGCTTTTAATACGCGATTTACCCTGTTATCGCGCTTATCAGGTGGGAAGTCACATAAAGGATATGACTATTCCGCCCAGTAACCATGCAAACGCGAGCAGAGTGAACACAGAAAGAACCTTATCGGTAAGGGATGTACTGTCTTGGTGATCATGATCACACTGAGCTTGCTTCGCCCGGTACCACAACCAAACCAGAACACAATTAATGGTAAACAGAATGGCATTCAGAACTGACTGATAGTTGAGTTTGAAAAATTCGCGATCACCGGGTGCCGTCACGGCGGTAAAGTCAGGCAGCAAACCCAAAAAAGCAAGACTGTAATGCATCACAAGGGCGGCGATGACGATCGCTACTAACATCAGGGCCAACAGGTACAGAGCCATTTTCCAGCCATAATATTTCGCGTTAATACGCAGTACCGGCAGCACCACAAGATCCGAAAAGATAAACGCCATGACGCCGGCAAAGGTTACTCCCTGCCCAAACAAAACAGCCGCCAGTGGAATATTTCCCATTGAGCCAATAAAGGTGAAAAATGCCGCTATTGGCCCAATCAGTGTCTGGGCCAGAACTTCGGGAAAACCTGGGTTGGCAGCATTCTCACCCGCAGAACCAACAAACAAGGTCTGGAAAAAGCTCTGTGGAACCATAGCGGAAATAATACCGGCCACAGTGAAACCAATCAGCACATCTCTCCATACCATCTGCCATTCCATGACGTAGGTTTGCCCGATCTTTTCCCAGGATTGCATGCTGGCAAGCCGGGTTTTCCAGTGCATCTGACTATTTTCGTCCTCGTCTTGTTCGTCATTCTGTTGCTGGCGGGCCTGAGCTATCAAGCGTTTTGGTCGTGTGATCCGAATAAGAGCCCAGGTAATCAGAATCAAAATAATACCGCCGACATATTCTCCGACTACAAATTGCCAACCCAGAAAAATTGCGATCACCATCCCAAGCTCAATAACGAGATTAGTTGATGCCAGCATAAAGGCCATTGAGGGGGCCAGACCTGCCCCTTTGTTGAATATAGCGCGAGTAGTGGATAACGCGGAGAAACTACAGGAGCTTGAAATGAAGCCGAAAAAGGTACCGAGGAGCATGCTTCGAGGGCCATCTTTGCCCATTGCCTGTTGCATACGGGAGCGTGTGATAAACACCTGAATCAGGCTGCTGACGAGATAACCCAGTATAAAGGCCCACAGGGCCATCCAGAAAAATCCTATACTGGTTATTGCCGCTTCACTCCATAGTTGAAGAAAGTTTTCCACGAGGCACTCCCCTGTTACGAGCGAAGTTCATAACCTAACACATGGGCTGGCAAACCCAAAAAAACAGCCAGGTTGGGTAGTAAGTGCTCCGTTCTCAGCGCACAGCATTCAGCTTCTGACTTTCCGGGCGCAGGGAAGACAACACAAAGGATAGCTGCAATCTGTAGGTCCGATTTCAGCCGGATACTTTTGTTTTTGGCTCTATTGATTGCATATCGAGAAAAAAGGGCGGCTATGTGCCAGAAGCGGACGTTAACGCTTGCAGCAAGGACGCGAAGTCAGGAGCGTCCCTTGCTTGCAATTGTTAGGGTTTGTAACGCATGAAGTAGTCGCTCTTTATCTGAGTCATCTGCATTTCTAATATCTTCAACTAGTTTTTGTATCGGGTTTTGATTAGCATTCAACGCTTTTTTCTTTTTTACCACTTCTTTCAATCGATATATCTTGCATTGCTTGATAGTTTCGCAACCCTTGTCATTCAACCCTTCATATATTACATCGTCATGTATAGCTATGCAGGAAAAGTAATCGTCAAAGTGTGGGTGAATGATGATCAGATTAGTTCCACTTCGTGGGTATCGTTTGATAGGCTTAGCTAAAACATTTTTTTTGCCTTTAGATGTGTTGCAACCGGGGCAGGAAAGAGCCAGATTCTTAGCGTGGAAAGTGAATTGAGAATATTGACACTTAGGTATAACATGCTCTATATCAACCGCCTTAATATCAAACCCTAGCTCTGTCCTACAATAACAACATCTATTGTCTTGCTTAGGTCTTAGGTAATCAATAATTTTGGTCTTGATATTATCAAAAGCGGACTTTTCCCAATCACTATGCGATTGAAAATGCCTATCTACTATCTTTGTCTCATCACTTGAAAGCTCATAAGGCTCACTAATTCGTGAATACATTTCCTATATACCCAATTTCAACAATGCTTTGATGACATCTTTTAGAGGATCTACGTTTTTTAGATTAGGTAGGTATTTTTCAAAGGCACCTATTAACTCTTGATATCTGTCACTGTTTATTTTCCCTTCTGCTACGAGCTCCAAAGCTTCAGAGATATTCTTGGACAAGTAATAATTTCTGGTTGAAGGCATGTCAAAAACATTTAACAATACATCTTCTGCAGATAAACCATTGGTTTCCTCTTCTATATATTCAACATCAATTTCTGATTTCTTTCCCTCTCTGAAATGAACAATATGTGATCGCCCCAATGGCAAATCTGAAATCAAGAAATGAGAGTGAGTTGCTATAACCACATGACAGCCAGTTTTTTGGCTAATTAATCTATCAATTAGTTCTACATATTTATACTGCCAAGAAGGATGTAAGCTAATTTCTGGCTCATCAATAACAATCAGCGAATCGTTATCTAGATTAGGAATCAACGCAATAAGAGTTGACAAAATGCTTGCTTCACCGGAGCTGGCATCTGAAAAGTCAAATTCGCCACCGTCTTTTTTAAACAAATTTATCGATGGACCTCGAACTAAATCAAACTTTCGCAAATCTTCCAAAAAGGAGTAAAGCTCTTCATGAAACAAAACTATCTCGGTGTTTTCTCGTTTTTCATTTTGGGCCGAGAAATTAACTACAAACGAAAACTGTAATCTCTTTTCAGGACGGCTAGCTTTACCAAGAATATAGTTATAAGCATTGGCTATATCTTCCCAGTACTGGTCAGGACGACTCTCTAATTCTCTTCGGAACATATCTGCTCTCATTCCACCCCTTCGATCAGACAACTCCTCAAGATGCCTTTTGAAAACAGCTCCTGACACTATCCCATCCTGCTCTTGAAAGTATCTTGGCCTGCTAATTTCGTATGATAACTTAACGATTGGCTCATATTTCAAATAGTCAAAAATGTGCCTATAACTTCTGTTGTGAATCTGTTCTCCAACACTAGCAATTAGTGTCGTCATTGCCCTATCCATTAGAGCTCTACTTGACGCCCGTCCAGGCGTACTTCTTGGCCCTAGATATGTATAGCATTCCCGTTTGTAGTCAATGGATTCTCTTTTTTTTAGGTAGTCGCGCCTATTGAAATTGTCGCTTGAGAACTTGTCAGATAAACTTGTTGTAACAGCAATAATCTTCGAAGGGATGTCTAAGCCATTTCCCGCGAAAAGTTCTTTTTTTGTATTTCTGTCAAGAGCTTTTTTGCCATGCTTTTTCTCTATCCGAAAGTGTTCATTATTTATGACGTAACTCAGGCAGTAATCAACTTTCATCCTTCTTCTATTTTCACCAGCATCTCGGAAAGCCTCCACTAGGCTGGATATATATCGACTCTTGCCGGTACCGTTGTTTCCTATGATGACAGTAAAATAATTATCGTCACGATTCACACATTTCTTAGATAAATAGACGTTCGGTGTTGTAAGGTTTTCACCTTCGACTGAAAAGTTGGAAATTCGAAAAGTCATTGTATAGCCTAATTTACTCGAATCTATCTGCGGATTCTAACGCCGCCATCAAGCGGTTGTCGCGTGCATGGTTTTGTTAAATGATTGCTGGATAACTTCTCGGCCGTCCTCGTCAACCTCCCATATTTCTACATCTTCTGGGATTAGGTGGCCATACGTTCGGACATAGTATTCCGCCAAAGTTTCTCGCCGTCTTTCACTTACATTTCTAAGAACAAACAGAATCTTCCTGTATCCTCTGGGCGCGACCAAGAAGTAGTACATTGCCTCATTCCACACAGTGAGCTTTGCACTCGGAACATTATCATTAGGTGCGGTCCACTTGTGGCACTTACATTCGACGATGATTTTCTGCTCTTTACAGCCAAGATCGAAAGCATGCAACTTCTTGTTTTCCGCCACACCAACGGGAAGCTTAAGGTCGCTCTCAAGATGAATGCCTTTCGATGCAAACACACCTAGAGCGATAGCCTCAAAGTCTTTTCCCACGTGGGCGTTTGATATAGACCCAATGCGCTGGTGTGGCTTATTCATGTGCTTGTGTCCATTTAACAGTTTATTATGCCAATCTTACAAGGTCGCGTTCCTTGCTAGCTAGATTACCTTGTATGGTTGGAAAGTCCAATGTCCGCTTCTCGCTTTGAGTTAAACTCTTACATTCTGGGCTTTTTCGATCTTTCCCTACAGAGTCTCTTTACCTCTTTCAACTGAGATTCTGTTTGCGCAAATAAATGCTCTTCCGCCCTCGCGGCCATCTCAACATTAAATACCAAGGCTTCGTCCCTGGTAATAGATACTTTACCGGAAGGATAGCGATCAGAGTTATTAATCATATATGCATATTTTGGAGATAACGGATAGAAGGCGTCCATATATTGGGGAGCTTGTCCCTCGGGTATCTTTTTCATTGACTCGTGAACATTTATTATTGGATTATCAGATGTTATGAACGGTTGAGATGTCTCATTTATAAGCAACACTTGTTTATCATCATGCTGGGTTGCTGTCAGATTAGCCCCTATGTTCATTCCGAACATGTAGCTAAGAAACCACCAGTTTTTTTCCATTAGTTGACTGTACGTCTCGAATGAAAATGGAGGGTTGGGATGTCGCTCAAACGATTCTCTATCAACAGCAAAACTCATGGCCTTCTTCTTGAATGACTTTGTCCGTGTCATCTGCATTGCAAAGAACTGTTTAAACTTGACTCTGCTTTCTGATGTCTCAAATACCGAAATGTCGCCTCTGTTAAGACACGCTAGGATTTCAATTACATCGGTTTCATGAGAACCATGAAGATTTTCCAAAACATTATATTGGAAGGCTTCTAGTCTCTGTTTGATGTGCTCTGGGGGTTGCATAGTCTCTGCAAGTTTTGCTGCTCGAGATGCAATGCAGAAGTCGTTCAAATAGCCATTATGAATCTGACGAAGTTCATCTGGGCTTTTAGATGAGAAATTTCTTATGAAACGAACATCCTCATCATTCAAAAAATTTATTTTATAGAAGTCTCTTTCAGCAGCGAGTCCATAAACGCTATCACAACGATAATTTCCTTTTTTCGTCGTGTACCAAACATTCAGATCATCTAATGACCAATGCTTTAGGTAATGCGCCCAAATATGATGATGTTTGCGCTTTAGTTGGAATTTCTTATCCAAATGATATCCCTTTAACAATCACCTTAACCATAGTTACCAGGCTGCCTCAACTCTATAAATGGCAGTATTAAAGCTAATAATCATCTCTTTCTAAGAATTGTTGATTATATGGCTATGCCACAAAAGCAACCGGCCAATGTCCGCTCATCGCTCATTTCTGCCCTTCAGGATTTTGATGTGAAAATAGAAATTTCAGTTTACTGCGCTCTCAGCAACCAGCATCAAAACCCGGCTTAAGTACCGCCAGCAACACCACGGCTAGTAATACCAGCACCGGGGCTTCGTCAAGAATACGGTAGAATTTTGGGAGTGGCGGTTACTGTCGGCGGCAAAGTCCTTTATCAGCCGGTAAAGATAGAAATGATAGCCGTAGAGCAGGGCAAAAGGGGTCACAAACCACCGAAGGCACCGCCCCATTATCTTAAAGGTATCGCGGGTGCCCCGGAACAAAAAGGGTCGTATCTTAATCGACCGTCTTAATTAACACTCCTCTTCTGGAGAAAGCGACCAGGCTCCTAATAAGTGTCCGCATCGCTCATGTCTACCTACCGTCCCATTTATCTTGCCCGCTATCGGTACCGCGAAGTCTTGACAATACTTTAAGCGACACTTATAGTGCGTCGTGCATTGTGTGGCACACAGTGTGTGATATACACTATGTTGACCTTACAAATACCATGGAGTGAATGAATGAAGAATCTCTTAATCACATGTCTGATGGCTCTAATGCCAGGCGGCATCTTAATGGCGTCGGAAGAGGTCAGTCTCCCCAGGATGTGCAACACTCCGGAAATTCAGTTCACTGAGAAGAATGGCATCCGTTTGGCCTATATGGTTTCGGGAGCCTCAGTTGGCCGCCCTCTGATAATGGTAGGAGGGATAGATCAGCAAATGGCTGACTGGCCCGTGCAACTTATTGAAGGCCTGACGAAGCTCGGCTATCAAGTGATTCGCTATGACGCAAGGGACGTGGGTTGTTCGACAATCCTCAGCAAAGCCGCTCCAATTGCATGGCCCGCTGTCTTTGAGGCATTGGCCAAAGGAACGGCTCCATTACTGCCCTATACCGCGCAGGATCTCTCGCAAGATCTCCTGGCTGTAATGGATGCACTGAACCTGTCGTCAGCAACTTTGATGGGAGCATCCGGTGGCAGCACCATAGCGTCTATAACTGCAGCAAGAAATCCTCAGCGAGTGGATGGTTTGGTTTTACTGATGGCAAACTCAGGAAATCCGGCTCATCCGGTACCCGTGAATCCTGTCCGACTGGCGAGTGTGGGGGCGCCCCCGACTCCTGCGGCATCTCGTCAGGAGATCATTGAGTATCGTGCCAGGGCCGCACAAGCACTGGAGGGTACCTCTATTGTGAGAGATCCTGCAGAGATTAAATCCTGGGCAAGAACAGCAGCTGACAGAGGTTACAGCGCAGAAGGAGTAGCACGCTCAGGAGCTGCTCTGCTGGCATTGGGCGATATACGCACTCAGTTAAAAAAAGTGAAAGTGCCGACATTAGTCGTTCACGGCTCCGATGATCCATTGATATCGCCAGATGCTGGTGCGGAAGTAGCAGAAGCGATTTCTGATGCAGAATTTATCGTTATAGATGGTATGGGGCATTCACTGCCTTCTGAAGGTGTGGCGCGTGTTTTAGAAGAAGTCGCCAGAACATTTCATACTTCTTCTACAGGGCGGTGAATCTCATGGATGTTTCTGATAACCCACATTTTCTCGGACTTAAACTTGAACTTCGTCGCGGTACGCTGGTTCTGGCAGTGTTATCTGTATTACGTAAAGAAGGATATGGTGCGAGCATTCAGGAAGAACTCGCATCTGTGGGAATCGACATTGAAACCGGTGCCCTGTATCCCATGCTCAGAAGGCTTGAAAGTCAGGGGCTGCTAAGTAGCACCCGGCGTCAAGAGGAAGGGCGAAACCGGCGTATTTATGTCTCAACTGAACTGGGAGAGAGTGTGCTGGAGACTCTCCTTGGGGAACTCGAACAACTTAGTGGCAGCCTGGCGGAACTTAAGAGAATTAAATTATGAATAGCATTGATATGTACCTTAGAAGAGTAAACTTCTGGCTCTCACATCGGGACCGGGAAAGTATTTCATCTTCGATTCGGGAAGCGTTAGAAGATCAGGTCCAGGCTAAAGAGATACAGCTCGGCAGGCAACTGACGGATACAGAAATCAGCCAGGTAGTTAAGCAGTTCGGACCGCCTGCTCTTGCTGCATCAAGGTACAAGTTATATCGGCCCTTAATTGCCGGATCACTTATGCTCGTTTTTCTCAGGATCATTAGTATGGGGCTTATGGCAATTCTGCTTGTTCAGGGAGTATTGGTCAGTGTGGCTATTGTAAATGATGTGCCAATCGGTGAGGCGTTGGTTGAGGGGTTAGGGCGCGCCGTCATCGGATTTTGCATTGGATTCACCTTAACTACGCTGGTTTTCGCGTGGTTAACCCGAATCTATCCATGTGCAGGGGATGAGGCAATCTGATTAGGTCGGAACACATTCACACTCAATAGATGGGCCCGCAAGCTAAGGTGGATCTAAATCAAAGTAATGCAATTTCTTATGTAAAGCTAAGCAACATTAAGGGTGTTGTCGATTTTAATACCCAGGATTCGACTAAGTTAGGCAAACCAACAATTTAACCGCTGCGAAATGAAAAACCGGAGTCTGAAGTGGGGCCAATAATTACTACCTTTGAACGTTCGCCTGACTGTGGCAAAGGGTTGGCCCGTGATATGCCCGTGAGGTGGGCATTAGAAGAAGTGGGCCGACCTTACACAGTTCGGTATGTTTCATTTGCGGCGATGAAAGAAAAAGAGCATCTCGCGCTCAATCCGTTTGGACAAATACCAACCTTTGAAGAAGGTGATCTTATCTTGTTTGAATCGGGCGCCATCGTTTTTCACATAGCAAATGGCGGTACGATTCTTTTACCTGATGAAGCTAATGCCAGATCACGTGCAATCACATGGATCTTTGCAGCGCTTAACACCATAGAGCCCCCCATCGTGCATCGCGAAACAATCTCTTTTTCCGGGCGTGATGTAGATGGATACGTGCAGTGGAAAAGTGTGGTCGAAAATATTGTTCGTCGTAGGTTAAGTGAGTTGTCTGGCCAGCTTGGTGAATCCGATTGGCTCGACGGCGAGTTCAGTGCAGCAGATCTTCTGATGGTACAAGTCCTGCGACGGTTAGCCGGTTCAACTTTACTGAGTGAGTATCCAAATCTTATCGCTTACGTTGCTCGTGGCGAAGACCGACCCGCCTTTAAGCGTGCATTCGATGCTCAGTTAGCGGATTACCTGGGGAATAATTCAACAGAAGCTTACAAAAAGAAGTGATGAGATGAGTAAAAATCAGAAACTTAAGGCGAGTCCTTTTGCACAGACATTTTTTCATGGAACCAAAGTTGAGCTCGAAGTCGGTGGCTTAATTGAAGTCGGTCATAACTCGAATTTTGAAGAAGGAAAGAAAGCGAAATACATTTTTCTGACCGCGACACTGGATGCGGCTATATGGGGAGCCGAGCTTTCGCTCGGAAAAGGGCCTGAGAGAATTTATGTGGTAGAGCCTACCGGACCAATTGAAGACGATCCCGATTTAACGGACAACCGGTTCCCTGGTAACCCTACAAAATCTTATCGCTCTGTTCACCCCTTTAAGGTCGTAGGCGAGGTAACCGGCTGGAAGGGACATTCAGCCGAACAGATTCAGGAAATGAAGCAAGGAATTGCAAAACTTAAAGAAGAAGGCATCGGCTCTTTAAACAACTAATCAAGACTCAAAAACTGAAGCTCTAGGAAAAAATTATGAAAATTAACCCTGTTGTTCATTTTGAAATTTACGTACAAGATATGGATCGTGCCAAAGCATTCTATGAAGCATTATTTGATGTAAAGCTTGAAAATATGCCATCTCCGACACCGGAAATTGATATGGACATGTGGTTTTTCCCGATGGATAAAGATGACCCGATGAGCGGTTATGGCGCTGGTGGAATGCTGGTTAAAATGGAAGGCTTTACGCCCGGCGCAGGCGGTACGCTGGTTTATTTTGGCTGCGATGATTGTGCTGTGCAAGCCGCCCGCGCGGCAGCGAATGGAGGCAGTATACATCAGGAGAAAATGTCTATCGGGGAACACGGTTTCTGCGCAGTTGTCCGGGATTCGGAAGGTAATTTAATCGGATTGCATTCAATGACATAAGCTCAGAATAACATGCGGCACCTGACACCGATGCTAAATCATAATGAAACCAAATAGCTGATCCTGATTGTGCTTCATCTCTGCCAGTCTGTGGATGTTTCCGGCTTTTTGGTTCACTGCGCTTTGAGCAACCACCATCAAAACCCTGGTTTAAGCACGGCCAGCAGCACCACTGCCAGCAATACCAGCACCGGGGCTTCGTTAAGAATACGGTAGAATTTTGGGGAATGGCGGTTATTGTCTGCGCCAAAGTCTTTCAGTAGTTTGTACAGATAGAAATGATAGCCGTAGAGCAGGGCTACCAGAGCCAGTTTGATATGCAGCCAGACTGAGACTTTCAGCCACTGCATACCATAAAGGTGGATCAGGCCCAGACCGAATACCAGGGTGAGCAGGGCAAAAGGGGTCACAAACCACCAAAGGCGCCGCTCCATTATCTTAAAAGTGTCGCGGGTGGCCTGATCTTTGGTTTCGGCGTGGTACACAAACAGCCTGGGCAGATAAAAAATACCGGCGAACCAGGCCACCATAAAA